>CBIHOS010000185.1:0-10208 GCA_966211945.1 uncultured bacterium
GCGCACGGCGGCGCTCGGCCTCCTGCTGCACTTCTCCATCGCGCCTTTGGTGGTGCTGGTGTATTGGGGCGTGAGCCGGGTGTGGCCGCTGCTGCGGCAGCGGCCACTGGTCACGGGGCCTCTCTACGGCGTCGCGGTGTACGTCGTCATGACGTACGGCGTGCTGCCGTTGTCGCGTGCCGGTGGCGGTCGTTCCGGGCCGCGCTGGCTGATGGCGGCAAACATCCTGATTCACATGACGTGCGTCGGCCTGCCGGCAGCGCTGGTCGTTGCCCGTCGCCCGCGCACCTGACGCCGCCACGTCTCGCCAGGCACGTGCGTGCCGGAGCGGCCAACGTGCGCGGTGTGAGACCGGATGTCCGGTCAGGCAGGGACGACGGTCGTCTCGCCGATCGACTTCCAGGCCAGGCGGCCGCGTTCCTGCGCGAGGGCAGCCTCGGCCCTGGCGATCGGCTCGAGGACCGGCTCGCGGCTCAGCGCGAACGACTGGTGGTGGATGGGCACGAACAGCCGGGCGCCGGCCGCATCCGCCATGCGCACGGCCTGTTCCGGCGTGCAGTGATGGCGGATCCACGGATCGTACGCGCCGATCGGCATCACCGCGGCGTCGTAGGGCCCGTGCCGGCGATGCTCGCGGAACAGCGGCGTGTCGGCGGTGTCGCCGCCAATCAGCAGTCGCCGGCCTTCGCGCTCGATCGCGAAGCCGGTGTACCCGCGCCAGCTGTCGCGCTGCATCCGCGCGCCCCAGTGACGAACCTCCAGCCCGTGGATCTGCGCGTCGCCATGCGAGGTGCGTATTCGCGTCGACTCGTTCCAGCGCAACTCGGACACCGACGCCCAGTCGCGCGACGGCAGCAGGTCGGACGTCCCCGACGCCATCACGACCGCCGGGCGGCCCGGCACCGCGGCGAGCGACGGCGTGTCCAGATGATCGAAGTGCGCGTGCGAGACCAGCACCAGGTCGATCTCCGGAATCGCTTCGACGGGCAGCGCGCTCTGCACGAGTCGCTGCGGCCCGAGCGTCCCGACCCACGCGTCCACGCCAATCCGTGAGAACAGCACGGGGTCGGTCAGGATTCGCAGCCCCTGGAAATCGATGAGCACGGTCGCATGGCCCAGCCAGGCCATCGTGATGTCCCGGTCCGTCCAGGTTGCCGGGGCCGGCCGATGGGGCGCGGCCGGGATGTCCTTGCCTATCTCGGCAAGTCGCCCGCGCACGAACCGCGCGGCCCACGACGATGAGAGACTGGTCCAGACGGTGGCGCCGGCACCCGCGAGGGCGCCAGAGGCGAGGAACGTTCGACGGCTGGGCATGCTGGTCTGAGGATAGGACGGACCTGTGCCCTCGGGAGTGCAGTCAGGCCGGCCCGCTGTCCTTCCCCGGAGAACTGGTCCGCGCAGATGGGCCATGCTTCAATACTGGACGTCCGACGATAGTGGCTCGGCCTTTGAATGGACCCACGCCAGGAGACGCACCATGACACTTGGACGATGGCTCACGGCCGTGATGTTCCTGGGCATGCTCACCGCGACCCCGGTGCTGGCGCAGGAAGGCCGCTCCCGAGGTGGCGATCGGGGTGGTGACGGCGGGCGGGGTCGATACACCGGCCGTCAGGCGACGCCGCGCGACTCAGGTGGTGGCCGCGTCGGCGGAGGGCGTGTCCACGGCGGGCAGCGGTCCGAGGCGCCTCGGGTCCAGGCGCCCCGGGCTCAGGCTCCACGTGTCCACTCGGCGCCCCAGCGCATCGAAGGCCGGCAGTCCCGTGCGGACCGCGACCAGCGCAGCCGCGGGCCCGAGTATCGCCGCGACTACGGCGTCCGCTCCAACGACCGTCGGGTGCAGGTGCCCACGTATCGCGACCGCGCCTACGTCGGCCGGGCCGTCCCGCGTGGCTACGTCGACCGGCGTCACGCGTCACCGCCTCGCTACGTGTCGCCGCGTTACTACGGCGGCGGCCGCTCGTACCGCAGTCCCCGCTATTACCACTACGCGCCTGGCTACGGTGCGCCAGGCTGGCGTGGCGGCTGGGGTCGCACGATCATCGTCCCGCGCTACATCCATCCGCACGTGATCACGGTGTCGCCGTGGCGGCCGTACTACTACCGCCCGAGCATCGCGCTCGGTGTCTACTACGGCGCCGACGACCTCTATCCGTTCGGCACGGTTCCGAGCTACTACTACGATCCGTCGCCAGGCGTGAGCTACGGCGGCGTGCGCATCACCGATGCGCCGCGCGACGCGCAGGTCTTCGCCGACGGCAACTACGCCGGCATCGTCGACGACTTCGACGGGTGGCTGCAGCACCTGAATCTCGAGCCCGGACCGCATCGCATCGAGATCCACACGCCTGGTGCGGGGGCCGTGTCGTTCGACGTCGTCGTGCAGCCGGGGCGCACGCTCACGCTGCGCGCCGACATCTACTGACCGCCGGCATCTCCCGAACCGCGTCGGGCAGGGACCGCCAGCCGGGCGGTCCCCGTCCCTGCGTTCACCGTGCGCCCCAGGCCACGCCGTCGCTCGCGGACTTCCCCGGATGGCTGTCTCCACGCGGGCGATCCGTGCGAGGCTGCATGCGCATGCGACACGCGATCGGGGTGGACGTCGGCGGCTCCTTCGTGAAGATCGTGGCGGTCGAACCGGAGGGCCGGGTCGTCCACCGCGCCAGGATGCCCACCGATACGTCGTTGCCGTCGGCGCTGCCCGGCGGCATCGCCCGGTCGCTGGCGGAGATACGCGCCGCGTTCGGGCCGCCCGACGCAATTGGCCTCGCATCGCCCGGATTGGTCAGGCGGGGCGACGGCCACGTCCACTGGATGCAGGGACGCCTCGACGTCGTACAGGGGCTCGACTGGACCGAGGCGCTGCGGAGCGACTCGCCCGTGCGCGTCCTCAACGATGCCCAGGCGGCCCTGCTCGGCGAGGTCTGGCTCGGCGCAGGACGCGGGTGCGCAGACGTCGTGCTGCTGACCATCGGCACCGGCGTCGGCGGAGCGGTGCTGGCCGACGGCCGGCTGCTCGCCGGCCACACCGGCCGCGCCGGTCACCTCGGCCACATGACGGTCGACGCGGCAGGCGCACCCGACATCGTCGGCACGCCGGGCAGCCTCGAAGACGCGATCGGTGATTGCACGGTTGCACGTCGGACGGACGGACGTTTCCCGACGACCGAGGCGCTCGTCGCTGCGCACGTCGCCGGCGATCAGGACGCGACGCGCGTGTGGCACACGAGCGTCCGGTGCCTGGCCGCCGGCGTTGCGTCGGTCGTCAACGCGGTCGACCCGGCTCGCGTCATCCTCGGCGGCGGCATTGCCACCCGGGCCGGAGACATCCTGATGGCGCCGCTCCGGCGCTGGCTCGACGCCTTCGAGTGGCGGCCGCACGGCGCCGCCGTCGACGTCGTGCTGGCGGAACTCGGCGAGGAGGCGGGCGCGATTGGCGCGGCGCGCCATGCCTTGGAGCGTTGAGCCGACGACGAGACCTGCCGGCAGTCAGCGCTTCTTCGCCGCGCGCTTGCGCGTCTTCTCCGGGGAGACGGAGGATGCTTCGCTGAGCGTCGTGTTGGACGTGATCGGCCGGCGCGGCGCCTCGCCGGCAAACGCGTAGGCCTCCTGCATCCAGTCTGTGAGCGGAGCCTCCACCTGATCGCGGTGCGTGACCCTGATCAGGTGCGCGTGCTTGAGGCGCGATGCCGGCATGGCTCGCACGATCTGCGGGGCGCTCACGACGCGGCCCAGGAACACGATCACCTCGAGGTCCTTGCGCCGCGGCCGGACGAAGCAGTAGCAGACGCGCCGCGAGAACATGATCGAGTTGTGCGACGCGTAGATGCGCTGGCCGCCGAACTCGACCGCCGCTTCACGCAACCGCTCGTAGGCGTCCTGGAGGTCTTCTGGCAGGTGGCGCGTGAGCGCCGCTTCGGTGGTCGTCCAGCAGTCGTGCGGCTCGCCGTCGTCGACCCACTGCTTGCAGTGATGGCACTGGTGACCGCCGGCCATGCGGCGATTCTACGACCCCCCGTGGCCGGTGTGCACCGGCTCAGCCAGCCGCACGCGGCAGCCGCGCCAATCGCAACTGCCAGTCGCGCAGGTACTGCTCACGGTACTGACTGACCGTGCGCGCCCCGGCCCGGTCCGCGACGCGCCATGCCGGATCCGGATCGTCCACCCACCAGCGCGGCCGGCCGTCGGGGTGGGGCACGAACCGTCCGCCCCAGTGCTCGGCGGCCGGGTCCTCCGGCCGCCCCCGCAACAGGTAAGCAAACGACGGCGTGTCGCCCATCTTGATGCGCCCCACGGACCCCGGCCCGAGCGCCGGCGCCAGTCCGCAGAAGAGCGTGCCGAGCCCGCCATGCCCGCAGGCATGCGCCTGCACGAACGACACATTCCCCAGGTCGCCGTCCTGCGTGCCCCCCATGTACCAGCCCCGGAACGTCGTCTCGGCATGGATGAACCAGAGGTCCCGATGGTGGGTGTCCAGGTACGCGAATGCCGCAGCGTCCTGTTGCCGGTTCCAGCTGCCGACGAAGTAGACGCGGATGCGCGACGAGATGTCGGGCGCGTCGTGCACGGCCTGGGCCACGTCGGTGATCGCGCCCCACGCCAGCACGTACAACGGCCGAGGGTCGGACGCGCGGGCCCGCTCGACGATCCAGCGCGACCCGTCGGTCGGCCCGCTCCAGCCGCCGGCCGGCGCCGCATCGACGGCGCCCTGCCTGGTCACGGCCCGCAGGGTCGCAGGAGCCGGATAGCGCCGGTCGTGCCGGACCAGCGCCGCATGGTCGCGTGCATACGTGTCCAGGATGCGCAGGATGTCCGACGCACGGCCCGCGCCGGGCGGTGAGGACACCAGGCCCTCGATGTCCACCACGTCCGCATACAGCAGCAGGTGGACGAGCGACTGCATGTCGTCCTCATCGTCTCCACCCAGGTCGGTGGAGATCAACACGCGCGGGCGATCACCGGCGAGTGCGCCACCCGCGGGCTCGGGCGGCGCCAGTCCGACGGCCGCGATGGCGAGGCCTGCGGCAATGAGCAATTCGGCGCGCAACACTGGCTCAGCCCTCCTGCGCGAGGAGGCGCGCAGCCGCCTCGCGCTCGCAGCAGTGCACTACGGTCGGCGCTCGGACGGCGCCGCACCGTCGGGGCGCCGCCGCATCTCGCCGTCGACCGCGCCGCCGGCCGCGTCGACGATGGCCGGAACGGCGTCGATGTCGTCGGGCGTCGTGTGGAAGTTCACCACGCACGCGCGCAACAGGTAGCGTCCGCCGACCACGGCATTGGAGACGAACACCTCGCCGGCACGCTGGAGCCGCTCGAGCAGCGCTTCGTTCAGCGCATTCAGGTACGCCTCGCTGGACGTATCGGCCGCGCCGCGCAGGTCCTCGGGTACGTAGCGGAACGTCGTGATGCTCAGGTGTGTGGAGCCGGCTTCGAGCCGCGGATGCGCCGCGACGGCCGTCTGCAGCCGCCGCGCGAGCGCGATGTCGTCGCCGATCATGCGGCGATAGCCCTCGGCGCCGGCCTGCTGCAGCATCAGCCACACCTTCAGCGCCCGGAAGCCGCGGGAGTTCTGAAGCCCGAGGTCCACGTAGTTGACGCCGCGGTCCTCGTCGAAGTGGTAGTAGGGCGGATGGTACGAGAACGCCTGTCGCAGCACGTCGGCATCGCGCACCAGCACACAGCCGGCCTCGAGCGGCGCGTACAGCCACTTGTGCGGATCGACGGCCAGTGAATCGGCGAGGTGCAGCGCCTGCAGGTCGTGCGGAGTGCCGTCCACGGCCGCGGCCGGAGCACCGTAGGCGCCGTCCACGTGGAACCACACCCCGGCCTCGCGACACACCTCGGCGATCGCAAACAGCGGGTCGACGATACCGGTGCTCACCGAGCCCGCCGTCCCGACGACGAGCATCGGCGACTCGCCGGCGGCACGATCGGCCGCGATGGCGGTCCGGAGTGCGTCCGGATCGAGCCGCAAGTCGTCGGTCGTCGGCACCCAGTGGATCGCATCCGTCCCGACCCCGCAGACATCGGCGGCCTTCTGCAGCCACGTGTGCGTCTCGGGCGAGGCATAGATGCGCAGGCGCCTGGCCTCGCTTGCGGATACGCCACGCCCGCGCACGCCCCATGGCGCACCCGCCGCGGCCCGCGCGGCAAGCAGTCCGACGATGTTCGCCATGTTGCCGCCGCTCACGAAGAGCCCGGCCGCATCGTCGCGGTAGCGCAGCAGTTGGCCGATCCAGCGCACCGTCTGCGCCTCGATCTCGCTCGCCATCGGCGACAGCCGCCAGGCGCCGACGTTGGCGTTGACCGCCGATGCGAGCAGGTCGCCGAGCATGCCGAGCGGCGCCGGGGCGGCAGTGATGTAGCCGAAGAACCGGGGATGACCGTTGAAGAGGGAATGGTCGGCGAGCAGCGCCGTCGCGCGGGCGATGAGGTCCGCGGGCGCCGCGCCCGCCTCGGGCAGCGCGCGATCGCGCCCGATCAGGTCGCGCACCTGCGTCGGGCTTTCGCCGGGCGTGACGGGACGACCGGGCACATCGTCGAGCAGCGTGGCGAGCGCGTCCACCAGCGCATGGCCGACGCGCCTGAAGGCGACGCCATCCATGGCGAGGGCCGCCTCGCGCGGCGTGGGCACAGGCGTGGGATCTGGCATGTCGTGCGCGTGAGGTCGTAATCGTACATGGCGGCGTCGGGCACCGCGCGGGCGCCCCGCTTTTGTAGATCGTGTCGCCGGCGCCGGTCCCGACATCGCGCCGCCGCCCATGCCGGCCGGCCCCGTTGTTCCGCGAAGGCCCAAGGCCCAAGGCCCCAGGCCCAACCAAGCCTCACTTGGGCCGTGCTACCGTGCCCGGATGACGTTTCTTCGCCTCGCCCGACGCTTGCCGGCTGTGCCGTGCGCGCTCTGGCTGGCCGTCCTGTCGGCGCCGACGATGGCGCTGGCTCAGGCACCGCCGCCCGCGCCTCCGGCCGCCGCGCCGCCGACCGCCGGAGATGCTGCCGCCGCCCGCTGGTTCGCGCACGTCGAGACGCTCGCCGACGACAGGATGCGCGGCCGTCAGACGGGCAGCCCGGAGCACCTCGAAGCCGCGGAGTATGTCGCGGAGCGCTTCGAGGCCGCCGGCCTTGCTCCAGGCACACCTGACGGGTTCTTCCAGCCGGTCGCGTTCAAGTCCCGGAAGGTCGACGAGTCGCGATCCAGCCTGGCGCTCGTCGTGGACGGCGCATCCACACCGGTGACCCTCGGTGAACAGGCCTACTTCGGCTTGCGGCTCGATCCGGCGCCGACCGTGGAGGCCGGCCTGGCGTTTGGCGGCAACTGCCTGCAGATCCCCGAGATCGGCCTGGACGACTTCTCGGGGCTCGATCTGAAGGGCAAGGTCGTCGCGTGCATCGCCGGCAGCCCCTCGAACGTCCCGGGGGCGCTCAGCGCGCACTACCAGTCGGCATGGGTCCGGGCCGAGGCGCTGCGTCGAGCCGGCGCGATCGGCATGATCTCGATTCCCAATCCGGGCAGCACCGACGTGCCCTGGGCGCGCTCGTCGGCCAGCCGGCTCAGCGCGTCGATGACGCTGGCCGATCCGGCGATGGGCGACGCCAACGGCATCCAGATCGCGTTGACCTGGAATCCTGCACATGCCGACGTGCTGTTTGCCGGGTCCGGGCAGACGGTCGCGTCGCTGATGGCGCTGGCCGACGCCCGGCAGCCGCTGCCGCACTTCGCGCTGAAGCCGTCGCTGCGCGCGACGATCGCCGTCGACACGCAGGACGTCCGCTCGCAGAACGTCGTCGGCCTCCTGAAGGGCAGCGACGAGCGACTGGCCGGCGAGTACGTCGTGCTGACGGCGCATCTGGATCACGTTGGCGTGGGCGCCGCGGTCGACGGCGACACGATCTACAACGGCGCGATGGACAACGCGTCGGGCATTGCGACGCTCATCGAGGCGGCCGGCGCGGTTGCTGCGGCCAGGCCGAAGCGCTCCGTCCTCTTCGTGGCCGTGACGGCGGAGGAGAAGGGCCTGCTGGGGTCGCGCTACTTCGCCCGCCATCCTACCGTGCCGCGGGCGGCCATCGTCGCCAACCTGAACATGGACATGTTCCTGCCCTTGTATCCGTTGAAGTCGCTGATGGTGCTCGGCCTCGACGAGTCCGACCTCGGCGACGACGTACGGGCGGTCGCGAGCGAGATGGGCCTGTCCGTGCAGCCCGATCCGCAGCCGCTGCGCAACCGCTTCATTCGCAGCGATCAGTACTCGTTCGTTCGCGAAGGCATTCCCGCCCTCGCGATGAAGGTCGGCTTCCAGCCGGGGTCGCCGGAGGCGGCCATCGATGCGGCCTGGACGAAGGAGCGCTACCACGCGCCGTCCGACGATCTGCAGCAGCCCATCGACCGCAGCGCCGCCGTCGGCTTCACCGAGGTGATCGGACGACTTGCCGTGCGGATCGCCAACCGCGCGACGCGCCCGAATTGGAAACCCGAGAGCTTCTTCAAGCGCTTCGCGCCGGCGGCCGGCGCACCGAGCGCAGCGCGCTGAATCGCATGCCTCGACGACGGGATCCAGGCATCGCGATGGGTCGCCGCACGTTCCTCGTGGCGGGCGCGGCCGTGGTGAGCGCCGCCTCGTCGACCGCCACACAGACCGCGTCCCCGACGCGAACCGGAGCCGCCATGTACGGAGTGATGGGCAAGATGAACGCGTCGCCAGGGTCGCGCGAGGCATTGATCGCGATCCTGCTGGAGGGCACGGGCGCGATGCCCGGCTGCCTGAACTACATCGTGGCGCGCGACGTCGAGGATGCCGACGGCATCTGGATCACCGAGGTCTGGGAGAGCGAGGCGCACCACAAGGCGTCGTTGTCGCTGCCCGACGTGAAGACCGCGATTGCGAAGGCGCGGCCGATCATTGCCGGCTTCTCGAATCGCGTGATCACCGCGCCGGTCGGTGGCGTCGGCCTGCCTCGGCCGCCGGCGTAGCTCGGGCTCCCGCGAACGCTAGCCCGCGCCAGGCGCGCCGCGCGTGACGGCCCGAACGGCCAATCCCAGGTGACGCTGGACGAACGTCGTGATCTCGGCGTAGAGCGCAGCGTGAAGCGCCGGACGATCGAAACCGGGCCGGTCCTGCGACGGTGCCAGCGCCGGGCTCACCATGTCTGATGGGTAAGGACTGAAGAACGAGTAGTGGCCGGCGCCGGCGATGACACGGTGCGTCAGCAGGCCGGACCCCGCCATGCCCCGCTCGACGATGGCGCCGTGCTCGGCCGGCGCCTGCACGTCGGCGTCGCCCGTGTACATCAGCACCGGCACCCGCACGTCTGCCAGGGCGCCATCGGCCACGAACCACACCGTCGCCGGCGCCAGCAGCACGATCGCGGCCACCCGGGGATCGGCCGCCACCGGCACCGGACGCGCGACGTGGTCGCTCGACTCGTTCGGAAACGACGTCGGACGCCCGCCCGCGAGGGCCAGCGCCGTATAGCCGCCGAGCGAGTGCCCGACGATACCGACCGCGCCTGGATGGAGGTTGGCGCCAAAGCCGTCCGCCGACATCGCCCAGTCGATGACGATTCGGATCTCTGCCGGCCGCCGCGCGAGCAGCCTCGACGTCCCGGCCAGCGGGTTGTCGACGCGGTTGTTGCCGGGATGGGTCGGGAGCACGACGATGTGGCCGGCCCGCGCGAGATGACGCGCCAGGTTGCGATGCACCAGCGGCGTACCGCCGGACCCGTGCGAGAGCACCACGAGAGGCAGCCGTTCGGGCATCACTGGCGCGCCCGGCGCCACGTCGATCGTGAATGCGCCGAGCCGCGTCGCCTGCTCGTCCTCGAAGGTCGGATAGAAGGCGAGCACCGCGCACGGTTCGCCGTCGTGCACGGCCACGGTGTCGCGGCGCAGTCCGGCGTTAGCGTTCACGCGCGATCTCGTCGCCGAACTCGGGAAAGTAGCGCTCGATCACCGGCAGTTCGAAGCGGCCGAGGATGGCCTCCTTCGGTTCACGGGCCAGCAGGAACGCGAACGCCCGTTCGAGCAACTGCTCGGGTGTCGACCCGGGCGCGTAGCGCGCGACGTCGCTCGGCATCACGGTCACCATGTGCGTGCTGGTACCGTCATCGTCGCTCACCACCACGCGAAACGTGCTGGCATCCTCATGAGTCACGTCGATGGACATCGCGCCATGGTGGAACAATGGCTCGACGCCTGCAAGGCGACGGCC
>CBIHOS010000186.1:0-9915 GCA_966211945.1 uncultured bacterium
GGTCGATTGCCATGGAGGACGCAACCATGAGCACGCCCGCCCTGCTGGTGATTCAGCCCCCGAGCCCCGCCCGAGACGCCCTCCTGGAGGTCGCAGACCGCGTCGGCTTCGCCGTGCACGTGTGCGCTACCGGCACGGAGGGCCTCGCCGCGTTCCGGCAGCGGCCGCCCGACGTCGCCATCGCGTCGCTGGATCTCGAAGACATCGAGGGCCTGCATGTCGTGACCAGCCTGCGCGGAGAGGCGCCCGACCTGCCGCTGCTGATGACCGGCCGTGCGTCGGTCGAATCGGCCGTCGCCGCCATCCGCCTCGGCGTCCAGGAATACCTGCGCGATCCGATCGACGCCGAGAAGGTCCGTCGGCTGTTGACCGACCAGTACGACGATGCGCTGCGGCGTCGCGTGCGGCTGTTCCCGGCCGAACGGTCGGCGGGTGTGGCCTTCCACGGGATGATCGGCCGCTCGGTGCCGATGCAGAAGCTGTTCAGGCTGCTGCGCACCGTCGCGCCGCACGCGCGCACGGCCCTGGTCAGCGGCGAGACCGGGACCGGGAAGGAACTCGTCGCGCGCGCGTTGCACCAGCTCGGGCCACGGGCCGACCGGCGCTTCGTCGTCATCAACTGCTCCGCGGTCGTCGAGACGCTCTTCGAGAGCGAGCTGTTCGGCCACGTGCGTGGTGCCTTCACCGGCGCAACCGACGCCAAGCCCGGACTCTTCGAACTGGCCGACGGCGGCACGCTGTTCCTCGACGAGGTGGGCGAACTTCCGCCGGGTGTGCAGGCCAAGCTGCTGCGCGCCATCGAGTACGGAGAGGTGCACCGCGTCGGCTCGCTCGAGCCGCGCAAGGTCGACGTCACCATCATCGCGGCGACAAATCGTGACCTCGAGCTCGAGTGCGAAGAGGGGCGCTTCCGCCGCGATCTCTACTACCGCCTGAACGTCGTCGACGTCGTGGTGCCGCCCCTCCGCGACCGCCGCGACGACATCGTCTATCTCGCCAACAGCTTCATGCGCGCCACGGCGAACCGGCTCGCCAAGGCCCTGACCGGCCTCACCGCGGGCGCCGAGCGCTTGCTGCGCGAGGCCGCTTGGAACGGCAACGTGCGCGAGCTGCGCAACGTGATCGAGCGCGCCTGCCTGATGGCGGAAGGCCGTCTGGTCGGCGAGCTCGACGTCAAGGCGAGCCTGCCGGTACCGCGCGTGCGGCCCGCCGCGACCACTGCGGGCCTGCGTCCGATGCCGATGCCCGTGCCAGCGCCGATGCCGTCCACCGCCAGCGACGTCGAGCCGTTGTCGGACGTCGAACGCGAACACATCATGCGGGCGCTGCAGCGCGCGCACGGCAACAAGAAGAACGCGGCGATCCTGCTCGGCGTGAGCCGGCGGGCGCTCTACCGCAAGCTCGAACGCCTCGATCTCGGCACGACGATCGCGCGGCGCGGCAAGGGAGCAGCGTGATGGGACGGATGGCTGGAGACCACGCGCTGGACGCGCTGCACATCGAGACCCGCGTCGACGCGCCGACGAACGTGCTCGTGATCGACGACGACGAGGGCGTGCGCGACGTCCTGGCGGCGTGGGTGGAAGCCGACGGCTGCCAGCCGGTTGCGGCCGAGAGCGCGGCGGCGGCGCTGTCGGCGGCCGCCGAGCAGCCCGTGGCCGTGGCCCTCTGCGACGTGCAGATGCCGGGCCATGACGGCTTCTGGTTCGTCGAGCAGGTGCAGGCGAGTCATCCCGACATCGCCGTGGTGCTGGTCACCGGCGTCCACGACGTGGACTGGGCGCTGCGCGGCCTGCAGCATGGCGTCGTCGACTACCTGCTGAAGCCGTTCGACCAGCGCAGCCTGTCGCGGGCGCTCGAGAACGGCATGCGCCAGCACCGGCTGCGGCGTGCCGATCGCCTGCTGCGCGAGCAGCGGGCCTCGGAGTTGGGCGGCCGTCACGCGCGCCTGATCGAGGCGATGATCCGGCTCCAGGTGGCCACCATGGAGCAGGTCGAAGCGGCGCTCGACCTGGTGGCGTTTCGCAACGACGTGCAGCGCGAGCACAGCCTGCGGGTGCGGTCGCTGGCCACGACCCTCGGCGCCGCGGTGCGTCTCCCTGCCGCCCAGATGGAGGCGCTGGCGCAGGCGGCGCTGTTGCACGAGCTCGGCCGGATCGTCCTGCCAGACGGGCTGCTCGGCAAGACCGGCGAACTGTCGGCAGAAGAGCGGGCGCTCTGGCGCCGCGTCCCCGATCTGGGCGCGTCCATCCTCGAGGCGATTCCGGCACTGCGGCCCGCCGCCGGCATCGTCCGATCGCGGTTCGAGGAGTTCTCCGGCAGCGGCTATCCGCGGCAGTTGGCCGGCGACGAGATTCCGATGGCCAGCCGAGTCCTGGCGGTCGCCGACTCGTATGACGCGATGCGCTGCGCGCGGCCGTTCCGCGACGCGCTCACGCACGAGCAGGCGATCAACGAGCTGGTACGCGGCAGCGGCACCCAGTTCGATCCCGACGTGGTGCGGGCGTTCACGCGCCTGTCGGTCGCGGGCTGAAGGCTGGCGCGGTCGCCCGTCATACAATCGGGGCCGTGCCGCCGCCGACGTCCGTCCCGGTGCGCTACGAAGCCGTGATCGGCCTCGAGGTGCACGCCCAGCTCCAGACCCGTACGAAGATCTTCTGCGGCTGCACGCCGGCCTTCGGCGATCCTCCGAACACGCATACGTGCCCGGTCTGCCTCGGCCTGCCGGGGGCGCTGCCGGTGCTCAACGCCGACGCGGTGGACAAGGCCGTGGCGGCGGCCGTGGCGCTCGGCTGTACGGTGCACGACGAGTCCGAGTTCGCCCGGAAGAACTACTTCTACCCGGACCTGCCCAAGGGCTACCAGATCTCGCAGTACGACCGGCCGCTCGCGACCGGTGGCCAGGTCGTTGTCGACGTCGAGGGACAGGCCGTGCGGGTCGGCATCACCCGCATCCACATGGAGGAGGACGCCGGCAAGTCGCTGCACGAGGGCAGCGGCGACACCAACCTCACCGGCATCGATCTGAATCGCGCCGGCACGCCGCTCATCGAGATCGTGTCGGAGCCCGACCTGCGCGACGCGGCGGCGGCCGCCGCGTACTTCACGCAGGTGCGGGACGTGCTGGTCGCGATTGGCGTCAACGACGGCAACCTCGAAGAGGGCAGCCTGCGCTGCGACGCCAACGTCTCGGTGCGCCCGGCCGGGCAGGCGGCATTGGGCACGAAGGTCGAGGTCAAGAACGTCAATTCGTTCCGCTTCCTGCAGAAGGCGATCGAGCACGAGATCGCCCGGCAGACCGAACTGGTGGCCGGCGGCGGCACCGTCGTCCAGGAGACGCGGCTGTTCGATCCGGACAGCGGCCGGACTTTCGCGATGCGCAGCAAGGAAGAGGCGCACGACTACCGCTACTTCCCCGAGCCCGACCTGCCGCTGCTGGTGCTGGCGCCCGGCCACGTCGATCGAGTGCGCCACTCCTTACCCGAGTTGCCGCAGGCGCGGCGCCGGCGGTTCGTCGACCAGTACGCGCTGCCGCCCTACGATGCCGGCGTGCTGACCCAGGATCCCGACGTGGCGGCGTACTTCGAGCAGGTCGCGGCCCTGGTGCCGGCCAAGCTGGCGTCCAACTGGGTCATGGGCGACGTCCTGCGCAAGCTGAAGGAAGACGACGTCGCGATCACCGCGGCACCGGTCGGACCGGACGGACTCGCGCAGCTGCTCGGGCTCGTCGACGCGGGGACGATCGGTGGGCCCGCCGCGCGGCAGGTGTTCGACACGATGTGGCAGACCGGCGAACCGGCCCGCGCCATCGTCGAACGCGAGGGGCTGACGCAGGTGGGCGACGAAGCCGAGCTGCTGGCGCACATCACCGCCGTGCTCGACGCCAACGCCGACGCCGTGGCGAGCTACCGCGCCGGCCGGGTCCAGGCGATCGGCGCGCTCGTCGGGCAGGTCATGAAGCGCACCCGCGGCACGGCCAATCCGAAAGTGGTGCATGCACTCCTCCAGCGTCAGCTCGACGCCTGAGCAGCGGCGGCCGGCCTGGCAGGAATGGGTCGCGGCCGCCGCGGGCTATCTGCTGGTCGCCCTGGTCGCGACGTGGCCGCTGGCGGTGCACCCGCGTCGTCTCTTCGGCGCGCCGCTGGGCCCTGGCGATCCGTACCTGAACCTCTTCACGCTCGGCTGGGACCTGCGGCAGCTGTTCGAGGCACCGGGCAGCTGGCTCACTGGTGCGGTGTTCGACGCGCCGATCTTCCACCCCGCGCGGCAGACGCTCGCGTACACCGATCACCTGTTGTTGCAGGCGCTCCTGGTGTCGCCGGTCTACGCGATCTGGCGCGATCCGGTGCTCTGCTACAACGTCGTGTTCGTGGCGTCGCTCGCGGCCAGCGCCTGGGCGATGTGGTGGTACCTGCGGCAGGTGCTCGACGACACCGTGGCTCCGCTCGTCGGCGGGCTGGTGTGGGGATTCTGCGCGTACCGGTTCTCGCACGTGCTGCACCTGCAGTTGCAGGCCCTGTACTTCCTGCCGCTCGCGTTCGGCGCCCTGCACCGCGTGGTGGCGCGCCGCCGATGGCGCGATGGCGCCTGGCTCGGACTGTGGTTCGGGCTCACGGCGATCAGTTCGGTGTACTACGCCGTGATCGGACTCGTTGGTCTGGGTGTCGGCGGTCTGGTGCTGGTCTGTGTGTCGGGCCGCGTGCGCCTGGGCCGCCTGCTCGCGCCGCTCGCGCTGGGCGGCGCAATCGCCGCTGCTCTGGTGGCGCCCGTGCTGATGCCGTACCTGCAGGTGCAGCAGCGCGAAGGCTTCGTCCGAACGATGGACGAGGCCAGCCGGCATGCGGCGACGCCCCGCAGCTACGTGAGCGAGCCGCCGTGGCGGCCGTCGGCGGCGGCGCCGATTGCCCGCACCGACGAGGACGCCCTGCTTCCTGGCTGGTCGGCGTACGTCCTCGCGGCATTGGGGCTGACCGCCTTCGGCCGGTCCCGGCGCAGTCCGCTCCTCTGGATGTGGGCGGTGCTGGCCCTCAGCGGGTTCATCCTGTCGCTCGGACCGGACGGCATCAGGCCGATCTACGCGTCGGCGCATCGATGGATCTTCGGCTTCCAGGCAGTGCGCGCGCCCGCCCGGTTCGGTGTCCTTGTCAGCTTTGCGGTGGCGGCGCTGGCGGCCTACGGCGTGGCCTCGTGCCGTCGTCGCCCGGTGCCGGGCGCCCGGAGCGTGGCCCTCGCGCTCTCCGCGCTCGTCCTGGTCGAGGCCTCGGCCTGGCGCGTGCCGTACGTCGAGGCGCCGGTCTTCGCCTCTCCTGTCGCCAACTGGTTACGCGACGCACGCGGCGCCGGTCCTGTGGCGTTCCTGCCGATGCCCGAGGATCGGGCCGCGACGCCCTTGATGCTCGGCACGCTCGTGCACGGACGGCCGATCGTCAACGGCTACAGCGGCCAGCGGCCGGCATTTGCCGGTGCCATCGGCGGCGCGCTCGCCACCTTTCCGTCGGCCGACGCGATCTGGACCCTGCACGATCTCGGCGTGCGGTTCGTGGTCGCCGGGCAGGACGATCTCGGGGCGCGGTGGCCGCTGATACGGCGGGCGCGTCTGACCACGCCCGGCGCGCCGGCCTCGATCGTGTACGAGTTGGCCGACGAAGCGACGCTGCTGGCGGCGGTCGGCGCGCCGTCGGCGGTTCCGGCGCCGCATCCGGGCCGGCCCGGCTTCACCGTCGGCGAAGTGAGCCGCTACGAGGTCTTCTGGGACGGCGCCGGGGCACAGGTCGCCGCCGGCACGATCGAGATCGCCGTGCTCGCAGCCAGCGGCAGCGACGCGCGCCTGCCGCGATGGCTGGAAGACGAGGCCCGTGGCCGCATCGCGTACGAAGCCCGCGTGTCGATGCGGACGGCGCCGTGGGTGGCGCGCTTCTTCGAGGCTCGCGACGAGTTCCGCACCTTCACCGACGATCAGTTCCGGCCGATCGTCCACCAGCGCGAGATTCGGGAGGGCCGCCGGCACGTCGATCAGGCCGCGTGGCACGACGGCGCCGGCGGGGTCGTCCGGGTCGTGCCGCCCGACGCCGCGGCCGTGACGGCCGGGCCGGGCTTCCGTGCCCCCGCCGATCACCGCGATCCGATTTCGGCCTACCTCCTGATGCGCACGCTGCCGCTGTCGCCGGGGACCAGGGTCTCGATGCCGGTCAACG
Source organism: uncultured bacterium (assembly GCA_966211945.1). Lineage (GTDB taxonomy): Bacteria > Acidobacteriota > Vicinamibacteria > Vicinamibacterales > Vicinamibacteraceae > Luteitalea. The sequence continues at coordinate 6,195 of CBIHOS010000186.1, forward strand.
ACATGGGCCGGAACCTGACGCTGCAGTCCGGCGCGCTCCGGGCCGAGACGATCGAGTGGCAGGGCCGGTCGCTGCCGGCCTGGCGGCTGCAGCCGACGCTGGTCCAGCGCGTCCAGCGGCGCGCGCCGCCGCACATCGATCTGTGGCTGAGCGCCGACGCGCGACGGCTGCCGATCCGCATCGACGTTGCCGCCGCCTTCGGGCGCGTCCGCGTCCAGTTGGTCGAGACGACGGCCGCCATCGGAAAGGGAGCGCCCCGCACGTGATTACGCTGACCGGCGTCACCAAGTCGTACGGACTCGAGGACGATGCGCTGCACGACGTGTCGCTCGCCATCGGCAAGGGCGATTTCGTCTGCCTGTCGGGCCCGAGCGGCGCCGGCAAGTCGACCCTCCTCCGGCTGTTGTTGCGCGAGGAGATCGCCACGACCGGGCAGGTGCTGGTCGACGGCGTCGACCTCGCCACGCTGTCGCGCGACGCGCGGCAGGCCTATCGCCGCACCGTCGGCTTCGTGTTCCAGGACTTCCGCCTCCTGCCGCACCGTACCGTGTTCGAGAACGTCGCCACCGTGGCACGCGTGACCGGCGCGCCGCGCGCCCAGCAGTGGCGCCGGGCGTCGCAACTGCTGCAGCAGGTCGGTCTCCAGGACCGGATGCCGGCGTTCCCGCTCCAGCTGTCCGGCGGCGAGCAGCAGCGGGTCGCGATCGCGCGCGCGCTCATGAACGCCCCCGCACTGCTCCTGGCCGACGAGCCCACCGGCAACCTCGATCGCGCCCTGTCGATCGAAGTGATGGACATCTTCCGCGGCATCAACGCCGCCGGCACGACGATCCTGATGGCCACGCACGACCAGGATCTGATTGCTTACGTGAACCGCCGCGTCGTGCAGCTGCAACGGGGGCAGGTGGTGAGCGATCGGCCGTCGCCCGAGTCGCGGCCGGGAGGCCTGGCATGAGCACGTTCCGGCGCGAGGACGCCAATCCGACCGGCTTCCTGCGGTACTGCCTCGACGAAGCGCTGACCTCGCTGCGGCGACGCTGGCGCGTGGCAGTGCTGTCCACGCTGTTGCTGGCCGCGGCGGTGCTCGTCGTCGGCGCCGCCCTCGGCGTGTCGGCCGCACTGCGCGACGTATCGGCCCGCATGACCCAGGCAGCCGAGTTGTCGGTGTACCTGGCGCGGGATGCCTCGCTGGCGCAGCGCAACGCCGCCGCCGACCTCACGCGTCGCGATGGCGCCGTCGCCGTCGTCGACGTCCTGGACGAGGCGACGGCAACGGCCCGCGTTCTGGCCGACTTCCCGGACCTGGCCGGCGTCATCGACGCGCTCCCCGAACGGCCGTTCGGCGCCGTGATCGAAGCGCGCCTGGCGGCCTCGGCAACCGAGTCCCAGGTCGAGTCGCTCGTGCAGCGGCTGCGGGCGCTGGACGGCGTCGACGACGTCGCGTACGACCGCGAGGTGCTGCGCCGCGTGCTGCTCACCGTGACGACCGTGCGGCGCGGGGTCACCATCGGCGCGATCCTGCTGGCGCTGGCCGCCTTCGCAGCGGTCGCGGCCGTGCTGCGCATCGGCTATTACGCACGCCGCCAGGAGATCGACGTCCTCGGGTTGCTCGGCGCTCCGCCGCGCGCAGTGTCCGGCCCGTTCATCGCGGAAGGCGTGCTGCAGGCCGGCGTCGCCACCGCCCTCGGGCTCGGGGCGCTGCGCCTCGCGTGGTGGATCGTCTGGCGAGGCCCGGCCGCCGCGTGGGCCAGGGCCTTCGAGCTGCCCGACGCGCCCTTTCTCACATGGGAGCAGATGCTTACGCTTGTGGCGGCGACGCTGGCCGCCGGGGCGCTGGCCGGGTGGGTGGGGTCGCGCGAACTGGCGCCGTGAACGTCGTTCCCCGTTGACACTCGCCGCAGCGGCTCGCTAGAGTGGGAGTTGTCGCTCAGACACACCAGAACCAACGTGGACTCTCTGCTCCGTGTGTCCCTGCTCGCGGATTTCTACCGCGAGGAACTCCAGCGCTGCCACCTCAGGCTGGACAGCCAGCGTGACTGCTATTCCCACGACACCGTCGCCTGCGTCGAGGTCGCGCTCGATCGCGTCATGGCTCAGCTCGAATTGCTCTGCCGTCAAGGCCGCGCCGATCAGGTGGTGAGCGGCATCCTCGACCAGTTCAGCCACGTCACCGCTCAACAGGCATGGGCGGACGACCGCTGCCGCCATTGATCGTGCCGTCGCGCGCCCGCGACGACATGACCGCAATCACGGGCGCGGCGCTCGCCGCCGTGTCGGCGTCGACGCTGCTGCGCCGGGCGCTGCAGCGCGGCGCCATGCTCGATGGCCGCCGTCCCTACACCCTGATCGCGGCGGGCAAGGCCTCGGCGGCGATGCTCGAGCGCTGGTATGCGCTCGTGCCCGAGTTGCCGGTGCGCGCCATCGGCGTCGGCACCCACGACAGCCAGCGCGTGCCCGACGATGTCGAGTGGTACACGGGCGGGCACCCGACGCCCACCCGGGAGAGCGTGGCGGCCGCCGACGCGGCGCTGGCGGCGGCAGCGGCGTTGACGCCGGACGAGCGGCTGGTGGTGCTGCTGTCGGGTGGCGCCTCGGCCCTGCTCAGCCGGCCGGTGGACGGCGTGTCGCTCGAGGACAAGCAGCAGGTCACGCGCGCGCTCATGCACGACGGCCGGGCGATCGACGCACTCAATTGCGTGCGCAAGCACCTCTCGCGCATCAAGGGAGGGCGGCTCGCGGCCGCCTGTCGCGGCGAGACGCTGACACTGGCGATTTCCGACGTGATCGCGCCGCGCGACGACGACCCGAGCGTGATCGGGTCCGGGCCGACCGTACCCGATCCGTCGACGTTTGCCGACGCGTTGCGGCTGGTGTCGGGCGTGGCCGATGGCGCCGCGGTTCCGGCATCGGTGCGGCACTACCTGACGCTCGGCGCGGAAGGCCACCGACCCGAGACACCGAAGCCAGGCGACCCGGCGCTGGCGCGAAGCCGATACGAATTGATCGGGACGCGGCACGTCGCGATGCAGGGCGCGGAGGAGGATGCGCGCCGTCGCGGCTACGAGGTCATCGTGCTGTCCGATCCGATCAGCGGCGAGGCGCGAGAGGCAGGTGAGGCGCAGGTTGCCTCGGTGCTGGCCGCCGCCGAGGGGAGGACCGGGCCTGTCTGTGTCGTCAGCAGCGGCGAGACGACGGTGACCGTGCGCGGGCGAGGGAAGGGCGGGCGCAATCAGGAATTCGTCGCAGGCGCGCTCGATGCGCTGGCGCGCGCCTCGCGTCCGCTGCTGCTGGCCAGCCTCGGCACCGACGGCATCGACGGGCCGACCGATGCGGCCGGGGCCTGCGCGGATACGACCACGATGGGACAGGCCTCGGCGATCGGCGTCTCGGTGCAGGCCGCCCTGGACGCCAACGACACCTACGATCTGCATCGGCGGCTCGGCACCCTCGTGCGCACCGGTCCTACCGATACCAACGTCGGCGACCTGCAGATCGCGCTGGTGTATTAGAGGCGACCGCCGGACAAGGCTTCATGGCCTGCGGCCACCACGGGCCATGACGATGGTCGAGCAGCCAATAGCCTGTAGCCTGCAGCCTGCAGCCTACCTGACGGTGTAGGCCGACCCTCGGGACGTCATAAGAGTCCGGCGGCTACGAACCGAGTACGCCCGATACCCGATACCCGATACCCGATACCCGATACCCGATACCCGATACCCGA
>CBIHOS010000187.1:0-9900 GCA_966211945.1 uncultured bacterium
CGTCCATGGCTCGGCTTCACTTGCGTCGTCACACGCGAGGGCTACAATCCCAGCGCACCTGAACCGGACGATTGGAGACCCATGGCGGCCAACGGTACCCTGCACGACGCGTTCATCCACGAACTCCGCGACACGTACGACGCCGAACGGCAGTTGGTCAAGGCGCTCAAGAAGCTGGCCAAGCGCGCATCGGCCGGCGCGCTGCGCGAAGCCTTCGTCAGCCATCGCGCCGAAACGGTGGGCCAGGTGGCCCGGCTCGAACAGGTGTTCGAGTTGCTGGGCGAGAAGGTGCGAGGCCGGCACTGCAAGGGCATCGCCGGGATTCTCGACGAAGCGAAAGCGCTGACCGACCAGTCCTTCGACGCGCCGACGAGGGATGCCTGTTTGATCGCCGCGGCGCAGCGTGCCGAACATTACGAGATGGCGGTCTACGGCACGCTGGTCGCGTGGGCGCAGAGCCTCGGGCAGCCGCAGGCGGTGGGCCTGCTGCAGCAGAACCTGGACGAGGAGAAGGCGGCCGACAGGCGGTGGTCCAGCCTCGCCGAGGCCGGCCCGAACGACACCGCGGCGGCCGCGGCGCCGCAACAGATTGCACCGGCTCAGATCACGGAACCCACCGGCAAGGCCAAAGCCAAAGCAAAGGCCAAGGCCAAGGCAAAGGGCAAGGTCGAAGCCAAGGGCAAGACGTTACCCAAGAAGAAGCGTCGCTGACAGCGCGGGAGCCGGCGATCCATACTCGCGCCCACCTGAACATCGGATCGGCATCGCGCGCTGCGCCAGGACTCGTCATGCTCCGTCCCAGCCTCATCGCTACTCTCGTATGGACCGTGTGCGTCCTGGTCGGCGCGGGGCCGGCGCTGGCGCAGTCCGCCGCTCGTCGTCCGAACGTCCTGCTCATCATGGCGGACGACCTCAGCGACGACCTCGGCGCGTCGGGCCATCCACAGGTGAAGACGCCGCATCTCGATCGCCTGGCGGCGCGCGGCGTCCGCTTCAGCCGGGCGTACACGCAGTTTCCGCTGTGCAGCCCGAGCCGGGTGTCGATGTTGTCAGGGCTGCGGCCGGACGCCACCGGCGTCCTCGATCTGCAGACGGACTTCCGCACCATCCATCCCGGCCTCGTCACGCTGCCGCAGATGTTCAAGCGGGCCGGCTACGTGTCCGCGCGTGTCGGGAAGATCTACCACTACGGCAATCCCGGGCACATCGGTACGCCGGGGCTCGACGATCCGGCCTCCTGGGATCACACGGTGAATCCGCGCGGCATCGACAAGGACGAGGAGCCGATGCTGACCAACTTCACGCCGCAGCGCCGGGGCTTCGGCAGTGCGCTGGCCTACTACGCCTCGCCCGCGCCAGACGAAGCGCACACCGATGGCAAGGTGGCCAGCGAGACGATCGCGCTTCTCGAGCAGCACCGCGACCGGCCGTTCTTTTTGGCGGCCGGCTTCTATCGTCCGCACTGTCCGTACATCGCGCCGGCGAAATACTTCGACCTCTATCCGCTCGAGCGCGTGCAGTTGCCCCCGGCGTCGCCGCGCGCCGCCGACGTACCGGCCCCGGCGTGGTTCACGAACCCGCCGCACTGGGACCTCGACGCGCGCCAGCAGCGGCTGACCCTGCGCGCGTACTACGCCTCGATCTCGTTCCTCGACGCCAACGTCGGCCGGGTGCTCGATGCGCTGGATCGTCTGGGCCTCAGCGACAACACCATCGTGCTGTTCGTGAGCGATCACGGCTATCACCTGGGCGACCGCGGGCAGTGGATGAAGCAGACGCTGTTCGAGCGCTCCACCCGCGCGCCGCTGATGATCGCGGGCCCCGGCGTCACCGCACGCGGTGCAGCGAGCCCGCGCATCGTCGAGTTCCTCGACGTCTACCCGACGCTCGCGGCGCTCGCGGGACTGACGCCGCCCGCCGGCCTGCACGGGCGATCACTGGCGCCGCTGCTCGCCGATGCGCGCGCACCATGGGACCACGGCGCGGTGTCGCAGGTCCGCCGCGGCGCGGGGGCTCAGGCGTTCATGGGATACACCATCCGCACCGAGCGGTGGCGCTACACCGAGTGGGATGGCGGCGCGCGCGGCACCGAACTCTACGACGTCGCCGCCGACCCGGGCGAGACCCGCAACATGGCGGCGCAGGCGGCCCATCGAGCGACCGTGACGGGCCTGCAGCAGCGCCTGCACCGGATGATCGCGGCAGGTACCACAGGGAGTCGCGCGCCGGGCACCGCCGTGCCCCTCGTACCTGGAGCTTTCCGATGATCGTTCCACGCCTGCGTCGCATCCGGCTGATCTTCACGAGCGGCATCGCCACGGTGGCGGTCGTGGTCATCGGCCTGACCGCTCTGCGCGCCGCGCCTCAGGCGCCGGGCAGCGGGCCGATCGTCGTGACCGTCGACGGGTCGCGACCAGGGCCGAAGATCGACCGCCACCTCTTCGGACAGTTCGCCGAGCATCTCGGCAAGGGCATCTACGAAGGCGTCTGGGTCGGCCCCGACTCGCCGATCCCCAATACGCGGGGCATCCGCACCGACGTCGTCGCGGCGCTGAAGGCCATCAAGGTGCCGAACGTGCGCTGGCCGGGCGGCTGCTTCGCAGACGAGTACCACTGGCGCAACGGCATCGGCCCCACCTCCGCGCGACCGGTGACGCTCAACCCGAACTGGGGCGGCGTCACCGAACCGAACACGTTCGGCACCCACGAGTTCCTCGACTTCGTGGACCAGATCGGCGCCGAGGCCTACCTGTCGGTGAACGTCGGTTCGGGGACGCCGGCCGAAGCGGCTGACTGGCTCGAGTACCTGACGACGGCACAGCCGACGGCGCTCGCGAAGCAACGTGCCGCGAACGGCCGCCAGGCGCCCTACAAGATCGCCATCCTCGGGATCGGCAACGAGAACTGGGACTGCGGCGGGAACATGTCCGCCGACTACTACCTGAGCCAGCTGCGTCTCTACAGCCGCTTCGTCCGCAACTTCAATCCGGCGCAGCAAGAGACCGACCGGATGCTGAAGATTGCCGTCGGCCCGGGCGGCGGCGATCCGCGCTTCGCCGAGTGGACCGAGACGATCATGAAGTCCTGGAAGGGACGGCAGTGGAGCTGGGACCACATGGACGGCCTCTCCCTGCACAACTACACCGTTGTCCGCTTCCCGGCCTCCTACAAGTCGGTGGGCTTCGGCGAGCAGGAGTACGCGGAGATCCTGCAGGCCACGCTGGAGATGGACCGCCTCGTCACGCAGCACGCCGCGATCATGGACAAGTACGACCCCGAGAAGAAGGTGGCGCTGGTCGTCGACGAGTGGGGTGCCTGGTACGCACAACTGCCGGGCACGACGCCCGGCTTCCTCGCGCAGCAGAACAGCGTGCGCGATGCCATCATCGTCGCCCTCAACATCAACATCTTCGCGCGGCACGCCGATCGTGTCCGGATGGCCAACATCGCCCAGATGGCGAACGTGCTCCAGGCCATGGTCCTGACCGACGGGCCGAAGATGGTGCTGACGCCGACCTATCACGCGTTCAGGATGTACGTGCCGTTCCAGGACGCGACCTTCGTGCCGGTGGCGTTCGATGGCGGCCGATATACACACGGCAGCATCTCGCTGCCGCGCGTCGACGCGATTGCCGCCAGGGACGCCTCGGGCACGCTGTGGCTCTCGTTCACCAACGTCGACCCGGCGAGGCCGGCCGACATCGCGGCAACGCTGACGGGCATCACGCCGCGGTCTGCGTCCGGCGAGACGTTGACGGGATCGGCAGTGGACAGCGTGAACACGTTCGAGGCGCCGACGACGGTCGTGCCCAAGCCGGTGCGCGTGACGCTCGAGGGCCATCGCCTGTCGCTGACGCTGGCACCGAAGTCGGTCACGGTCGTCGGCGTTCGACCGTGACCGCACGCAGACCCGCGCGGCAGTGGCAGTGGCGGCCCCTCCGATCTCACCACGGCCGAAGCATGTTGTCGGCGACGTAATCGGCGAGCGCCGAGCAGGCGCCCCGGCTCGCGAGCGACTCGAACTCGAAGTGGATGCCGCCCCAGATGCGACTCCTGGCTTCTTCGTCGGCGAGCTGCCGGGCACTGGCATAGGCTCTCGTCACCGCGGGCCCGTTGGGCACGTTCCAGGTCACCTGCAGCGGAAGCTCCGGCGTCTCGAAGAGGCGTTCGAGCAACTGGGCCTGCGACGCGCTCAGGCAGGCGCGGTTGCCAGGGTGCCCGGGATAGGGCGGCGTCGTCAGGAGGGGCGTCCAGGCGGGATCGGCGTCGGTGGCGGCGTTGCCGTCGAGCGCCGCCTGGCGAATCGCGGTCACCGGCCGCCAGAAGCCATAGAGGAACTTGCCCGTGAAGGCCGTGAGCAGCGCGTCGTGCTGCGTCATGTTCAAGAGCGCCAGGCCCCGGGCCAGCCGCAGCCCCGACCAGCCGCGCGTGCGCGCCAGATCGATGAGCGCGGTGTTCCACAGGTTCGGCGACGTCGTGGTCGTACCGACGCCGTGCCAGATGCGCGCCATCTGCGTCTGCTCGGCGGTGCGGGTCGCGCTGTTCACCGCCCCCAGAGCTTTGGTCTCGGCGAAATCGGTGGCGTACCGGGCGCTCGTGAGCGCTGGCGGCGCCTCCATCAGGAACCGGCGACCGCCGCCGATCACGAAGCCCTGGACGTCCGGGTAGTGCGTGAAGGCGGCCCGGGCATGTGCCGGCGGCGTCGGGACCCAGTAGCCGGGCTGCGCCGGCAGGACGTACTCCGGCGGCCGGCGGCTCCAGCCGTCCTCGGCACGACTCGCCAGCACCTCGCGGGCGACGGCGGCGCCGACGGCAGCACCGCGGGCGGCGGCGTCCGCAGGCACGTCGGCCAGCGACGCGGCAAGTGCAACGGCGAGTCGCTCGCGGAGGCTCGGGAGCAATGCCACGAGGGTGTCGTGCGCCGCTTGCGCCACCGCCGCGTCGGCAGATGCGCCCTGCTCCACCGCAACGACCGCCACGCCTGGCCGATACCGCCGCTCGAAGGCATTTGCCGCATCGAACATGGCGACACTGACGATGGCCATCGGCCGGTGCACGAAGACGGTCGGCGGGTTCGCGCCAGGGGTGACGACCGCTTCCTGCATCAGACGATTCCACGTCGACACGGTCTCCAACCGTTGTGCAGACGCCGGGAGCGGGACGGCCAGGCCGATCGCGACGCAACAGGCGGAGACGAGCCAGGCTGCCTGGCGGGTCAGGTGACGAACTTCCATTCGGGCGCTCCTTCCAGGGCGAGACGAGGCGCATCGTCGAGGAGCGCGGGACGTCCGACAAGCGGCAAGGCGCGGTAGAGTGCGGCATCGGGGTCGATGCCGCGGTCTGCGGTCGGTTGCCGCGCGAGGGGCCCTCGCCGACCGAGCAGGAGCGGTGGGCCGACTCCGTCCAGGTGGACCATGGCCGAACCGTCGGCCCCGCCAGAGGTGGGGCCCGCCACCAATCGACGACTGGATTCCTGGAAGGCCATTGCCGCCTACCTGGACCGCGACGTCACGACCGTGCAGCGCTGGGAGCGCCGCGAAGGTTTGCCGGTGCACCGTCACGTGCACGACAAGCAAGGGTCGGTCTACGCGTTTTCTCTCGAAGTCGATGCGTGGCTCCGGGCGCGCCGATCGCCCGGGTCGGCGCCCGCCGACCCATTGCCCACGTCCGAGGTCGCGCCTGGTGAGGCCCGCGCCGACACGCCGCTGGAATCGTCGACAGCGGCGACTGTCCATCCGTCTGGCCTGGTCCGCCTTCGCACCTGGGTGCTTGCTGCCGGACTGCTCGTCGCGCTCGCGGTCGCCCTGCTGGTGTGGAGGACGCCGCGCCGGGCAGCGACGCGGCTCGATCCCCTGGAGGGCGCGCAGTACCAGGTGCTCAGCGATTTCGAAGGGACCGAATCGGCGGCGGCAATCTCACGCGACGGGCAACTGGTCGCCTTCGTCTCCGATCGCGATGGTCGTCCGGACATCTGGGTCACACGCATCGGAACCAGCCAGTTCCACAACGTCACCCAGGGCAGAGTGCGGGAACTCCTGAACCCCGACGTCCGCACGCTGGGCTTCTCGCCGGACGGCTCCGAGGTGACGTTCTGGGCGCGCGGCGTCGAGGGGGCGGTCAGCGACGCCATCGGCATCTGGGCGGTGCCGACGATGGGCGGCGCACCGCGGGTGTATCTCGAGAACGTTGCAGAGTACGAATGGGACTGGCGCGGCGAGCGCCTGGTGGCGCACTCGCCCGCGCCCGGCGATCCGACGTTCATCCAACGTGCACCGGGACACGCGGAACGGGCCGCCGTGTTCACCGCGGCGGACGGCCGTCACGCCCATTTCCCGACATGGTCACCGGACGGGCAGCATCTGTACCTCGTCCTCGGCGTGGTGCCCGACGCGCTGGACATCTTTCGCATGCGTGCCGACGGCACCGGCCTCGAGCGACTGACCCGCCACGGCGCCCGGGTCACGCACCCCGTGTTCCTCGATGCGCGCACGCTGCTCTATCTTCGGAGCGACGGACAGCAGGCCGGCGGCACGCTGCACGCCCTCGATGTCGAGTCCCTGACCTCGCGGTCGCTCGCACGCGGCCTCGATCGCTACCTCTCGCTCTCGGCGACCGCCGATGGCCGTCGGATCGTCGCCACGGCGGCGAACACGAAACGCACGCTGTGGCGCGGCACCGCCGCCGATCGCGGCCCCTCGACTGCCACGTCCGTCGTGCCCGTCGGGCTGGCGACGGCAAGCGGCTGGGCGCCTCGCTTCTCTCACAATGGTCTCCTCTACGTCACGTGGAAAGGCGACGGACACGCGCTCTGGAGCGCGTCGAACGGCGGCGGTGGTGGAGAGATCTGGCAGGCGGCCAATACGCGCATCGCAGGAGGCCCGGCCGTGTCGATGGACGGTCGGCGAGTGGCAATGATGGTCGAGCATGAAGGTCACGTCCGTGCGCTCGTGATGAACGCCGATGGGACGGGACCGCGCGAGGTGGGCAACGGTGTGGCCCTGCGCGGCGAACCGGACTGGGCTCCCGACGCCGCGTCGCTCGCCGCAGGGGCCATGATCGATGGGCAGCCTCACCTCGCCCGGCTGCCGCTCGACGGTGCGCCGGTCTCGCTGGTCGCCGCCTTCGGGCTCGACCCGGCCTGGTCGCCAAACGGCCGGATGGTCGTCTATTCGGGACCCGATATCGGCACGCAGATCGCGTTGGCCGCGGCCACACCGGATGGCGCAGCGGCGCCGCTCCCGCCAATCACGCTGCCGCGAGGCGCGCGGCGGGTCCGATTCGTGGATGGCGGACGTGCGCTCGTGGTCCTGCGCGGGGATTTCCGCCACAAGGAGCTGTGGCGCATCGAGTTGGCGACCGGCGCGGAGCGTCAGTTGACGGCCGTCCCCGGCGATTTCCTGATCCGCGACTACGACGTGACGGCCGACGGACGCCAGTTCGTGCTGGAGCGGGTGCAGGAGCATTCCGACATCGTGCTCATCGAACGTCGTCCCTGAAGCTCCGGAACCGGCGGCACAGGTACGTCACATTTCCCGAAGGTGCCTGACGGCAAAGCGCGGTATCGCGCCGCATGCCGCGCATGCCGTGCCTTGCCGCTTGAACGGGCCAGGACGCACGACCATCCTCCGCCGTGACGCAACCATCGCCCCGAGCGGGCTCGCACGGAGGACACATGAAACGCCGCAGCCACCGACTACGCCCAGGCACTCTCGTCCCGATCGCATTCGGGCTGGCACTCCTGGCGGTCACCGGATCGTCGCGCGACCTCGAGGCCCGACGAGTCTCGGACTGGTTTCAGGCCGAGAACCTCGGCCCCGACGTGAACTCGGCATTCGAGGACTTCGCCCCTCATCTCTCGGGCGATGGGCTGGCGCTGTACCTGACCTCGAACCGACCCGAGTCACTCGGCGGCGAGGACCTCTGGGTCGCGCGCCGCGCAAGTCGTCACGACGCCTGGGGACCGGCCACCAATCTCGGCCCCGCGATCAACACTGGCGCCAACGAACGGTCACCATCGCTCTCCGGCAACGGGCGGCTGCTGTTCTTCGCCACCGATCGTCCGGGCGGATCAGGGGGCTTCGACATCTGGCTGTCGTGGCGCCCGGATCCGGACGACGATGCCGGCTGGCAGCCGCCGGTGAACGTCGGGACCGGTATCAACAGCGCGGCGACCGACGCGGGCCCGAGCTTCCTCGAACACCGGGCGCCCCTGCGTATGCCGCAGCTCTTCTTCGGCAGCGGCCGGCCGGGCGGCGCTGGAGGACTCGATATCTACGTGGGTTCCGTGCCCGGCGGATGGTCCGGACCGCCGTTGCTGGTTGCCGAGCTGAGCAGTCCACAACTCGACGTGACACCGGCGGTCCGGCGGGACGGCCTGGAGATCATCATCGGCTCGACGCGTGCAGGGACGCTCGGCGGATTGGATCTGTGGCGGTCCGTGCGGAAGGCGATCGACTTGCCCTGGCCGACGCCCGAAAGCCTGGGGCCAACGATCAACACCGAGTTTCTCGAAGCGTACCCGGCGCTGTCATCCGATGGGAGGACACTCCTGTTCCAGTCCACGCGGCCGGGTGGCTTTGGCGGCAGCGATCTGTACATGAGCACGCGGCAGTGACGGCGTCTGTCGTACGACCACGCGAACCGCGTCGGTATCTGGCTACGGTGAGTGCGGTGACGCATCCAGCGCCTCCCGCACTCTCCGCCGCAGCTCCCCTGTCCCGAACGGCTTGCTAATGAAGCCGATGCCTTTGTGAGAGATTCCGTGGCGCACCACGACATCGTCCGTGTAGCCAGACATGTACAAGATCTTCGTCGATGGATGATCTCGCTCGAGCCGTTCAGCGAGCTCCCGGCCGCTCATTCCCGGCATCACCACATCGGTGATCGCCAGGTGTACGGGGGCGTCGTACGTCTCGAGCACTTGCAAGGCGTCGCCGCCGGATGCTGCCGTCAGTACCGTGTAGCCGGCGCCCTCGAGTGTCCGCGTGATGAGATCACGCAGGCCGGTGACGTCTTCGACGACGAGAACGGTCTCGGTGCCGCTGGGCAGCTCGACGTGGCTGGAGCTGCGCGGCACGACGCTCGTCGACGCAACGAGGGGCAGATGCACCGAGAAGCAGCTTCCCTGTCCCACGTCGCTTTCCACGCAGATGAACCCGCCACTCTGCTTGACGATGCCGTACACGGTCGAGAGTCCCAGCCCAGTGCCTCGGCCGGGCCCCTTGGTCGTGAAGAACGGCTCGAACATCTGGCGACGGGTGGCGTCATCCATTCCGACACCGGTGTCACGCATCGACAGGACGGCGTACGGCCCGGCATTCACGGCGAACCCCTGCTGGCTGCCGAAGGCCTCGTCGATGCTGACGACTCGCGTCTCGATCGTCAGCACACCGCCGCCCGGCATGGCGTCCCGCGCATTCACGGCCAGGTTGGCAATCACCTGCTCTACCTGTCCGGGATCCGCCGTTACCGTGACCGGATGATCCGATGGAACGATCCGGAGGTCGATGTCCTCGCCGAGGAGGCGGTGCAGCAGACTTCCCACCTCCGTGACGATGACGTTCAGGTCGATGTCCTGTGGCTGCAGAATCTGTTTGCGGCTGAAGGCCAGGAGCTGACGCGTCAGCGCGGCCGCGCGCTCCCCCGCGCGGAGAATCTCGCCCAGATCGCGCTGGAGACTCTGATCGTCCTCTTTGAGCTCGAGGAGCGCCAGTTCGGCCATGCCGTTGATGACGGTCAGCAGATTGTTGAAGTCGTGCGCGATCCCGCCCGCGAGCTGCCCCACACTCTCCATCTTCTGTGACTGCCGCAACTGGGATTCGAGGTGCCTGCGGTCGGTCACGTCGGAGAACGACCCGACCAGGTGCGAGCACCGTCCTTCGGCATCGAACACGGGCGTCA
>CBIHOS010000188.1:0-9861 GCA_966211945.1 uncultured bacterium
CTCGGCTCGGACCTGTGCTTCCTCGAGGCCGACAAGGACAGGTTCAAGTTGCCGCAAATCGAGGCTCGACACGTCGCCGCGCTCGAACGGCTGATCGACGAGCTGAACGACGTGGTGGGGCCGCTGGAGAACTTCATCCTGCCCGGTGGCTCCCCAGGCGCCGCGTCCCTCCACCTGGCCCGTACGGTGTGCCGCCGCGCCGAGCGCGACGCGATCACGCTGGCCCGCGACGAAGCCGTCGGGCCGTTCGTGATCGCTTACCTGAACCGGCTGTCGGATGCGCTGTTCGTGATGGCGCGCTACGAGAACCACACGCGCGGCGTGGCGGAGCCTGTCTGGGAGTCTCGGTTGTAAGAAAGTCAGAAGTCAGAAGGAACAGCCAGAAGGGAACCACGATGGTCGTGCCCGCGGTTCCCCTCGACTTGCCTTTTGACTTTTGACTTTTGGCTTCTGACTTTGACCTGTTCTCTTAAAACTTCACCGACCAGATCACCCTGGCGCTTCGGCCCATCTCCGGCACGAGGTCCTTCACCAGGCTCAGGTGATTGCGGTAGAGCTCGTCGGTGACGTTGTCGAGGCGCGCCGAGAACGTGTGCAGCAGCCTGCCGCTCTGGAGCGAGTACGCGCCGAAGAGGCGGAGCGTCGTGTAGCCGTCGGTCGCGGTCTCGATGTCGTAGACGCGGGCCTGGGCGCGGGCGGTGACGACCTGCGCACCGAGCTGCAGTGCGTTCCAGTGATAGCGCAGCCCGTTCGTGAAGCGCACCGGTGGAATGCGCGGCAGCGGCTCGCCGGTGTCGCGCAGTGTCCCGCGCACCGTGTCGACGCCGAATTCGAGGTGCAGGCCGGCCGCGACATCGACGTCGGCATGCGCCTCCACGCCCTGCAGCCGCGCGTCGCGCGCGAGGAACTCGACGATCGGGTACTCCTCGGCGCCGTGATCGTGATCGGCGTCCTCGTGCGCCAGGTCGCCGAAGCGATCGTGGAACGTCTCGTCGTCCAGCGGACTGCGGAAGATGAAGTTCTGGATGGTGTTGTTGAAGTACGTGACTTCGGCCGAGAGACGCGGCAGCCGGACGCGCCAGGACACGTCGAGCCCGTAGGCGACTTCCGACTCGAGCGAGTCGTTGCCGACTTCGAACGACAGGTTGCCGGCGTGGACGCCGAAGAAGTAGAGCTCCTCGAGCGCCGGGTTGCGCGCCGCGCGCGCGAAGCTCACGGCGAGTGTGCTGGCGTCGGTCGGCCTGACGAGCGTGCCGACCGAGAACGAGACGTTGTCGAAGCTGCGGGCCGGCAGGCCCCCCTGCGGCGAGAAGCCGGCATGGTCGTACCGGCCGCCGAACTGCATCGTCACGTGCGGCCAGGCCAGCTCCTGGTAGCTGAAGGCGGAGAACACGTTCTGGTCGACGCGCGGCGACAACGCCTCCTCGCCCACTGCCTCGAACGTGCGCGTGTACCCCGAGGCGCCCATCGTGCCCGTGAGGCGGCCGACCGCCCGGTGCGTCGCCCGCACGTCGACGTCGAGGACGTCGTTGCGGAACCGGGTGCCGATCTCGCCGCCTTCGATCTCGTCGTGCCGATACCGGTGGTACGCGATCGACCCGCGGGCCGAACTGAAGAAGCCGTCGAGGTTCCGGAACTCGCCGCGCCCGTTGTAGACCTGGCGCTGCGGCGTCAGGGTGATCACGCCCTCGTGGATGACGGGCACGCCGTAGCGCGTGTCGTCGAGTTGCACGCCGGCGCCGACGTAGCTGTCCTGCGTGGTGCGCGCGACGCCGATGCTGCCGAAGACACCGCGCGAACCAGAGTTGTCGACGGCTCCCTCCGGCGTGTCGTAGTCACCGGCCCGCCGCGCCGAGGCACCGAGGTTGAGGGCCCAGCGGCCGTTGCCGAGCGTCAGATCGCCGGCGGCTCCGGCCTGGCCGCCATTCGTCGCGAGATCCACCTGCGCGCGACCCGTCGTGGCAGTCACCGGCTTGGTCGGGATCTGGTTGGAGATGACGTTGACGAGCCCGCCAATCGCGTTGGCGCCGTAGAGCAGCGTGGCCGGACCTCGGACCACTTCGACCTGCGTGGCGGCAGCAGGATTGATCGTCACGCCGTGATCGCCCGACTGACTCGACAGGTCGCCCATCCGCTGGCTGTTCTGGAGGACGAGCACGCGGTCGCCGTCCTGGCCGCGGATCACCGGACGCGACGGCCCCGGGCCGAGCGACCGTTCGGACACGCCGGGCTCGTTGCGCAGCAGTCCGCCGAGCGAACCGTCCGTCTTGATGTCGAGTTCCTGCCCCGACAGCACCGACGTCGGCTGGTAGGACTCGAAGGGATCACGCGGAGCCGGCCCCACCGTGATGGCTTCGGCGTAGTGCAGATCGTCCTGCAGCTCGATCTCGAGCGGCGCCGGGTTGTCCGTGAGGCGCAGTTCCTGCCGCAACGGCAGGAATCCTTCGGCGCTCACGCGCAGATGCACGTCACCGGTGCCCGCGGCCGGGATGGCGAACGCGCCGTCGCCATCGGTCGCGACCGTGATGTTGCGTTCCTCGAGGAACACTGTCGCGCCGACGACGGGCTCGTGCGACTCGCTGGCGAGGACGCGACCGTGCAGGACACCTGCAGGAACGGTCGGCGACGAGCGCTGGACGGCCTGCGCGCGCAAGCCGGCAGGCAGGAGGAGGATCGAGAGGAGAGCGGCGCCAGCCACTGTGGCGGCGCGGCCGGCGCGCCACGACGGCGCGCTGGACGGGAAAGCGGACACGAACATGTGTGAAACCACCCCTGGCAGCGGGGATGCCGCGTGGCATCCCGACCAGGCCGCCTGACGACGGCCTGCCGGCGCGCGGCTGCCGCGCCGCCGGTGTGTCGTGTTGTGAGCGAGCGTGAACGGACCGGATCGGCGGAAAACGCCGACTCAGGCCACGCGGGGTGGTGCTCGTGCGGGAAGGGCTTGCCGCAGCCGCGACCGGAGCGCGTCGGCGGTGGTGTCGGGCCAGTCGATGGCGGCCGACACCGGCGCAGCCAGGCGCGTGTCGCCCTCGAGGCTGCCGAAACGGAGTGACGAGGCGGTCTGGCAGTAGAGACAGTGCCGATCGGCGGCAGTGTCGGCGAGCGCCCCGGCCGAGATGCCGTGGTCGGAGGCGTCGTGGATCGGGGTCGCGGTTGCGTGCGCGATCTCGCCGGCGGCGTGCCCGGTGAGCAGCAGGCCGACCGGACCGCCCGGCGCGAACGCCAGGAGGCACGCGAGCCAGAGGGCTCGCATCCGGTTGCCGAACGACGCGACCATCCCGTCACAGTGACATCTCGCAGGCGCGACCGTCAATGCACGCCGCTGCCGCCATGACGCACTTGGCCGAAGACCACCGGTATTTACGCGAAGTGTCGGAAAGGCGATACTAGCGGGACCGTATCGTGACGATGTGGACGTCTCCTGCCCGCCTCCTGCCATTGGCGGCGGGGTGTGCCTTGGCCGGCGCATTCCTGCTGGTGTCGGGGCAGCAGGTGGCAGGGGCCCTGTGCCTCGGCCTTGGGCTGGGCATGAGCGTGGTGACGGTGGGCCGGCTGCGTCAGGGGGCGCCGGCGCCGCTGCCGCAGCCCGACCCTGACCACGGCCACGTGTCGCTCGTCGAGGCGCTCGCCAGCGCGATCGACGCCAAGCACGATCCCTCCGGCAAGCGCCTCCATCGTCGCCGGCACTACGCCGCCGCGCTGGCCAACGCCGTCGAGCTGCCGGCAGCCACGGTCGAGGCAGTGCGGACCGCGGCCCTGCTCCTCGACATCGGCCAGCTGGCCGTGCCCGATCACATCCTGTCGAAGCCCGGACCGCTCTCGGTCGAGGAGTTCCACAAGATCCGCATCCATCCGCAGGTCAGTGCCGACCTCATCGGCGAGGTGCCGCTGCCGGCGGAGGTCGGTGCCTTCGTGCGGTCGCACCACGAGCGCTGGGACGGCAAGGGCTATCCGGAAGGGCTGACGAAGGAGGCGATCCCGGTCGGCGCCCGCGTCCTTGCCGTCGCCGACTGCTACGACGCCCTCGTCAGCGACCGGCCCTACCGCGATCGCCTGACCCGCGACGCCGCGCTCGCCGTGCTGCGCGAGGAAGAGGGCAAGTCGCTGGATCCGTCCCTGGTCGAGCGGTTCATCACGATGCTGCCGGAACTCGAGCTCCGCGAGCGCCACGAGAGCGCTGCCGACACCTCGCTGGTATCGATCGTCTCGGCCAGGCGCGAGGACGTGGCGCTGTTCGAGATCTCGCAGGCGATCACCGCCGGGCTCGGCGTCGAGGGCACGGCGCAGCTGCTCGCCCAGAAGCTGCGGCGGGTCATCCCGTATTCGAGCACGGTGCTCTATCTCTACGACACGTCGGGGCAGGTCTTTCGTGCCGCCTTCACCGAAGGCATCGAGGCCGAGGCGCTGGCGTCGATGCACGTCGGGGCCGACACCGGCATGTTCGGGCAGTCGCTCCGCGAGCAGCGCGCCGTGGCCAACGGCGATCCGGCCAGCTGCATGGATCCGCACGCGTCGGGCACCACGCGCCTGCGCTCGTCGATCGTCTGCCCGCTCTACGGCGAGCACAACGAGCTGGTCGGGGCGCTTGCCGTGTACCACGTGACGCCCGGCTGCTATACGCAGGACGAATGCCGCCTGCTCGAAATGGTGGCGCGCCAGGCCGGGCCTGTCGTCAGTCACGCGCTGCAGCTGGCGCGGGCGCAGGAAGAAGCCCTCACCGACCCGTTGACCGGCCTGCCCAACACGCGCTTCCTGTGGATGCACCTGACGCAGGAGCTGGCACGCGCCGGCCGCCAGGCGTCGAGGTTGGCGCTCCTGCTGATCGACGTCGACGACTTCAAGTCGGTCAACGACAGCGAGGGACACCCGGTCGGCGATCTCGCGCTGCGAGAGCTGGCGAGCGTGCTCAGGCACGCCGTCCGACCGTACGACGTGTGCGCCCGGTATGGCGGCGACGAGTTCGTGATCATGATGCCGGAGTGCGGCCGCGAGGAAGCCGAAGAACGGCTCCGCGACCTGCAGGCGCAGATCCGCGCGCACGAGGTGCGGCTGGCAGACGGCCGGACGTTCACCCTCGGCGCCAGCATCGGCGCGGCGGTGTTCCCGCGCGACGGCGACTCGTCCGAAGCGCTGCTGGCCGCCGCCGACGCGCGCATGTATCAGGACAAGCACCGCTGGCGCGACGACCGCTCCACGTCACCCGCCGATCCGTTCGCCCTGCCCGTCCCGCCGCGTACCCCTTTGCGCAAAATGTAGTCGGCGAAGGTTCGGCCGGACAAGTCCGGCCGCTACGTATCGCAGAGAGGCGCCCGGGGCTATGCTGTGGCGCATGCGAACTTCCCTGTATGTCGGGGTCGCCGCCGGGCTCGCGGCGATCGTGGCCTCGGGCATGGCGCTCCAGGGCCAGGCCCCCGCGCTGGTCCTCGTCGGCGCACACGTGCTGCCGATGGACCGGGAGCGTGTCATCGAACGGCAGACCCTCGTCATCCGCGACGGTCGCATCGTCGAGATGGGGGCGGCCGGCAGCGTCGCGCCGCCGGCCGGCGCGCAGGTCGTCGACCTCGCCGGCAAGTACGTGATGCCGGCGCTCGGCGAGATGCACGGCCACCTCGCCGGGCCCAATGCCGCGCTGAACGAGCGCATCCTCGCGCTCAACGTCGCGTACGGCGTGCTGACGCTGCGCAGCATGCAGGGACACCCGGCCCAGTTGACGCTGCGCGATCGTGTCGCCAACGGTGAACTCGCCGGGCCGCGCATCTACACCGCCGGGCCGTCGGCCAACGGTCAATCGGTGACGACACCCGCGGCTGGCGCGCAGATGGCGCGCGATCAGAAAGCCGCCGGTTACGACTTGATCAAGATCCACCCCGGCGTGCCGCTCGACGCGTTCAACGCGCTGGCGAAGACGGCAAGGGACGTCGGCATCCCGTTTGCCGGCCACGTCCCCGCCGCCGTCGGCGTGCATCGCGCCATCGGGGCCGGCTACCGCTCCATCGACCACCTCGACGGCTACGCGGAAGCGGCGCTCCGCGACGGCGTGACCATCGGCGCCGGCGGCAGCGGCTTCTTCGGCACGCTGATCGCGGCCGACCTGGACGACAGCAAGATCCCGGCGCTCGTGCAGAAGACGAAGGCGGCGGGCGTGTGGGTGGTCCCGACCGAAACGCTGATGCTCAATTTCGCCGGCACCGAGGCGGTGGACGCGATGATGAAGCGGCCGGAGATCGCCTACATCCCGGCCGACCTGCGCGCGCAGTGGGAGAAGGGACTGCGCGGCTTCCGCAGCGGCCCGCAGAACCCGACGACAGCCCAGCGCACGCGGCTCATGGCGTTCCGCGCGACGCTGCTGCGCCAGATGCAGGACGCGGGCGTCGGCATCCTGCTCGGCGCCGACTCGCCGCAGATCCTCAACGTGCCCGGCATCGCCACGCACCAGGAACTCGCCGCGGTCGTGAAGGCCGGCCTCACACCTTACGAAGCGCTCGCGTCGGGGACCCGCAACGTGGCGGTGTACTTCGGCGCCGAGAAGGAGGAGGGCACGGTGGCGAAGGGGATGCGCGCCAACCTGCTCGTGCTCGACGCCAATCCGCTGCAGGACGTGACGCGCACGCAGGACCGTGCCGGCGTCGTCCACAACGGCACCTGGCACGACCGTGCTGCGCTCGATCGGATGCTGGCGACGTTGCGCGTGCCGTAGGCCTCACGCAATGCCGCGCGCACGGGCCGCCGCGACTACCGAGCCGGTGCCGCCACCCCCGGCGATCCCTCGCTGCCGCCCACCGGCGGCGTGCGATAGATGCCGTTGAACAGGAACTTGAAGGTCCCGTGCGGCTGCGACCGGAACGTGATCTCCGGTCCGAACAGCACGAGCATGCCCTTGCCGACGCGGGCCTCGGCGATCGCCACACCCTTCTCGAGGTACTTCTGTCCCCAGGCCCAGCCGCTGCGCAGGGGTGTTGCCGTGTCGAACCAGGCAATCGGCGTGATGCCGCGGGCCGCGGCATCGGGCGGCAGCGTGAACACCGGGCTGTTGTCGAAGTAGACGTCGGTGTCGGCGTTCAGCCCGGCGGCCAGCGGCTGCGTCGTGTCGACCTTCACGCGCAGGACCGACCCCGGCACGTAGTACTGCTCGCCCTTGAGCGGCTCGCCGGCCGCGTCCACCAGCTTGTTGCCGATGGGCAGGCCGAGGTGCGAGGCCAGCGAGGTCGCCCCGCCGATGGTGAGCACGGTGCCGCCCTGCTCGAGGAACGCCCGCAGCGCCGGCAGCGTGCGCTCGGCGGTGAACGCGCCGATGCGGTCGCGATACTCGGCCGGCACGCTGGCAGGATTCGGCAGGCGCGGCGTGAAGCCGCCGTCGCGCTCGGGAACCGCGCCGTCCGGCAGGATGACCACGTCGAAGCGGCTGGCCAGCACGCCGGCATCGATCTGCGGCGGGTAGATCACTTCGTAAGGAATCTCGAACTGTTCGAGCACCAGGCGCAGCCACCCCGACGGCATCGAGCCGCCGTAGCGGTCCCACAACGCGAGGCGCTTCGCGCGCACCGGCTGGCCGCCCTGGGGAGCGGCGCCCGTCGTACCTTCGAAGCTCACGCCGGTCGCGGTCGCGATCCCGGTCAGGCGGGCGCGCGTGCCGCGGCCCGCGGCAACGCGGAAGCGCCCGTCGGGCAGCCACGTCACTTGATCGTTGGCCTTCAGCAGGCGATTGATCGCGCGGAACGCCTGGTTGGTGGTGTGCGCGAACACGTACGCGTTGGCGGTGGCCGGCCCAGTGACCGTTCCAGGGACGATCGCGAGTTCGTCGCGCACCTTCTCGAACG
Source organism: uncultured bacterium (assembly GCA_966211945.1). Taxonomy (GTDB): domain Bacteria; phylum Acidobacteriota; class Vicinamibacteria; order Vicinamibacterales; family Vicinamibacteraceae; genus Luteitalea. Next base: position 7,818 of record CBIHOS010000188.1, read on the forward strand.
GGCCGTCGAAGGCGTCGAGGATGCGATCGGCACGGACGCCCATCTGGTAGGCCAGCGTCCAGCCGGCGCTGTCGTATGGCGGGATCGGCGGGCCGCCCGGGTACTGGAAGTCGTCGGGGTGATCCTGCGGCTCGAACATGTCGAGCACGTGCGGCCGGAACGCCTGCGCCGTCTTCACCACGAGCGATCCGGCCGGATAGGCCGTGCCCTGCGCCGTGAACGGCGCCGTCGCCCTGTGCACGGTGACGCCGGCCCGAATGAGCGCGTTCACGAACGCGATGGCGGTCGGGAAGTCCGCCTGGTCGGCCGGCAGGATGTACCCGCGCGGGTCGCGCAGCGTCGGATCGCGCAGCACCTTGTCGAACAGCTCACGCGGCGCCTCGGCACGCGGGCCGCGCGTCGGCGCCCCGGCCGGCAGCGCCTGCTGGAGCTTCTGCAGCCGCCGCGGATACATCGTCCAGGTGTCGCGCCCGCCGCGCTCGATGGAATTGCGCGCCATTCGCCAGATGTTGAAGAGGAACTGTTCGCGATGGCGGGACGCCACGTCGAGCACGGCGCGATTTGCCGTGAGCGAGTACTCGATGCTCTGGCGCATGTGCCACGGCTGCGGCTCGATCGGATAGGGCAGGTCGGCGCTCGGCAGCTGCCGCTCCGGCCGGAACGGGATCGTCATCGGCGTCGGACTGCCGATCGTCTCGGTGAGCAGGCCGATCATGTTGTGGAAGTACACGGTCGTCCGCAGGCCGCCGTTCCACCACGTCGAGTAGTTCGCGCCGCGGCGCATCGTGACCCCCGGCTTGCCCTCGGCGGCGAATCGGGTGTGCATCGCGGCGCCGACCAGGTCGAGGCTGGTGGGAATCAGCGGGTCGTAGACGTAGTTGAAGGGGTCGCGGAACGGCGGCGCGAACATCACCGTGCCGATCGGGCCGGTCTGGTGATGGTTGTACATGATCTGCGGGAACCATTCGCGGTAGAGCACGCGGTTCATGTTCGCGCTCTCGTCGAGCGCCGCCATGTACGAGTCGCGGTTGTTGTCGTGTCCGGCGTACTTCTGGTACAGGCGCGGCAGGTCGGCGAGCGAACGCGCCAGCGGGTCGCGCTCGCGGAGATACCAGTTGGCGACCAGATCGTGGCCATCCGGGTTGGCGTGTACCGCCAGGATCACGACCTCGTCGAGGATGCGTTTCAGTTCGTCGTCGTTGCCGCTGACCAGCTGATAGACGGTCTCGATCAGTTGCTGCGCCCCGAGCGTCTCGTTGGCGTGCAGTCCGCCGTCGATCCAGACCACGGCCTTGCCTTCGGCCGCCAGCGCCCTGGCCTCGGACTCGGTGGTCACGTCCTCGGCCAGCGCGAGCCGGCGGGCGATCGTCTTCAGCCGCTCCAGCTTGCGGTGGTTCTCCGGCGAGGTGATGATGGCCATCCACTGCGGACGGCCTTCGGCGGTCTTGCCGATGTCGACGAGCGTCATACGATCGGACTGCGCGTCGAGCTTCTGCCAGTAGGCAGTCAGCTGCTCGTAGGTGGCGAGCTGATAGTCGTCGCCGATCGAGAAGCCGAACTGCTCCTTCGGCGTCGTGACGCCGGCGGCTGCCGGCACGGCCACGGCTGCCTGCGGCGCCGCCTCCGTGCGGCTGGTCGCCCCGAGGCGCGTCTGCGCTGGCGACAGGATCAGGACGACGATGGGCACCAACGCCAGTGCGCGCGCGGCGGACCGCGCCAGTCGACGCGGTGTGGACGACGATAGCAACTCGAATTCAGGCATGCGCATGTGTGGGAAGCAGGACCGGCGTGATGATACCAGCGGCCTCCCGGCCGGACCCGTCCGGGGCGTCGGCCCCGGCTCCAGGCCCGGCCCGGGGCCGGTGCGTCGATCGGGACCGCTGGCCGCAGCGGCGCTGCTCGCCTGCCTGACCGCGTGCTCCGGCGGCAGCGACTCCCCGACGCCGACGGCGCCCACGCCCCCGACCGGCACGACGCCCGTCGTCTATACGGCGATCGGCGCGAGTGACGCGGCCGGCGTCGGCGGCAGCGTGCCGTGCCTGCC
>CBIHOS010000189.1:0-9699 GCA_966211945.1 uncultured bacterium
CGAGGTGTCGCCGCCGGTGCGCGGGCCGCCGTAATAGCCGCCGCGCCCGTAGGCGCCGCCGCGTTCCTGCCCGTAGCCGTACATACCGCCGCGCGGCCCGCCGTAGCGGGGCGGCGGACCTTGCCGCTGCGTGACGAACGCCGAGAGGTTGTCCAGCGTACGCGGATCGACCGCGTAGGCACCGAGGCGATCGCGGCGGCCGAAATGGTCCGACGGGATCACCGTCCAGGCACGGCCCGGATCGAGGGTGCCGCCGGGATAGACGCCCCGGCCCGGCCGACGCGTGAAGTCGTCCCAGGCCCAGAGCGGCTGGTTGGAGCGCCCGAGCGGCGTCCAGCCGATGTACCCCGGCCCGACGCTCCAGCTGACGTGCCCCGGCGACCACTGGCGGCCGGGGGCCCAGTACCAGCGCCCCCGGGTGTTCATGCCCCAGCGGCCGTAGTGGTGGGTGGGCCATCCCCAGGGATCGCGCGCCACCCACAGCCATTGGCTCGACGCGCCGTAGGCCTGCCAATACCCGTCGGCATACGGCCGCCAGTCGGCCCCGACGGTCGGGTACCAGACCGCGCCGGCCTGCGGGTCGGTGTCCCAGGAGCCGTACCGGTTGAAGACGTCCGAATACGCTTCGAAGCGCGGGTCGGCAAACGTCTCGAGCGGCGTGCCGGCCGCTGGCGCCTCGGGGGCGAGCGTCGCCCACTGGAAGAAGCTGTCGTAGCCCGCGGCGTTGTACCGGCGCGCCGCTTCTGGCGCGAGGCCGTCGCGGAGCGCGACCTGCTGCCCCGACTCGACGACCCGCTCGCCCATGCCGTTCTGCACGTCGGCCCGGCCGCGCACCACACCCACCGTCGTCATCTCATCGTCGAGCGTGAACCGGTACTCGCCGGCGGTGGCGAGGACGACCGAGGCCGCCGGGGTGTCGACGCGGATCCGGCCTTCGACGCCAACCGGGCGGATCACCACGACGCGGCCGGCCGTGACGGCCAGGAGGTCGGCGGCCAGCGCCTCGAGGCGGCCGCCGCGGTCGACACTGATTCGAGAACCGTCGGCCCACTGCAGCTGGACGTACGCATTGCCGGCGTCGAGCCGATCGCCGTAGAGCACCGGGTCGCCAACCACCAGGGCCTCGGCCGTGCCCTCGCGCAGCACCTGCACGCCGTCGCCCTCGAGGCGCAGGACATGGGGCGGGGGAGGCTCGGCGGGTTCGGCAGCCGGCTGCGCCATTCCCCAGGCGGGGAGGAGCACCGGCGCCGCCATCAACAACAACCGCGACACACGCAAGACGTTCATGCCATTCCTTCCAGTTCGTCGCGCGTCGAGGCCGGGGGCTGCCCTCGTCCGCACCAGGCACCCGGCGCCGCCGGGTCACATGAGGCGCTTCGACATTCTGACTCGCCATCATGAGCAACGGATGGGCGCCGGGCGGGCGAACGCGTCTGGCGCTTCGACGGAGCCGTGGATCGTCGGGTCGCGAGGCCCGAGGGCTGAACCGCGACTCGATTGTATTGACACTGTCATGCGCAGGTTTTATGATGCCGATGTTATGAGGGCTGACCGAGGGACGTACCCGAGGACTGGCCCGGGTGCTTGCGCAGAGGGGCTGACGTCATGAGCAAAGTCATTGGAATCGACCTCGGTACGACGAACTCGGTCGTCGCGGTCATGGAAGGTGGAGAGCCCACCGTCATCACGAATCCCGAAGGCAGCCGGCTGACGCCGTCAGTCGTGGCCTTCACCAAGTCCGGCGAGCGTCTGGTGGGCCAGGTCGCCAAGCGGCAGGCCGCGACCAACGCCGAGAACACCGTCTATTCGATCAAGCGCTTCATGGGACGGCGCTTCGACGAAGTCACCGACGAGATGAAGCTGGTGCCGTACCACGTCGTGCCCGAGGGCAACGACGTGCGCATCGACGCGGGCGGCCAGAAGTGGGCGCCGCCGCAGGTCTCGGCGATGGTGCTGCAGAAGTTGAAGCAGGCCGCCGAGGAGTACCTCGGGCAACCCGTCTCGCAGGCGGTCATCACCGTGCCCGCGTACTTCAACGACGCGCAGCGGCAGGCCACGATCGAAGCCGGCCAGATCGCCGGGCTCGAGGTCAAGCGCATCGTCAACGAGCCCACCGCCGCGGCCCTCGCCTATGGCCTCGACAAGAAGGGCGATCAGACGATTGCCGTCTTCGATTTCGGTGGCGGCACCTTCGACATCTCGATCCTCGAAGTCGGTGAGGGCGTCGTCGAGGTCAAGTCGACGAATGGCGACACCCACCTCGGTGGCGACAACCTCGATCAGCGCGTGATCGAGTGGATCATCGGCGAGTTCAAGAAGCAGGAAGGCATCGATCTCTCGAAGGACCGCATGGCGCTCCAGCGCCTGCGTGAGGCGGCCGAGAAGGCCAAGATCGAGCTGTCCACGACGATGCAGACCGACATCAGTCTGCCGTTCATCACGGCCGACGCGTCGGGCGCCAAGCACCTGTCGCTGCAGTTGTCGCGGGCCAAGTTCGAGTCGCTGGTCGAGGACCTCCTCCAGCGCGCGCTCGGACCGACGCGCCAGGCGTTGAAGGATGCCGGCCTGCAGGCGTCCGACATCCATGAAGTCGTGCTCGTCGGCGGTTCGACGCGCGTGCCGCGCGTGCAGCAGCTCGTGAAGGAGCTGTTCGGCAAGGAGCCGAACAAGAGCGTCAACCCGGACGAAGTGGTGGCGATCGGCGCCGCCGTCCAGGCCGGCGTCCTCACCGGCGAGGTCAAGGACCTGCTGCTGCTCGACGTGACGCCGCTGTCGCTCGGCATCGAGACGCTCGGCGGCATCCTGACGCGCCTGATCGATCGCAACACGACGATCCCGACGCGCAAGAGCGAGGTGTTCTCGACCGCGTCCGACAGCCAGCCGAGCGTCGAAGTGCACGTGCTCCAGGGCGAACGCCAGATGGCGCGCGACAACAAGAGCCTCGGCAAGTTCCACCTCGACGGCATTCCGCCGGCACCCCGGGGTGTCCCGCAGATCGAAGTGACGTTCGACATCGATGCCAACGGCGTCGTCAACGTCTCGGCGAAGGACCGGGCCACCGGCAAGGAACAGAAGATCACGATCACCGGCTCCAGCGGCCTCAGCAAGGACGAGGTCGACAAGATGATGAAGGACGCCGAGCTGCACGCCGAGGAGGACCGCAAGCGGCGTGAGCAGATCGAGACGCGCAACCGGGCCGAGCAGGCTGCCTATCAGGCCGAGCGGATGCTCACCGACGCGGGCGACAAGCTCACCGAGGCCGAGAAGCAGCCGGTCACCGAGGCGGTGGCCGACGTGCGCAAGGCGCTCGAGGGCGACGATGCCACCGCGATCAGCGGGGCGGTGGAGCGCCTGACCGCGGCCCAGGGCAAGGCGGCCGAAGCCCTCTACCGGCAGGCCCAGGCGGGGGCGCCGGGCGAGGGGCCGGGCGCAGGATCGGGCACGGGGCCGGGCGGCCAGCCCGCCGACGGCGACGTGATCGATGCGGAGGTCGTCGACGAGAAGTAAGTCGACGCCGACGTGAACGGCCGGGGGAACGCAGGTGACCTTGTACGACAGGCTGGGGCTGGATCGGGGCGCGTCGGAGGCGCAGGTGCGGCGGGCATACCGCCGCCTCGCGCGCCGCTGGCATCCCGACCTCAACCCCGGCAACGCCGAGGCCGCGGCGCACTATGCCGCGATCACCGCCGCGTACGAGACCCTCGTCGATCCGGCCCGCCGTCGCGCCTACGACGCCAGCGGGCAGGTGCCGTCGGCGCCTGCCGCGGCGCCGGCGGCGTTTGCCGGCTTCGACTTCTCGCTGTCGGTCCAGGGCGCGCAGGCGTCCACCTTCGGCGACCTGTTCGTCGACGTCTTCCGGCAGGCCGCGGGCAGCGCCGAGCAGGCGCCGGCGCGCGGCTCGGACCTGCACGTCGAGGTCGCGCTGTCGCTCGCCGAGGTGCTGCGCGGCACCGTGCGGCAAGTCGACCTGCAGCAGCGGGTGCCGTGCCGCACCTGTCGCGGCGGCGGCGTGATCGACGCACCGGCCGCGCCCTGCCAGGCGTGCCAGGGCCGCGGTCAGCAGCGGCTGGGGCGCGGCCACATGGTCTTCGTGCGGCAGTGCGAGAGCTGTCATGGCACGGGCGTGGTACGGCAGCGGGCCTGTCCCGGCTGCCACGGCCATGGCCAGCAGGACGTCCGGCACGTCGGCACCGTCACGCTGCCGCCGGGGCTCAGTGACGGCGACGAGATCGTCCAGCACGGGCACGGACACGCCGGCCGGCGGGGCGGACCGCCGGGCGATCTCCGCATCCGGATCCGGGTGGCGCCCGACGCCAAGCTCACGAGGGTCGGCAACGACCTGCACCTGCCGCTGCCGGTGGCGATCCACGAGGCGGTGCTCGGTACGCGCATCGCCGTGCCGACGCCAGACGGCGAGGTCACGGTGCGGGTGCCGCCGGGCGTGCAGAGCGGCCAGCGGCTGCGCCTCCGCGAGCGCGGCGTGCCGTCGCGGCGGACCGGCGAGCGCGGCGATCTCGTCCTCGAGGTGCAGCTGGTGTTGCCGCCGGTGATCGACGCGCGCGGCCGGGCCCTGATGCAGGAATTCGCGCGTCTGCATCCCGAGGACGTGCGTGCCGGGTGGCGCACCAGTGGCGAGCCGCTGCGCACCGACGACAGCACGGCCGCCGCCGCGGTGGCCACGATCGAGAGCGGCGACACGCCGGCCACCGGCCCGGAGCGAGAGCCAATCAGGATGAAGGCCGAATGATGGCGACCAGACGTCCCGGCAAGGCGCTGTACATGATCAGCGCCGTCGCACAGCGCTACAACATCCATCCGCAGACGCTGCGGCTGTACGAGCGCGAAGGGCTGCTGCGTCCCTCGCGCACCGAAGGCAACACGCGACTGTACTCGGACGAGGACCTCGAGCGGCTGGAGACGATCCTGACGCTGACGCGCGAGCTCGGCGTCAACCTCGCCGGCGTCGAGATCATCCTCAACCTGCGCGAGCGGATGTCGCAGATGCAGCACGAGGTCAACGAGTTCATGGCGTATGTCAAGCTCGAGATGGTGCGCGGGCTCGGCGACTGGGAGCAGCGCCTGTCGACCGCGATGGTCAAGAGCGACGGGCCGCTGGTGCGCGGCGATCGCCCCGATTCGCAGTCCGATCGCGACGACTGACCACCTTCGCCCGCCGTTCGGCTGCCAGCCGGCGGCCATCGCGCTATCATGCCGATCCCTTGGACGTGGTCTGCGCACTCTGCAACGGGACGGGCTGGAGGACGGTCGAGCACGACGGTCAGCGTCGGGTCACGCGCTGTGACTGCTGGCGATCGTCGGCGGCGTCGCGGCGCCGGCAGGACTCGCGCATTCCGCGCCGCTATCAGCACTGCGACTTCGCCGGCTTCGTCACCTACGGCAACGAGAAGCTCGAGAACGCCGTGACGTGGGCGCGCGGCCTCGTGCAGCGCTATCCGATCACCGAGCGCGGCCTGTTCCTGATCGGACCGCCAGGCGTTGGCAAGACGCACCTCACCGTCGCGGTGCTGCGTGCGCTCATCGACACCAAGGGCGCCCGCGGCATCTTCTACGACACCCGTGAACTCCTGCGCATCGTCCGCAGCACCTACGACCCGGCCCTGCGCGAGTCCGAGCGCGACGTGCTGCGTCCGGTGATGAACGCCGATGTCCTCGTGCTCGACGACCTCGGCGCCGAGAAGACGTCCGAGTGGGTGGACGAGACGCTGAACCTGATCGTCAACACCCGGTACAGCGAGAAGCGGTTGACGCTGTTCACGTCCAACTACGTCGACGATCCCGAGGGCCCGCCCGATTCGCTCCTCTACCGCATCGGCCGGCGGATGCGATCGCGTCTCCACGAGATGTGCGAGTTCATCGACCTTGACGGCGCCGACTACCGGGAACTGCCGACCAACGGCGGGGAAGAGGACCTGCGGGCGCTGTGGCAGCAGCGCCGCAAGCATCCGCAGGGCAGTCCCGGCCTGCCGGTGAAGGCGAGTTCGCCGATGCGCGCCCGCCTGCGGGACGAGCGCACGCCGGCTGCCGCGGCGCCGGAGCTCAAGTGGCCCGGCGGCCGCGCCGGCACACGCCGCTGACCGCCGTGGCCCCGCCGCTCGGCCTGTATCTCCACATCCCGTTCTGCAGCGCGATCTGCCACTACTGCAACTTCAATCGCGGCCTCATGGACGCCGGCCTGAAGGACGCCTACGTCGAGGCGCTGGTCGCGCACCTTCGGCGCGATGCCGAGAACACGCCGGTGGACACGATCTACTTCGGCGGCGGCACCCCGTCGCTGCTCGAGCCGACCGACATCGCGGCGGCGCTGGACGCCTGCAGGGCAAGCTTTCACGTCGCCGCCGACGTCGAGATCACGATGGAGGCCAATCCGGAGACGGTGGACGAACGTCGCCTCGCCGGATTTCGCGCCGCCGGCGTCAATCGGCTGTCCTTCGGTGTCCAATCGTTCGACGATGCGGAGTTGCGGCGCCTGGGACGGCTGCACGATGCCGAGCGGGCCCGCGGCGCGCTGCGCGAGGCACGAGCGGCCGGCTTCGACAACGTCAGCCTCGATCTGATGATGTGGCTGCCCGGTCAGTCGGTGGCCGACTGGCTCGGTTCGGTGGACGCGCTCATCGAGGCCGGACCGGAACACGCGTCGCTCTACCTGCTGGAGCTCTATCCGAATGCGCCGCTGCAGGAACTGATGGCGCGCCAGCAGTGGTCGCAGACGGCCGAAGACGATGCGGCGGACATGTACGAGGAGGCAATGGCCCGGCTCGAGTCGGCCGGGTACGGGCAGTACGAGATCTCCAACGTCGCGCGCCCGGGACGTGAAAGCCGCCACAACCTGAAGTACTGGCATGACACGGGGTGGTTGGCTTACGGTTGCGGGGCTCACGGCTCCCGGGCCGGGCGGCGATGGAAACACGTGGCCGACACCCGGTCGTACATCGATCGCGTGATCGCCGGCGCCGATCCGATCGCCGAAGCGCGGGTGCTCGACGAGGAGGCACAACTGGCCGAAGCCCTCTTCATGGGACTGCGGCTGGTCGAGGGGATCAACGAGGAGCACTACCGCGTACGTTTCGGTCAGGATGTCTGGACTCGCTACGGTGAGGCGCTCTCACCAGCGGTCGAGGCAGGCCTGCTCGTGCGGGAGCGCAGCCGGATTCGGCTGACGCGGCGTGGCATGCTCCTCGCAAACGAAGTGATGCAGGTGTTCGTGTGACAGGTTTGTCTCAGGGTCCACTTACGGTACAGTAGGCCCGGTTTCACCATCCAGATTCTCGGATTCGAGGAGGTGCTATGCGTTCGATGATGGAGGCGCGGGCCGTACGTCGTGCGGGTGCGCAGGTGGCGTTGAGTGCCGCCGTGATGATGTTCAGCAGTCTGGTCGGGAGCGCGTCCGCCGGTACGGTTCAAGCCCCCACCATACCGCAGGGGCAGACGCAGCAGCCTGCGCCCGCCCAGCCGGCCCAGCCGACCGATCCGGCCGCGCAGACCCCTGCCGCGCCGGCCGCCCCGGCCAAGCCGCAGCTCACCTTCGACGACGCCGATGCGGTCGTGTGGTTCTATGCCGTCAAGGGCGACAGCGGTCCGAAGTTCGAGGAGTTCTTCACCCGCGTCAAGGAAGCGATGGCGAAGAGCACCAACCCCGAGCGGAAGACGCAGGCCGCCAACATGCGGCTGATGAAGTCGACCGCGCCGGCCGGTGACGGCACGTTGAACTACGTGCTGCTCATCACGCCGATCTCGAAGGGGCAGGAGTACAGCCCCGGCATGCTGCTGTTCGAGGTCTTCCCGACCGAGGCCAAGACGCTCGTCGACCAGCTGCAGTCCTACATCAACGACAAGGGCCTCAACGCCGCGGTCCCGCTGAAGAACGTGATGACCCTCGGCGGCATGTAGAGCCGGCCGGTGCGGACGCCTCGCGCGCCCGCACAGTGAAGTGAGACCATGGACCCCGGCGGGCACAGCACCGTCCGGGGTCTTCGTTCACATGCGCAATCATCTGCTTACCACGTCACTCCTGCTGGCCGGCTGGGCCGGGCCGGCGTTGGCCCAGGCGCCAGTCGCACCGCCGGCCGGTCAGCCACCCGCCGCTCCCGCGCCGGCCACCGCCGCGCCAGCCGCACCCGCTGCCGCACCAGTCGTGCCGGCCGTCCCTGCCGCCCTGCCGATGGCCGGGCCGAGCGGATTGATCTTCCACGCCGTCAAGGCCGACAAGACGGCAGACTTCGAAGCCGTCATGACCCGGCTTCGCGACCTGCTCGCCGTGAGCGGCAACGAGGTCCGTCGTCAGCAGGCCGCCGGCTGGCGGGTGTTCCGACAGGTCACGCCGACCGCCGACGGCAACGTGCTGTACGTGTCCGTGCTCGATCCGGTCGTGGCCAACGCCGAATACGACGTGCCGCGACTGCTCGCCGAAGCGGCGCCCACCGAGGCGGCGCTCCTCTACGAGCGCTTCCGCGACGCCCACGTCCAGCCGACGGTGCAGGCCTCGAACCTGTCGCTGGTGCTGTCGCTGCAGCCGACCGCCGCGGCGCCGGCCGCAGCACCCGCCCCCAAGCCATGACCGCGGCCCTGCTGCTCACCGTCTGCACCGTGGCGGCCGGCGGCCAGCCGCCGCGCGCCGTGCAGCCGGCCCAGCCCCCGGTTGCCGGAACGGCGGCCGTGGCACCGGCGTCGACGGCCGACGACGTGTGGCTGGTGATCTACAGTGTGCTGCCCGATCGGACCGCGGAGTTCGAGGCGCTCGGCCGCCAGGTGCGCGAGGCGCTGGCCCGCAGCACCGACGAGGCCCGGCGGACGCAGGCGCGCGACCTGCGGCTGCATCGGTCCGCGCTGCCCAATGCGCAGGGCCGCCACATGTACTTCCTGCAACTGCCGGCGACAAATGGCGATGCGGAACGATCGGGCTACGACGCGCTGATCGACGCCATCCTGCCCGAACAGGCCACCGCGCTGAAGAAGCAGTTGTCGTCGGTGCTCGATCCGGCCAACCCGTCCGGCAACACGTACTTGATTTCGGTCAAGTAACGCCGAACGCCGAACGCCGAACGCCGAACGCCGAACGCCGAACGCCGAACGCCGAACAGTCTGACGACCGCCCTCTCAAAAGCTGAGCGCGAGACCGGCGTAGACGCGCTGCGGGTTCTTCGCCACCGAGTTGCGGAGCTTGAAGATCCTGTAGTCGAGCCGCAACTTCAACGGCCCGGCCAGCGCGATCTTGGCGCCGCCGCCGATCGCCAGATGCACGTTGGTTTCCTGGTAGGCGTCGGGCAGTTGCGTCGACCGCTCGCGGAAGACGCCGGCGCCGGCGATGCCGTAGAACTGCACGCCGCTGATCGGGATCGGGTTCTGGACGTACAGGCTGCCCGTGCCGGTCGCGATCGACGGCGCGCCCTCGTCGCTCTCTTCGGTGACGCGCGCCACCTCGACCTCCCAGCCCAGCACGAGCAGGCCGACGCCGAGCGCGATGCCGGTCGTCGGACGAATCGACGGCTGGTTCTGGAGACCCGCGAACACGGTCAGGTCGGCCTGCGCCGGCCCGGCGGTGCCAAGGAGCACGAGGAACGCGAGCGACAAGCGGCGGGCGGGAACGAGCATGCATCGATTATCGGGCTCACGCCCGCCAAGCCCCAGGCCGAAGCCCCAAGCCCCAGGCCGAAGGCCCAAGCCCCAAGCCCCAAGGCCCAA
>CBIHOS010000190.1:0-9684 GCA_966211945.1 uncultured bacterium
ATCCCTGCCGTGACCGACATCGACACGCCGTTCCGCTGGGGCATCCTCGGGGTCGCCCGCATCAATCGCGCGCTGGTCGGCCCGCTGGCCAGCAACGGGCACCACCTGCTGGCCATCGCGTCGCGCAGCCTGGAGCGGGCGCAACACTACGCGGACACCCAGGGCATTCCGCGTGCCTACGGCGCCTACGAGGCGCTGCTCGCCGATCAGGACATCGATGCCGTCTACATCCCGCTGCCGCATTCGATGCACGTCGAGTGGGCGGTGAAGGCGGCCGAGGCAGGGAAGCACGTGCTGGTCGAGAAGCCGATCTCGCTCGACGCGAGCGGCGTCCGCACGCTGCAGGTGGCGGCCCGCACGCACGGCGTGGTCATCACCGAAGCGTTCATGTACCGGCACCACCCGCTCGTCGCACGGGTGCGTGAACTGGCGCACGACGGCACGATCGGCCGGCTGCAGAGCGTGCGCGGCACGTTCTCCTTCGTGCTCGATCGTCCGGCCGACACACGATTCGATCCGGAGTACGGCGGCGGCAGCCTGTGGGACGTCGGCTGCTATCCCGTCTCGTTCGCGCGCACGGTGATCGGCACGCGGCCGCTCGCGGTGCAGGCGACCGCGCACTGGTCGCCGGGCTCGATCGACCTGTCCTTCTTCGGCCAGCTCACGTTCCCCGACGACGTCGTCGTGCAGGTGCACAGCAGCTTCGAGTCGCCGTTCAAGACCGAGATCGAAGTGATCGGCAGTGACGGGCGCCTGCTGGTGCCCCACCCGTTCAAGCCGCAGACGACCGAGACGATCGAGGTGATGCGCGGGCACGAGAGCGACACCGTCCACGTCGACGGCCCGGCGCTGTATCAGGGCGAGGTGGACGACGTGCGCGACGCCGCCCGGGCCGGCCGTCCGCCGCTCGTGACGCTCGAGGACAGTCTGGACAACGTCGAGACGCTCACGGCGCTGCTCGAAGCCGCGCGGACCGGGACGACGGTGAGGTTGTAGGCGCCGCGGCAGGGCCTCGCCCGGTGGGTTGCGCCCGGTGTGTCGGATAGAATCCGGCGAGGATTGCGGAACAACCCATCAGGCACGACTCGCGCGGGCCGCGCGGCCCTTCCTCTGGATGCCGACAGCCGCGGTGCGGAGTATCTGTCGGGCCAGGTCGAGCGGATCACCTACCACGATCCGGAGCGGGGATTCTGCGTGCTGCGGGTGGCGATCCCGGCCAGGCGCGAACCGGCGACGGTGGTCGGCCATGTCGCCCAGGTCGCCGTCGGTGAGCACGTCCACGCGACCGGCGCGTGGGTCCACGACCGCGTCCACGGGCAGCAGTTCAAGGCCGACTGGCTCCGCGTCTCGCCGCCCGATTCGCCGGACGGCATCCGGCGGTATCTCGGCTCCGGCCTGATCAAGGGCATCGGGCCGCACCTCGCGACGCTGCTGGTCGAGGCGTTCGGCGCGAGCGTCTTCGACGTGATCGATCGCGAGCCGGACCGCCTGCTCGACATACCTGGCATCGGGCCGGTGCGGGCGCGCCGCATCGTCGACAACTGGCAGCGACAGCGCGCGGTCCGCGACATCATGGTGTTCCTGCACGCGCACGGCATCAGCACGAGCCGCGCGGTGCGCATCCACCGTACCTACGGCGCCGACGCCGTGCAGGTCCTCACCGAGGATCCGTACCGGCTGGCGCGTGACATCCGCGGCGTCGGCTTCCTCACCGCCGACCAGATCGCACGACAGGTCGGCGTGCCCCTCGACGCGATGGCGCGGCGCCGGGGCGCGCTCCAGCACGTGCTGGGCGAGGCCGTGGACCAGGGCCACTGCGCGCTGCCCACCGACGACCTGCGGACGCGAACGGCGGCCCTCGTCGAACTGCCGCCCGGGACGATCGACGAGGCGCTGGCCGAGGAAGTGGCTGCCGGCCTGCTCGTGCCGGGTGCCATCGACGGCACCGGCGTGCACGCGCTCGCCACGCTCGATCTCGCCGAGCGGACGGTGGCCGAACGCCTGCGCCGCCTCGCGGCCGGCCGCCGCGCCTGGCCGGACATCGATGCCGAGCGCGCGCTGCCGTGGGTCGAGGCCCGGCTCGCGCTCACGCTGGCGCCGAGTCAACGGCTGGCCGTCGTCCAGGCGCTCGCCTCGAAGTGCCTCGTCCTCACCGGCGGTCCGGGCGTCGGCAAGACCACCGTGCTGAAGGCGATCCTCGGGATCCTGACCGCCAAGGGCGTGCGGCCGCTGCTCGCGGCGCCGACCGGCCGCGCCGCCAGGCGGATGGCCGAGGCGACCGGACTCGAGGCGCGGACGATCCACCGGCTGCTCGAGATCAACCCGCAGGACGGCCGCTTTCGCCGCGGGCCGCGGCATCCGCTCGACGGCGATCTCCTCGTCGTCGACGAGTCGTCGATGGTCGACGTGATGCTGATGGCACACCTCGTCCAGGCGATGCCGGACGGGATGGCGCTGCTGCTCGTCGGCGACGTCGATCAACTGCCGTCGGTCGGCCCGGGGCAGGTGCTGGCCGACGTGATCGCGTCGGCGCGGCTGCCCGTGGTCCGTCTCACCGAGATTCACCGCCAGGCGGCCGACAGCCGGATCGTGGACGCCGCGCACGCCATCAACGCCGGCCGGATGCCGGCCTTCAACCAGGGCGGGCATGGCGACTGCTTCTTCGTGGACGCCGAGGACGCCGAACGGGCCCAGCACCTGCTGCTGCAGGTGGTGGCCGAGCGCATCCCGCAGCGATTCGGCCTCGATCCGGTCCGCGACGTGCAGGTCCTGTGTCCGATGAATCGCGGCGGGCTCGGCGCCCAGGCCCTCAACCAGGCCCTGCAGCGGCTGCTCAATCCGCACGGCACGCCGGCCATCGAACGCTACGGACAGCGCTTTGCCGTCGGCGACAAGGTGATGCAGATCGAGAACGACTACGACCGCGACGTGTACAACGGCGATCTCGGCGTGGTCACGGCGCTGGCGCCCGACGCCGAGACGATGACCGTCGACGTCGATGGCCGCCAGGTCGTCTACGACTTCGGCGATCTCGATCGCCTGGTGCTCGCCTACGCCACGACCGTGCACAAGGCGCAGGGCTCCGAGTACCCCGCCGTGGTCATCCCCGTCAGCACGCAGCACTACCCGATGCTGCAGCGGCACCTGCTGTACACCGGCGTCACGCGCGGCAAGCGTCTCGTCGTCCTGGTCGGTCAGGCCAAGGCCCTGGCGATCGCCGTACGCGGCACGCAGGCGCGGCGCCGCTGGTCCAGGCTGCGCGATCTGCTGGCCACGCCGTGACGCGCGGCTTGACGCGGCGCGCCGCATGAACGACGCTGCCCACATGTCGATCCTCTGCGCGGTGGACTTCTCGGCTGCATCGGCTCTGGCTCTGAAGGCTGCGGGACGCATCGCCGCGACGTTCGACCGACCGTTGACGGTGACGACGGTCGGCGATCCGCTGCTGGCAGCCGCCGAGCAGGTCGCCTCCGGTGACGATCCGGCGGCGCTGCTGACCAGGGCGCTCGCGGAGTTCGTCGACGAAACGCTGGGGCCCGGATCGTCGGCGCGGCACCAGCTCACCGTGCCCCTGGGCGATGCGGCCGCCGAGATCCTGCGTCAGGCCGAGGGGCTCGGCGCGTCGCTCCTCGTGCTGTCGACCCAGGGCGCCAGCGGCGTCCGCAAGTTCATGTTCGGATCGGTCGCCGAACGCGTGCTCCGCGAGGCGACGCGGCCGGTGCTCGTCGTGCCGCCGGCAGTGGCCGATGGGCCGATGCGCACGCTCGGCGCGATGCAGGAGGTGCTGGCGCCGATCGACTTCCACGACCACGTCCTCGACGATGCGCGGCTCGCGAGCCGGGTGGCGCGGGCCAGCCATGCGCGCCTGCGGCTGCTCCATGTCATCCCCGGCGACGATTCGCAGGGGTGGACCGTGCTGCGCGAGCCGGCCGCCGCGCAACTGGAGGCGCACCTGAGCGGCGCGCGGCAGTCGCGCACCGATCGCGCCCACGAGGCCCTCGAGGTCCTCGCATCGTCGCTCGACGTGACGCCGGCGCCGACGCTCGAGATCGCCCACGGGCCGGTCGCCGCGCAGATTGCCGCCGTCGCCGATCGCGAGGAGGTCGACCTCGTCGTACTGGGGCTGCGTGGCACGCCCGGCGGCATGGGGACGCGGGTCGGCGCAGTGGCGTATCGCGTGCTGTGCGCCTCGCCGGCGCCGGTCCTCGCGGTGCCGCACGAGGCACGCGGCGGCGCGCTCGCCTTCCTCGATCGGCCGTAAGTCTGCGCTTACGTCCGAGGGACCTGGCGGCCGAGCACGAAGCGCGTGATGGCGTCGGCGAGCGCCGCGGCGTTGCCGTCGGTGCGGGCCAGGGTCGCCTGGCCGCGCCGCGCCAGCGACCCGCACAGCCGCGTCGCCGGTGAGTCCGGCCCCTGGGCCACGCACAGGGTGGGGAGGCGGAGCCGCTCGACGGCGGCCCGCGTGGACCAGTCGATCGGGCTGATCGGCCGTCGCGCCAGCGCCGGCGGTTCGACTTCGAAGAACGCGATCGGGCCAGGATCGACCAGCACGACGCCGGTCACGGCGCGGCGGCTCGCCATCAACTCGCCGGCCACGGCCATGGTCTCCGCGCCGAATCCGCGGCCGCCGATGTAGACCGGCAGGCCCGTGCTGGTGAGCGCGTCGGTGAGCCGCTGCAGTTCCAGCGCCACGTCGCGCGGCGACCGCCGCTGCCAGAACGACCGCAACGCGTCGATGCCGACCACGTGGACGCCGGCATCGGCGAGGCGCCGGGCCAGCACGTCCTCGGACGCACGCCAGCCGCTGGCCGGCGAGAGCAGCGCGAGGATCGCGCGGGGACGCGACGACCAGGCCGCGGTCAGCGGCAGATCGAAGTTGCGCAGCCAGCGCTGGACCGGCGTGGGGTCGCGCCTGGGCTCGGTCGCGGCCGTCCCCAGGGCCGCTTCGAGCGGCGAGCCCAGGACGCGCGGCGTCGCGGCGTATCGCCAGCGATCGACTCGGGCGCCGGTTTCCGGCGCCACTGCGCCGCCGACACACGTTATCGCCTCCTCGTCGGCGATGCGGCCGACGGCAACACCGGCGGGCAGTGCCGCATCGGTCGAGCCGGCCAGCGCCGCGGCCGCCAGCGGCAGCGCTCCGGCCGTCGCCACCACGACCGGACGGCGATACGACGTCAGTCCGGCGTCGCGCTGCGCCCGTCGCGAGATGTCTTCGAGCAGCGCGGCGGCATCGCCGCAGGCGTGCGGCCGGGGCAGGACGAGCCTGGTCACGTCCACGTCCACGAGCATGACGTGCCACGGCACGGCGTCGAGGAGCGCCGACCGCTCGGGCGCGCTGGCGCCGCGGTGCAGGAGCAGGACGATGCCTGTCGGTGTGGCGCGGGGTACCAGCACCTGTGTGCCGCCGAGGTGGGGAAGATCGAAGTGCAGCACGCGCGCGCCGCGGCGGCCGTCGGGTGTGCCCTGGAGGTCGTCGCTCAGCCCGGCGCCCATCGCGAGCGTCAGTGCGCCGCCGGCGGCGAGCCGCCGAACCACCTCGCGGGTGTGTGAAGGGCGCGCTGCCATGGGGAACCCTGGCAGCATACCAGTGCCGGTCCCGCGTGCGCATTCGGCAGGGACGGCTCGCCGAGCCGTCCGAAGATCAGGCGCGTTCGGGGAACGCGCCCTACCTGCGTGTCGGACGCCGGCTGCGCGTCCCTATTCAACCAATTCGTCGCGAGCCCAATCGCGCGATCGCTGGACGGCGCGCTGCCATCGCCGGTAGAGGCTGTCGCGCGACTGGGCGTCGAGTGTCGGCGCGAACTCGCGGTCCAGCGCCCAGTTGCCGCGCACATCGTCGAGGTCGTTCCAGTAGCCGACGGCGAGGCCTGCGAGATAGGCGGCGCCGAGCGCCGTCGTCTCGCCGACGGCCGGACGCCGCACCGGCACGCCGAGCAGGTCCGCCTGGAAGTTCAGCAGGTGCTGGTTGACGGTGGCGCCGCCATCGACCTTCAGGCTCGAGAGCGTGATGCCGGAGTCCTGCTGCATCGCTTCGAGCACGTCGCGCGTCTGGTATGCCATCGACTCGACCGCGGCGCGCGCCAGGTGCGACGCGGTGGTGTTGCGCGTGAGGCCGATGATCAGCCCGCGTGCGTACTGGTCCCAGTAGGGCGCGCCGAGGCCGACGAAGGCCGGCACGAGGATCACGCCATCGGCATCCTTCGATTCGAGCATCAGGCGCTCGACGTCGGCCGACGACGGGATCAGCTTCAGTCCGTCGCGCAGCCACTGGACGACCGCGCCGGCGATGAACACGGCACCCTCGAGCGCGTAGGTCACATCGTTGCCGCGCTTCCAGCCGACCGTCGTCAACAGCCCGTTGGCCGACGGCGCCGGCGTGTTGCCGGTGTTCATCAGCATGAAGCAGCCGGTGCCGTACGTGTTCTTGGCGCTGCCCGGCTCGAAGCAGGCCTGCCCGAACAGCGCGGCCTGCTGATCGCCCACCGCACCGGCCAGCGGAATCGGCGCGCCGAACAGATCGGGCACCGTGTGGCCATACACCTCGCTGTTGCCGCGAATCTCGGGCAGCATCGCGCGCGGCACGTCCATCAGCGCCAGCAGGTCGTCGTCCCAGTCGAGCGTGTGGATGTTGAACAGCAGCGTCCGCGAGGCGTTGCTGACGTCGGTCACGTGGAGGGCGCCGCCCGACAGCCGCCACAGGAGGAAGGTCTCGATCGTGCCGAACAGGACTTCGCCGCGCGCGGCGCGGGCCCGGAGGCCTTCGTGGATGTCGAGCAGGTGCTTGACCTTGGTGCCGGAGAAGTAGGCGTCGACCACGAGGCCGGTCTTCTCGCGGATGACCGGCTCGTGACCCTGCTGCTTCAGGCGATCGCAGATGCCGGCGCTGACCCGGCTCTGCCAGACGATCGCGTTGGCCACCGGCTTGCCCGTGGCCTTCTCCCACAGCACGGTCGTCTCGCGCTGGTTGGCGATGCCGATCGCGGCGATGTCGGCGGCGGTCGCGCCGGCGCGCGCGATTGCCTCGCGCGCCACGGCGATCTGCGACGACCAGATCGCTTCCGGGTCGTGCTCGACGAGCGCGGGGCCGGGGAAGATCTGCGGGAACTCCTGCTGTGCCTGGGCGACGGCGCGGCCGTCGCGGCCGAAGACGATGGCGCGGCTGGAGGTGGTGCCTTGATCGAGCGCGAGGACGTATTTCATCGATCTCCTGTGTGGCCTTCGTCGAACGGCCTACCTTCGGGACTGCGGCGTCACGCGGTGCCGGGCGGCCGCGAGCGTGGCGTGGACCCGGGACCGCCGGACAAGTCCGGCGGCTACGAACCCGGTACCCGGCACCCGGTACCCGCTACCCGGTACCCGCCTTACGCCCGGCTCTTGGTCTCTACACGCTGGACGGGATCGGCGATGCGGTTGGTCAGGGCGGGGTGGCGATCACGGATGCACACGTCGTACAGCGTGCCGCCGAGGACGCCGCCGACGCAGGGCGCCACGATGGGCACCCACCACCAGCCGTGGCCGGCGCTGAAGACGCCGTTGCCCCAGCCGGCCAGCGCGGTGAACAGCCGCGGACCGAAATCGCGGGCCGGGTTGATCGCATAGCCCGCGTTGGCGCCGAAGGCCATGCCGATGCCCATCACGGTCACGCCGACGAGCACCGGCGTGAGCGACGCGGCCGGCGGCGCGTTGCGCTCGTCGCTGAGCGCGAAGACCATCGCCACGAGCAGCGCCGTGCCGACGACCTGATCCACGAATCCGCCCCAGATCGACAGATACGCGGCCGGGTATGTCGCAAAGATGCCGGCCGTCCCCTGGGCGCCGGCAATCTGGCGCAGGCCGCCGTCGAACGCCGTGAACGCCTCGCGATAGGTCACATAGACGACCGTTGCGCCGACCAGCGCGCCGAGCATCTGCGCGGCCACGTACGGACCGACGCGGGCCCACGGGAAGCCGCGCCGCACCGCCAGTGCCAGGGTGACGGCAGGATTGAGGTGCGCGCCGCTGACGCCGGCCGACGCGTAGACGCCGAGGATCACCGCGATGCCCCAGCACAGGTGGATGCCGAGCGGGCTGCCGGCCGCGTTGCCGCTGAGCACGGTTTGCGCGACCACGCCGAGTCCGAACGTGATCAGGATGGTCGTGCCGAAGAACTCGGCGAGGGTCTCACGCATCTGCTCGTCACCCCGAATGGGTCACCGACTTGAGGTCGGCGCGTTGTTCCGCGTAGGAAGTGTTGAACGCCGCCACGCGCGGATCGGGCGTCCAGCCAAGGCGCGCGCAGGCGTCGGCATACAACGCGGGCCACCAGTTCTCGTGCGTCGTCAGGCCGTCGCGCTGCCACGCGCCCCAGTCCATCAGCACCTTCGACCAGCACCGGTCGCCGTGCCGCAGCGCTTCGGTCTGGCTCTCCATTGCGCCGACGTACCACTGCTTGCCGATGCGGGCGTGCAGCACCTCGTCGGCCCAGTCGTAGTCCTGGAAGGTCGCGGCCAGCGGCAGGCCGGCCGCCTGCGCGATCTCCCACTCGTACCGCTTGCCGTGCCGCGGCATCAGGCCCTGCTCGATGAAGTAGAGGACCGCGTGCCGCTCGAGCGCGGTCAGCTGCGTGTTGAGCCCCAGCGACCACGTGAAGTTGACGCGCACCCGCGCCGGCCAGTCGACCCCGAGCGAGGCAAACAGCACCTCGCCCATCATCGCGTGGCGGGCTTCGTCCCACAGCTGCCGCGTCATGTCACGCGTGTAGCCCCACGGCTTGCCGGTCGTCTCGACGATGATGCTCGCCATCATCTCGGGCACGTCGATCTCGCGCAGCCGCTTGTAGGCCAGCATCAGCAGCTTCGGCTCGGGCGGCAGCGTGGTGTCGTAGATGAACGCTTCGGCGTTGACCGCCATGTTGTACGGGTCGCCGAATCGCGCGTCTCGCTGCGGGACCGGATCGAAGGCGCGCGGCACCGCCGAGAAGCGCGCCGCGGGCGCGGCCGGCCCATCGTCGGCCGTGCCGTCGAGGCCGCCGGCGCTTGCCAGCGCGGTGCGGAGTTCCTCGAGCCACGTCGTCGACGGCTCGCGTTCGGCGGCGAGGGCCCGCGCCGCCTGCTGTCCTGCCGCCATCATGTCGGCGAGATCCAGCCGGGCGTGACGCAGCAGATGCCGGCCCGGCGCGTCGGCCAGGGGATGCGCCGCCGCATGCAGCGCCGCGCAGGCATCGTCGAGCGCCGGCAGCAGGACCGTGTAGAGACCGGCGCACAGGTGCGTGCCGTCCGGCGCCGCGCCGATCTCGTCCAGCACCAGTCGCAGCGGCGCCGGCAGCGGATCGTCGAGCCCGAGCGGCGGCTCGCGCATCTCGCCGACGCGGGTGCGAAGCGCCGTCGCGCACTCGGCCAGCAGCCACGCGTGGTGGCTGTAGAGCATCTTCAACTCGTACAGCGGTTCGGACGTGAGGCGCGCGATCAGGACGCCGTGCGCGCCGCGCGCCACGGCATGCAGGCGCTTCAAACGCGAGACGGTCGCCTCGACGCTCAGGCCCGGCGCAGTGGCCTGCGCGATCGTGCAGAGTCCGGCGAGCGACGGCAGGCCGGCAACGGGCGCGGGCGGCGTGGAGGCAGTCATGGGGCGGTGGTGACGGCAGTACACTCCCGCATCCCCGGCTTTTCGTCAACCCAGCCGACGGGTCGGCTGCGCAACACAAAA
>CBIHOS010000191.1:0-9566 GCA_966211945.1 uncultured bacterium
CGCCCTATAATCACGGGCGCATCCGGCGAGAAGCTGCCCTTATGTCCGATCCCGACCTTCGTCCGCGCGCGCTCCCGCGCACCGCTTCATGAAGACCGTGGCTTACCAGACGTCTCCCGCCGGCCAGGTGCACCTGGGACGCGACGGGCTGATGCGGGCGTACCGGCTGATGGTGCTGTCGCGGCGACTCGACGACAAGGAGATCCAGCTCAAGAACCAGAGCCAGATCTACTTCCAAATCAGTGGCGCCGGTCACGAGGCCATTCTCGTTGCCGCCGGCCTGGCGCTGCGTCCCGGCATCGACTGGGCCTACCCCTACTATCGCGATCGCGCCTTCTGCCTCGCGCTTGGCGTGACCCCGCTCGAGATGCTGCTGCAGGGCGTGGGCGCCAAGGACGACCCGTCCTCGGGCGGACGGCAGATGCCGTCGCACTGGGGCCACACGCGCTGGAACATCGTGTCGGGCTCGAGCCCGACCGGCACGCAGTGCCTGCAGGCGATTGGCTGCGCGGAGGCGACCCGGCTGCTGAGCGAGCTGCCAGGCCTGCCCGAGGAGTCGCGTCCCGCGGCCGACGCCGTCACGTACGTGTCGGTCGGCGACGGCACCACGAGCGAAGGCGAGTTCTGGGAATCGCTGAACACCGCGAGCAACGCGCAGCTGCCGGTCGTCTACCTCGTCGAGGACAACGGCTACGCGATCTCGGTGCCGGTCGAAGTGCAGACGCCGGGCGGCGACATCTCCCGGCTCGTCGAGGGCTTTCCCAACCTGAAGGTCTTCCGCGTCGATGGCACCGACCTGGTCGCGAGCCTCCAGACGATGGAGGACGCCGTCGCGTATGCACGCAGCGGCGAGGGACCGGCCTTCGTGCACGCCAAGGTCACCCGGCCCTACTCGCACTCGCTGTCGGACGACGAGCGCCTGTACAAGACGGCCGAGGAACGCGAGCGCGAAGCCTCTCGCGACCCCGTCGCGCGCGCCGCGGCGTTCCTGCTCGCCGAGGGTCTCGCCACCCGCGACGACCTGCAGCGGATCCAGGCCGAGGTGGACCGCGAGATCGCCGAGGCCACCGACATCGCGCTGGTGGCCGAGAAGCCGGCGCGCGACACGGCGGGCCTGTACGTCTACTCGCCCGACGTCGACGTGAGCGCGGCGAGCTGGGAGCGCACGCCGCTCACCGAGGGCAAGCCGGACACGATGGTCGCCGCGATCAACCGGACCCTGCTCGACGAGATGGCGGCCAACCCCCGCATCGTCGTGTTCGGTGAGGACGTCGCCGATGCCAGCCGCGAGAGCATCCTGTCGGAGGTGTCGGGCAAGGGCGGCGTGTTCAAGGTGACCCATGGCCTGCAGCGCGAGTTCGGCAGCCAGCGGGTGTTCAACTCGCCGCTGGCCGAAGCCAACATCGTCGGGCGGGCGACCGGCATGGCGACGCGCGGGCTGAAGCCGGTGGTCGAGATTCAGTTCTTCGACTACATCTGGCCGGCCTTCATGCAGATTCGCGACGAGCTCACGATGCTGCGCTACCGGTCGAACAACACGTTCACCGCGCCGGTCGTGATCCGCTCGCCGATCGGCGGCTACCTGCGCGGCGGCGCGCCGTATCACAGCCAGTCGGGCGAGAGCATCTTCGCGCACTGCCCGGGCATCCACGTGGTGTTCCCGAGCAACGCCGTCGATGCGGCCGGGCTGTTGCGCACGGCGATCCGCTGCGACGATCCGGTGCTCTTCCTCGAACACAAGCACCTGTACCGGCAGACGTACAACAAGGGCGTCTATCCCGGCCCCGACTACACCATCCCGTTCGGCAAGGCCGCCGTACGCCGGGACGGCACCGACGTGACGGTGGTCACGTGGGGCGCCCTCGTCCAGCGCTCGTTGCTCGCGGCGCAGCAGGCCGAGAAGGACGGCATCAGCGTGCGCGTGATCGACCTGCGCACGATCACGCCGTGCGACTGGGAGACGATCGGTACCGCCGTGCGCGAGACCAACCGCATCGTCATCGCCCACGAGGACACGCTGACGGCGGGGTTCGGCGGCGAGATCGCCGCGCGCATCGCCGAGCACCAGTTCGAGCACCTCGACGCGCCGGTGCTGCGGGTGGCGGCGATGGACACGCCGGTCGCCTACTGCCCCGACCTCGAGGAAGAGATCCTGCCGCAGTCGGCCGATGTCCTCGCCGCGATCCGCAGGCTGGCGGCGTACTGACCGCCGCCGCAGCGGCGCCGCGCTCGGCGCCCTCTGCGGTCTCCTGCTGGCCGGCCCCGGCCCCGCCGACGGCGTGGCCCGGCTGCGAGCCGGGCTGACCGTCGAGCGCCTGTCGTCGTCGAGCGCGATCCCGGCATTCCTCAGCGGCGAGTTCGAGGAAGCGTCCGGTTACGCACGGCAGCCGGACGGGTCGTCGCTGGTCTTCGATCGACGACGCCACCGTGTCTACGCGATCGACGCCGGCCGCACGGCCGTCCGCCCGCTGGTGGAGATCGGCTACGAACGCGGCCGAGTCCTGCGGCCGACCGCCTTCGACGCCGCCGCCAGCGGCGACTTCATCGTGGCCGACGCGCCAGGCCGCCAACCGCGCGTTTCAGTGTTCGACGCGGCCGGGCGGGCACTCAACACCTTCACCGTCGCGGCCGCCGAGTCGCCGCGCGTCACCGTCGAGAACCTGGTGCTGAACGGCATCGCGGCGGCGCGCTACACCGGCGCCACGGTGCTCCTCAACCAGCCCGAACGCGGCGTGCTGATCGCGGAGTACACCGTGACCGGCGCCTTGCAGCGGCAGTTCGGCACGCTGCGCCGCACCGGCTTCGAGCACGACCCCGACGTGCACCTGGCGTTCAACGCCGCGCTGCCGCTGCCGGCACCCGATGGCGGCGCCTATGCGGTGTTCCTCGCCGGTCCGCCGGCGTTCCGCAAGTACACGAGCGGCGGCGGGCTCGAGTACGAACGGGTCGTGCAGGGCCGCGAGATCGACGCGCTGGTGCAGGCGATGCCGAGCCAGTGGCCGCGCCGCAGCGTGGACGACGTGAGCTACCCGCTGATCCGTCCGACCGTCCGGACCGCGGCGGTCGACGGCGCCGGGCGCCTGTGGATCGCGATGTCCACGTCGCACGTGTACGTGTTCGACACCGACGGCGAGAAGGTGCGGACGCTGCAGCTGTTCGGCGCCGGCCCGATCGTGCCCGCCTCGCTCTGGTTCGCGCCCGACGGGCGCCTGCTCGTCACTCCCGGCCTCTACGATTTCGCCCCGCCGTTCGGCTGATCCGCGTCGCCGGGCCGCGCGCTAGCGTGATGCCATCATGACTGCGACAGGTTCTTTGCTGCAGGGACTGGCCGATGCCGTCGTCGACGCTGCCCGCACGGCGGCTGGCGGCGTGCTGCAACTGCGCGCGCGCGGCACGCGCCCGGCGACGGCCGCCCATGTCGACACCGACCTCGCCGTCGTCGCGCTCCACGCGCTCGATCGCGACGAAGGTCTGGTCGTCGTGCGGGGCGACACGACGCTGGACGCCACCGTGGCCGGCCGCGACGAGACGCTCGACCTCGCGCTGCTGCGGGTGCCGGGTCTCGGCGCATCGCCGTTCTCGCCGGCCACTGGCGAGGTGGCGCCGGCACAGCTGGCCGTCGCCGTGGCGCGGAGCTGGCCTGGCGACGTGATGGCACGGCTCGCGAGCGTGACCGGTGTCACGAGTCCGCCGCGGCGCTGGCGGGCCGAACCGGGTCCCGAACTCTTGCGCACCGACCTGGCGCCCGGCCGCGGCGTGTCGGGCGGCGTGCTGGTCGGGCCGGATGGACGCCTGATCGCCTGGCTCACGACCGGCCTCAGCCGTGGTGGCGTGCTGGGAGTACCGGCGCCGCTGCTGGCCGACCGGGTGGCCCGTCTCGCCACGCATGGACGCATCCGCCGCGGCTACATCGGCCTGGCCATCCAGCCTGTCGCACTGCCGCCGCCGCAGCAGGCACACGCCCACCACGGCCTCCTCGTGATCGGCGTCGATGCGACAGGTCCGGCCGCCACGGCCGGCGTGCTGATTGGCGACGTCGTCCTTGCTGCGGCCGATCAGCCGACCGTCGAACCTGGCGTGCTGCAGGGACTGCTCACCGAGGCCTGCATCGGCGGCACGCTGGCGCTCCGGGTCCTGCGCGGCACGGATATCCGCGTCGTCGAGATCACGGTCGGAGAACGCGGACGCTGATCGGCGCGTCACACCAGGTAGCGCCTCCGGGCGAACCGCCGGCGCCATTCGGCCATCAGCGCGCTCGTCCCTTTGGCCAATTGCCGACCGAGGGCTTCGTTGGTCACGCTGTAGGCCGGGGTGGGACAACCGGCCCTCCCTTCTTTCGACACTTCATCGGGGGCTGACCTGTTCATGGACATTCTCTTGATTGCCCCTTCCGCCCGCCGCCGCGAGCTGCTGCGCGAGCGCCTGCTCGGGGCCGGACTCGTACCCGCGGCCGAAGCAGCGATCCCGAGCGATGCCGACGACGTCTCGGCGACCGTCGGGCTGGCCGACGCCGTGCCGGAGGGACGCGACTGGCTGCAGGCGCTGATGCCGCTGCAGGGGCTTGCCGTGGTCGGCGCGCCGCCGCAGGCGGCCGAACGGCTGCGCCACCTGGCGCTGTCGGGATGGGCAGCGCTGCCGGTGGACGTCTCACCGACGCGGTTGCGGCAGGCGCTCGAGATGATCGATGCCGGGTTCGCGGTCACGCCAGCCGACTGGCTGCGGCCGACGCCGGCGGCGGCCATCGCGATGCCCCGGACCGTCGATGACGACGACTTCGGCGAGGCGTCGCTCACCGATCGCGAGCAGGACGTGCTGGACCTGCTGGCCGAGGGCCTGTCGAATCAGCGCATCGCCGATCGGCTCGGCATCAGCCCGCACACCGTGAAGTTCCACATCGCGTCGATCTACGACAAGCTCGACGCGCGGACGCGCACCCAGGCAGTGCGCCACGCGCTCGATCGCGGCCTGCTGCATCTGTAAGCCACGGCGCTCGCGTCCGCGTGCCTCGTTGGCGCCTCCCGCGGGTGAACGCTAGCGTGGCTGCATCCGCGCC
The DNA here is from genome assembly GCA_966211945.1 of uncultured bacterium. Lineage (GTDB taxonomy): Bacteria > Acidobacteriota > Vicinamibacteria > Vicinamibacterales > Vicinamibacteraceae > Luteitalea. The sequence continues at coordinate 5,054 of CBIHOS010000191.1, forward strand.
ACCAGCAGGTCGCGGTAGCACTGGCACTCCTCGTCGAACCACGTGGCGCTGAACTGCGACGCCATCGCGTCGATCTCCTCGGGCGTGTAGGCCGGCCCGCCTTCGGCCTCGACGAGCGCTTGCTTGTGCGCGGCAAAGGCGCGGGGAGGTTTCGACGCAAGCTGCCGCGCCATCGTCAGGGCGCGGTGGCGAACGTTGCCGGTCGGCACCAGCTCCTCGACGATACCGGCGTGCAGCGCTTCCTGGGCCCGCCAGGCATGTCCCTCGAGGAACATCTTGCGGGCCGTCGGCCCCGGCACCGTCGCGGCGAGCGCCTGCACCATGCGCAGCGGCAGGACCACGCCGAGATTCACTTCGTTCAGCGCGAACTGGAAATCACCCTCGGCCATGATCAGCTCGTCGCAGGCCAGCGCGAGAATCGCGCCGCCGCCGTAGCAGTGGCCGTTGATGCCGGCGATGGCGGGCTTGGGCAGGTGGCGGATGGTGTCGAACAGCCGGATGAAGCGCGAGGTGTAGCGCGTCAGCTTGTCGGGCGGGTAGGCGAACACTTCCTGCACGTCGAAGCCGCCGCAGAACATCTTCGGGGCGCCGCTCGTGAGCACGACGCCGTGGGTGCGGTCGTCGGCGCGGGCGTGGTTGAGGGCCTGCTGCAGTTCCTCGACCATCTCGCAATTGAGCGCGTTGGCCTTGCCACGCGCCATCGTGATGACGAGGATGCCTTCGTCGCGGTCGAGCGTGAGGTGTTGCACCGGGTCGCTCCGTGTTCGAGGCGGCGTCCGACACGCCGGCTGGCATCAGTCTACGCTCGTGCCGACCTGGTCGAGGAACTCCAGCGCCAGCGTGCGCCACCGATCCGTCGAGGAGACACCCATCTCGCGATCGGCCTCTGCCACGTCGTACCACAGATACGCCGTTTCCCCGCCCTCGGGGCCGGGCTTGACCTCCAGGGAATAGGGCTCCATCGCGCTGTCGCCGACGCCGCGGCGATCGAGCTCCTGGCGGATTGTCGCGCGGGCGCGCGTGTCGAGGTCCTGGTTGTGTTCCAGGGCGGCACGCACGACGCTGCGCTGCGACTCGGTCAGTCCCGCTCGAGGGCCATGCACCTCGACGAGCACTGTCGTCCCGGCAAACACGGGGTCGTCGTCGGGGCTCCAGATGCCCTCGTCCCATGCGATTGCGCCGAGCAGCGGGTCGGTGGCGAACTCGAAGCTGGATTCGGTCTCGACGGTCTCGTCGGCGACCGTCGAAACCTGTGCGGCGGGCGGCGCCGCGCCGGCGGCGTGCCGTCCACTGGCACTCTGGTCCACCTGCTGCCTTCGCTGCCAGAGGGTGAGCCCCGCCACCACGGCGAGCAACACGATTCCGGCGATCAGAAGGGGTGACAGTTCCATGCAGGTGTCAACTGGCGGCGGACGAGGAGCGAACGGCGAGTCGCGGCCTCATCCAGCCTTGAACGTGTGAAGGCCATCGGTCGAGAGGACGATGTAGTCCGTCTTCGCATCGCCGTCGCAGCGCAGATGCAGCGTCACCGGCGTGTCTTTCCCGGACTCCTGGCCGATCCGGACCGCAGCGATCGTGAAGCGCGGCAGGCCGACGCCCTTGGCGAGCGCCGCCGGCCGGGCGGCATCGCTGCCGCGCAACAGCGCTTCGAAGCTGCGCTGGACGACGGCACGGGCGAGATCGAGTTGCGCCGTCGTTGGCCCGTCCTCACCGCCGTCGATGCGGACGGGGAACGTCTCGGCATGGCCGCGCCGGGCCCACCAGGCACCATCGGAGGACGACCAACTCAGGGCACCGAGGACGGCGTCTTCACGAGTGCCGCGGCCCTGGCCGGTGCTGGCGCGCTCGGCCTTGCCGAACCGGTGGTCGGGATGGGGCGGCGCGGGATCGGTGCGGTGCGCTCCGGCGTGCGCCGCTCCGACGGCCCCCGCGCTTCCCGCCGCGTTGGCCGCGCCGTGGCGGCGGGCGGCGGCGAGGGCGGCCTCGTTGGCCGCAGCCACGTCGGGCCGGCGCTGCTTCCTGCCCGGGAAGCCAGGCAGGGTGGGCGCCTTGCCGGCCTTGCGTGCCTCCGACGCGCTCATCGGCCGGGGCGAGGCCAGGTATCCCGCGACCGCATAGACCAGGATGAAGGCGACGATGCCGCCGACGATGTACGGCATGTAGACCTCGGGCTGTTCGGTCAGTTGCACACCCGAGGCCAGCAGTCGGTCGGCCAATTGGCGCACCGGGTGACGGGCATCGCTGCCGATCAGGCCGTCGTAGGCCCACTCGGCGTAGTGGCCGAGCACGACGTAGCCGATCCCGATGAGGATCAGCCGCCCGACGCAGCCCACCGTGCCCCGGGCGGCCTCTGACTTGGTGACCTTCTTCTTGTCGGCGACCGGTGCCGGGCGCCGCATGAGCCCCCGGGCCACGTAGGACCAGAGCGCCGCGAACAGCCAGGTCGAGGCAATGAATCTGAAGAAATACAGCCCGTTCCTGGCATCGTCGTCCTGGCGCCCCATGTGCGCCGACACCAGGAACAGGGCGGTCACGATGGCGAGATTGAGCGCGAGCCAGAAGGTGGCGCGAAAGACGTGGGCGATCCAGCGCAGAACGGGCATGGTTGGGCTGACGGGATTATCAACGCGTCGAGCTCGACGGACGAACGTTTCACGATTCCGTGAAGCCGGCCCTTTATACTGGTGGGATGTCCGCTGCCGAACACGCCCGACAGGTTGCCAACCCGCACCGCCGCAACATCGCCATCATCGCCCACGTGGACCACGGCAAGACCACGCTGGTGGACGCGATGTTCGCGCAATCGGGCACGTTCCGCTCCAACGAGCGGGTCGCCGAGCGGGCCATGGACTCCATGGATCTGGAACGGGAGCGCGGCATCACCATCCTGGCCAAGAACACGGCCGTCCGCTACCTGGATCACGTCATCAACATCTGTGACACGCCGGGCCACGCCGATTTCGGCGGCGAGGTCGAGCGGACGCTGTCGATGGTGGACGGCGTCGTCCTGCTCGTCGATGCCTCGGAAGGACCGCTGCCGCAGACCCGGTTCGTGCTGCGCAAGGCGCTCGAGCGCCGGCTCGAGCCGATTGTCGTCATCAACAAGATCGACCGTCCCGACGCGCGCGTCCAGGAAGTGCTGAACGAGGTCTACGACCTGTTCATCGACCTCGACGCCGACGAGGATCAGCTCGACTTCCCGGTCATCTACGCCGTCGCGCGCGACGGTCAGGCGAGCCGCGACGCCAACGTCCGCGGCGCGACGCTGCAGCCGCTGTTCGACGCGATCATCGAGCACACGCCGCCGCCCAAGGGCGATCCCGAGGGCATCCTCCAGATCCTGATCGCCAACCTGGACGCGAGCGAATATCTCGGCCGCATCGCGATCGGGCGGATCTTCAACGGCCGCATCAGGGTCGGCGACTTCGTCGGCGTCGCCAAGCTCGATGGCTCGATTCAGCAGACGCGCATCACCAAGCTGTTTGCCTTCGACGGCCTCAAGCGCGTCGACGTCGAAGAGGCGGCGGCCGGCGACATCGTCTGCCTCGCGGGCATCGAGGACATCACCATCGGCGAGACGGTGACCAGCGCGGAGACGCCGAAGGCGATCCCGCCGCTGGCGATCGACGAGCCGACGGTGTCGATGATCTTCGGCGTCAACACCTCGCCGATGGCCGGGCGCGACGGACAGTACGTGACGTCGCGTCAGGTGAAGGAGCGCCTCGAGAAGGAACTCCTCGGCAACGTGTCGCTGCGCGTCGAGCCGACCGACACTCCCGAGCAGATGCGGGTGATCGGCCGCGGCGAACTGCAGCTGTCGATCCTGATCGAGATGATGCGGCGCGAGGGCTTCGAGCTGCAGGTGTCGCGGCCGGAGATCGTCACGAAGGACTCGCCGCAGGGCCGGCTCGAACCGGTCGAGGACGTGGTGATCGACGTGCCCGAGGAATTCCAGGGCGTGGTGATCGCGGCGCTCGGCACCCGCAAGGGCGCGATGAACAAGATGGTCAACAACGGCAGCGGCCGCGTGCGCCTCGAGTTCAAGGTGCCGGCGCGCGGGTTGATCGGCTTGCGGTCGCAGTTCCTCACCGACACCAAGGGCACCGGAATCATGAACCACATCTTCCACGGCTGGGAGCCGTGGGCCGGTCCGATTCCGGCCCGGCCGACCGGCGCCCTGGTGGCCGATCGCACCGGCGTGGCGACGGCGTTCGCGATCTCGAACCTGCAGGACCGCGGCGAGATCTTCATCGACCCGACGACCGAGGTCTACGAGGGCATGCTGATCGGCGAGAACTCGCGCAACAACGACCTCGACGTCAACGTCTGCAAGGAGAAGAAGCAGACGAACATGCGCGCGTCGTCGGCCGACGAAGCCATCCGCATCATCCCGCCGCGCAAGCTGGGCCTGGAAGGAGCCATCGAGTTCATCAACGACGACGAACTGGTGGAGATCACGCCGAAGGCCATCCGCCTGCGCAAGAAGATCCTGGCGCAGAACCAGCGTCCCCGG
>CBIHOS010000192.1:0-9564 GCA_966211945.1 uncultured bacterium
TACCCGCTACCCGCTACCCGGTCGACATGCAGGACTCCCTACCGCACGACCTTCCAGCGGCGCAACCACTCGCCGAGCGCGTACAGGTGGTCCACGTGATCGGGTGCGGAGTTGCCGGCAAATCCCAGCACGTGAAAGTCTCCGCGACGCGCTTCGCTCAGCTGCTGCATGCCGAGCGGGCCGTGTTTCAGGATGGGCCGGCGCGTGAGGCCGAGCGACGCGACCAGCGCGTTGGCCGTGTCCGTCGTGCTCGCGTACGTGCCGGGATAGACCTCGGAATGCGTCACCCAGAACCGCTTGCGGCCCGCCGCCGCCTCTGCGGCGAGGCGTGTGAACGCGCCAAGGTCCTCGACTTCGACCGCCGGATCCTTCGAACGAGGCGCGGCTGGATCGCCGTCGATGACGTAGGACGCGTGCAGGCTGTCCAGCAGGATGACTGCGCCCACGCGGTCCGCCGCGCCGGGCTGCCCGAGAATCGTGCGGATCGCGCCGTAGCCGGCGCTCCACGACGTGAGCGTCACGCTCGACCATGCGGGCCGGCGCCCGATCAGCTGCGCGCCGGCGTCCGCGGCCTCGTCGAGCAGCGCGGCGAACGTCGCGGCATCTGCAAACGGCGCCGCGTACCGGCTGGATCCCGCGCCCAGGTTCACTGCGATCACCGCAGCCCTGGGAGCGGCGCGCGCGATGTGCTGCTCGACGAGCCACGGTGCGCCGTGGAAATGCACCACGAGCGGCATCGCTTCCCGCCTGCGCGCGAGGGCGGCGGCGGGCACGAAGAGCTCGCCCAGCGACAGCGTGGCGCGCTCGCCGGGTGCTCTCGACTCGGCAACGCGTCGGTGCGGCCGCGTCGTGTCCGACATCGGCGACGGGTTCTGCGCCTGCTGCCCGCGCGCAGGGGCCGCCAACGCCGCGCCAACTCCAACGACGAGCGCGGCCATCATCGTGAGACGCGCGATCGCGGTCGTCATCACCGCGACGCAGGCTCGGTGCGAACGGCGTCGACGATGCCGCGGACGGCCTTGTCGAGCAGCGTCATGCCGATGGTGTCGCCGCGCATGTGGCCGAGGCGCACGATGACCAGATCGCGCGACGGGATGATGATCACGCGCTGGCCGCCGGCGCCGGCCATCCAGTACGCATCGGGCGGCGCGTCGAGCTCGCGGGTGCCGTTCACCCAGAACAGCCCGCCGTATCGCGGCGTCGCCCAGCCGGGCGCAGGCGTGCTCACGAACCGCGTGAAGCCCTCGGGCAGCAGGCGCGTGCCCTGCCATACGCCGTCCTGCGCGTACAGCAGGCCGAGCCGCGCCCAGTTGCGGACCGTGCCGTAGTCGTAGCCGCTCAGGATGAAGTTGCCGTACGCATCTGGCTCCAGGACCTGACGCCTGATGCCAATCCGGTCGAACAACGCGCGCTGCGGCCACGTCAGATAGGCCTCGCCGCGTGCCTCGACCGCCTGGCGCACGAGTGCACCGAGCGTGATCGGGTCGCAGTTGCGGTAGCGGCCCTCGGTGCCGGGCGCGAACTGCAGCGGCCGGCTCGTCGAGAAGCGGAAGACATCGAGCCCGCCCGAGTAGATGAGCACGTGGGCTGGATAGCCGTCGCGTTCGGGCGCGAAGTCCGGATCGCCCGGCGACGTGCAGTGCAGGCCGCTGCTCATCTGCAAGAGGTGGCGCACGGTGATGGCACGGCGCGGGTCGTCCTTTCCCTGCCACGCGGCGACCGGCGCCGGCGCATCGAGTGTCAGTGCGCCCTGCTGGATCAGCAGCCCCACGAGCGTCGCCGTGAGGCTCTTGCCCATCGACCAGCTCTCGAGCTGTGTGTCAGCCGTCACGCCTGGGGCGTAGCGCTCGGCCACGATGCGGCCTTTGTGCAAGACCACCATGCCGGCGGTCAGCGCGTCGGGGTTCGAAAAGGCGTGGTCCACGCTGGCGTCGATCGCCGCCTTGTCCACACCGGCCGGCCACGGCGCGCCAGCCACGGCGTCGCCCATCGGCCACGGCTGGCTCTTCGCATCGGGCAGCAGCGTCGTGACCGCCGTCGGCGTGAAGAACACCGAATCGGTACCTTCGGGGTGAATCACGCATCCCTGGTCGCCGTAGAAGCCGGCTGTCCGGGTGACCACGCCGCGCACCGTCGCGCGAACGATCCTGCGCGCGCGATCGACCTCCGTCGTCACGTGCTCGCGCTCGGCTTCCGGCGTGAGGAAGTACGCGCTGTTCTTCCTGGCCTCGGCCTCGTCGCGGCCAGAGACGAAGATCGCCGAGCACAGGATCTTGGCGTAGGCCGCGGCGCCGAGTGTCAGCGGTGTGTCACGCGGCGAGAAGCCGCCCGTCGTCGCGGGGTTCAGCGTCGTAGCGTCGGGGCGAGCCGGAGTCTGCGCGCTGGCAGGTGACTGCTGCGCCGACCCAATGGAGACGATTGCGACTGTCGCAAGAAGACGAAGCGAACGCGAGACCGAACGAAGCGTGCTGGTGCGCATCAGGAAGTGTCCTCGGGCTGACGAGATCGCGAGAGACGACGAGTTCATCGCGAGGGCGGCTGATGGCGTTGCGCCGCGTAGTACGGCTCGAGCAGCGCCTCCATCACGCGAGACGTACGCGCGCCGGAGTCGCCGGTGCTCGGGCAGGTGCCGCGTCCATGCAGCGTGTCGACGATCGTCTGAATCAGCGGCTGTTGCACGTGTGGCGGATGAGCCAATTCGAAGTGCTCCACCGTATCTCGCCTGAGCACCACGGGCGTCTCGTCGAACGTCGAGAACATGATCCGCCCGGCGTCCCCGATGATCTCGACCTGGTCGATGTCTCGATCGGCGGTGAAGCACCACAGCCCTGTGCCGCGGACACCAGACTCGAACGTGAACGATGCCGAGACGATGTCCTCGGCGGCGTAGAAGCCACCCTGGTTCGCTGCAGAACCGGTGACGACGGCGATCGGACCGAGTATGAAGTCGAGCAGGTCGAGCGTATGCGACGCGAGATCGACGAAGAGGCCGCCGCCTGCCACGGCCGGATCGACGCGCCACGGCAACGCGCCGGCACCCATCGTGTGGCGCCGGAACAGCGTCACCGACACCGCCCGGACGTTGCCGATCGCGTTGTCGTCGACGAGCGCCTTCACGTGCAGGAACCGCGGCAGCGCCCGCCGGTAGTACGCCACGAACAGCGGCACGTTCGCGTCGCGACACGCCGCGACCATGTCGAGGCACTCGCGATGGTTCATCGCCATCGGCTTCTCGACGTACACCGGCTTGCCGTGACGAGCGGCCAGCAGCACGTACTCGCGATGCGCGTCGGGCGGCGTGGCAACATACACCGCGTCCACCTCGGGATCGCCTACCAGTGCCTCGGCGTCGGCGTACCAGCGCGGTACGCCGTGCCGTCGCGCGTAGTCCTCGGCCAGGCGCGCGTTGCGGCGCATCACCGCGACCAGCGCGGAGCCGTCCGCTTTCGCGAACGCCGGACCGCTCTTCACTTCGGTGACGTCACCGCAGCCGATGATGCCCCAGCGGATCGTCCTCATCGCGACGTATACGGCCCGTGTACCGCCGTCACCCGCATCGCCTCGTCCGCATCGTCCACGATGATCGCGCGGTAGGTGGCGCCGCCCTTGTCGACGCGGATCACGATGTGTCCGCGCGCGCTCAGCAGGCGGTCGAGCAGCGGCCCGATGACCACGCGGTTGGCCTCCGACATGTTCGTCGCCAGCACGTCGCGGTCGCCGGGATACAAGTCGCGCGACAGCATCCGGTCGAGCACATCGTGGGCCGGATGGTCCGATGACCACACCTGCAGCAGCCACAGGCGCGGCTGCAGGGTCGACACGAAGAACGCGTTGGTCGAATCGCGGTTGCCGTGATGGTTTGCCGCGGCAACGTCGACCGGCCCGACGGCCTGCGCCACGGCCGACTCGATGTCGTGCCACGCGGCTCCGCCCGGACGCGGACGGCCGGGGATGTCGCCGCCCGTGTAGAAGTCGAACGCGCCGTAGCTCACGCGGATGCCGAGGCTCGATTCGTTCTCGGTGGGCCGGTGCTGGGCCGGCAGCGCCTGCCAGTTGTCCGGGAATCGGCTGCGGGTCGCCTGGCCGGCGCCCGTCCACACCTGGCCGTTGACGGCGAGGTTGCGCACGACGAAGGCCGGATAGTCCGACGGCGATCGCTTCAGCGTGATCTGGTCGGCGCGGCCGGCTTCGAACCGCTCCATGCGTCCGGGCTCGGCGCGTGCGAACGCCAGGTAGCCGTCGATGCCCGTTGGCGCCGGTGCGATGCCCTCGGCGTATTCCGGCCAGCCGCGGTCGAGCAGCGTGCGAATCGGCACGTGCCTGGCCAGGTCGGCCATGCCGCCCATGTGGTCGTCGTGCATGTGCGACACGAGCGCGTAGTCGATCTCGGGCTTCCGGAACGGCGTCAGCACCCGTGACACGTACCGCGCAATCCACTCGCCCGGTTTGCGCGTGGTGTCCGGCACGTTCGCCACACCGCGGGGCGAACCGGCCGGGAAGCCGCCGTCGCCGGCGTCGAACTGCATCGTCGTGCCATCCGGCAGCACGAGCAGCGCGGCGTCGCCGCGCCCGGTATTGATGATGTGGATGTCCAGCGTACCAGGTGTCCACACCGGCAGCGCCGCGCCAACGGCCTGCGCGCGAGCTGCGGCAGACGTCGCGACCAGCAATGCCGCAACCGCCAGGACGTATCGACGATGACTCATCCGACGAATTCTATAGGCACGGACGACAGACACTCTTTCGTAGCCGCCCGACTTGTCGGGCGGTTCCGGTCCGGCCGGACGCCTGTCCGCCGTAGCCTTGGCGGAGGCGGAAGTCCGGCCGCTACGAATCTACCCGGACGCTATACTGCGCCCATGTCGCTCCCTGACATCTCAACCGACACTCCGACGGCCGCCGGGCCGGACGGCATGACGAGGCGCACCGCGCTCCAGGGACTCGCCGCCGGGCTCGGCCTCGCGATCGGCTCGCCGGCCGAGGGGCACGATCATCCGCTCGCGGCGCACGTCGCGCAGCGCCAGCGCGCGAAACCCGCGCCGACGAAGGCCGCGGCGCCAAAGCCGCAGTTCTTCGACGCCCACCAGTTCGCGACGCTCACGCTCGTCTCCGAGCTCATCGTCCCCGGTTCAGTCGCGAGCGGCAGCCCGGCCTGGATCGACGAAGTGCTTGCCATCGAGCACGACGAAGTGCAGCGGCCGATGGTCAGCGCTCTCGCGGCGGTCGACGCGGCGTCGCGCGAGCAGCACGGCAAGACGTTCCGCGCGCTCACCGCGGCGCAGCAGGCCCCGTTGCTCGAAGATCTCGGCAAGCCGCTGGCGACGTTGAAGTCCTGGGTGGCCGGCGCGCACTACTCGTCGGAACCGGGCATGAAGGAGCTCGGCTTCACCGGCAGCGTCTTCTTCCAGACCTTCCCCGCCTGCACGCATCCTGAAGGCCACGAGTAGCCCGCGTTCCATGTCCATCCAGACCGATCCTGCCGGCCAGCAGTTCGACGTCGTCATCGTGGGCTCCGGCGCCTCCGGAGGCTGGGCCGCCAAGCGGCTGACCGAGGCTGGCCTGCGCGTCGCCGTGCTCGAGGCCGGGCGTGCGCTCACCGACGCCGATTACAAGGAGCACGTCCAGCCGTACCAGTTGAAGTACCGCGGCCGTACCAAGACGCCGCTCGAGCGTGCCCATCCGGTGCAGTCCGGGTCGTACGCGGTGCGCGAGTGGAACGCCGACTGGTACGTCAACGACGTCGAGGAGCCCTACGTCGACCAGTCCGATCCCAAGTTCCTCTGGGTCCGCCCGCGCATCGTCGGCGGCCGCATGAACATCTGGGGCCGCGGCTGCCTGCGCATGAGCGACATCGACTTCAAGGCGGCGTCGCACGACGGCGTCGGGGTCGACTGGCCGATCACCTACGCCGAGTTGAAGCCGTACTACGACCTCGTCGAGGAGTACGTCGGCGTCTCCGGCATGAAGGAAGGCCTCGCGCAGTACCCCGACGGGCCGTTCCAGCCGCCGATGGGCCTCACGTGCCACGAGATGGCGGTGCGGTCGCGCGTCAAGAAGGCGTTCGGCTACACCGTCACGCAGGGCCGCACCGCAAACCTCACGAAGGCGATCAATGGCCGCCAGCCGTGCCACTACTGCGGGCCGTGCGAGCACGGCTGCGTCACCCACTCGTACTTCAGTTCGGCGTTCACGACGATGAAGGATGCGGTGGCGACGGGCCGGTGCACGCTCGTCACCGGGGCGATGGCGTACAAGGTCCTGATGGACCCGGACACCCATCGGGCCAGGGGCGTCCTCTACATCGATCGCGCCACGCGCCAGCCGCGCGAAATCTACGGCAAGGCGGTGGCGCTCTGTGCGCAAACGCTCGAGTCGGTGCGGATGCTGTTCAACTCGGCGACGCGCCAGGCCGCCAACGGGCTCGCGAACTCGAGCGGCATGTTGGGCAAGTACCTCATGACGCATTTCTCCGGCGCCGGTGCGTCGGGAGAGTTGCCGGACCTGCTCGAGAAGCCGTCGATGGGCGGCGCCAACCGGCCGTGCGGCCTGCTCACGCCGCGCTTCCGGAACCTGCCGGGCGGGCCGAAGACCGATGGGTTCGTTCGCGGTTACGGGCTCAGCACGTACGTCGGGGCTGGTTTCAACTTCCAGGCGCCAGGGATCGGCGCCGCCTACACGCGCGCCCTCGCGGAGGAGCGGCCGGTCACGCTCAACTTCTCCGGCTTCGGCGAGTGCCTGCCGTACGAGGACAACGTCTGCACGGTGGACACGGACACGCTCGACGCGTTCGGCATCCCGGTCGTGCGGCTCCGCCTGACGCCGCGCGACAACGAGAAGGCGCTGCACCGCGACATGGCGACCCACGCCGCGGAGATCCTGGACCGCATCGGCGCGAAGAACATCCGCCAGGCCCACGGCATGCGGGGCCAGGCGCACGAAGTCGGCGCCGCCCGCATGGGCACCGACCCGAAGTCGTCCGTCCTCTCGCCGTACCTGCAGACGCACGACGTCAGGAACCTGTTCGTGATGGACGGCTCGAGCTTCCCGTCGAGCGCCTGGCAGAACCCGACGCTCACGATCATGGCCCTCGCCGTGAGGTCGACCGACTTCCTGATCGAGCAGTTCAGGACCACGCGCCTGTAGGCGGCACCGGCTCACCGCTCTCCCGCATTCGCGGCATGCCTATCGATAGGGACGCCGTGTGCTCGCCGCGGGGGTGCGTCGTGCTCACATTCTCCATCCGACTCGTCATGGTCGCCGTCGTCGCGACGGCCGCATTCGGCGCCCGCAGCGCGCGCGCCCAGGCGCCGGCCACGTACACCCTGGGAGGCGTGAGCTGCGCCGCCGCGCCGGCAGGCTTCGGCGTCTACTGCATGGACGGCTTCGGCCTGACGGCCTATCGCGAAGCGCTCGCCACACCGGCCAACTTCGGGGCAGGCGGCACGGTGCCCGTCGGCGTCACCACCGTCGCCGTGTCGGCGTTCTCGGCGGCCGACCTCAGCGGCGTCGACGGATTGTTGATCCCTTGGTGGGCCGCGGTCGACGCCGCCCCGCACGTCACGGCGGTCAAGGACTATTTCCTTGCCGGCGGTGACCTGTTCATCCTGGCCGACAATCCGGGGAACGACCCGGTGAACGCCGCGCTCGGGGTGCCGACGCGGTTCGCGTCCGTGGCCGCGGGGCCGACCTCCGGCACGGCGCCGCTCTATGCCGGGCCCTTCGGCGTGGCCGCGTCGGTGACGCAGTGGTTCGCGGCGGGGGAACTCGATGCCGCCGTGGTGACGCTGATGGGCGGTCGCGTCGTCGGCACCAATGCCGCCGGGCAACCGTCGGCCGCGGTCTGGGACCGGAACGGGTACGCCCCTGGCGCCGGCCGGCTCGTCATCGTCACCGACGTGGACATGCTGGTGGGCGTCGTCGCAGCGGTGTACGAGCCGCTCGCGGACCGCAACGACAACGGGCGCTTCGGCCTCAACGCGACGGCGTTCCTCGTGGCAGGCGGCGCGATCGACGGCTTGACCTACGACATCATCGGCGTGCCGAGCTGCGCGATCTCGCCCGGCGGCTTCAACGTCTATTGCGGAACCTCGTCGGTCCTGGCGCCACTGGCGCAGGCAGTAGCCAATCCGGTGAACTTCGGACCTGCGGGCACCGTGAATCGCCGGGTCGCGTTCACGGCATTCGACGCCCTGCCGCCGTCGCTCTATGCCCGCCTGCGGGCGGTCATCGTTCCGTGGATCGCCGACGCCGATGCGGCGGGCTACGCCGAGGCCCTGCGTACCTACTTCCTGGGGGGCGGCAACCTCTGGCTGCTCCAGGACGACAATCAGCACGACCCGATCGGCGCGCTGCTCGGCGTGCCGACCCCGACGTTTGCCGGTGGGGCGCCGCGCGCCACCAACGGCGTCGCGCCGGTGTACGACGGCCCGTTCGGGGTCGCAACCAACGTGCAGCAGCTCTCCGCCTACGGCGGGCTCGACGGCAGCGACGTTGCCGCGCACGGCGGGACGGTCGTCGGCACGGCCGACGTCGACGGCGAGAACGTGGTGGCAGCGTGGCAGCAGGGGCAGTACGCCCCGGGCGCCGGACGCATGGTGATCGCGACCGACGTGGACGCGGTCTTCCTGCCGGCGAACCCGCCGTCCAACACCACGTGGACCCTCAACTCGCTGGCGTTCCTCGTGACCGGTGAACAGTTCGACACGTCCGCTCCGACGCTCACCTGCAGCGTGACGCCCGACAGGCTGTGGGCGCCCGACGGCCAGACGGTACCGGTGACGGTGACCGGCACGGCGATCGACGCGGAGTCGGGCATCGCCCCGGCGAGCGTTGCGTTCTCGGTGGCGGACGATTACGGCGCGGTGCAGCCGTCGGGCGCGGCGAGCCTCGCCGGCACGGGGACATTCTCGGCCACAGTGCCGCTCGTGGCCAGACGCGATGGCAGCGATCGCGACGGGCGCACCTACACGGTCACGGTCACGGCGCGCGACCTGGCGGGCAACGCCGCGTCCTGCTCCGTCGATGTGCTCGTGCCGCACGACCAGCGCCGATAGACGGCAGGGTGGGCCGGCGCCAGCGCGTCGGTCCACCCGCCTCCGCAGGCGTTCACTTCATCGAATGCAGCCCGAACCTGTTGCCCTCGGTGTCCACGGCCAGGACGATGAAGCCGTACTCACCGATCGAGATCTTGTCGCGGTGGACCTTGCCGCCGGCCGCGGCGACGCGACCGCCTTCGACCGCGCAGTCGTCGCACACGAAATAGACGAGCGTGCTGCCGCCCGACGGCACGCCGGGCATCCTGACGAGCGCTCCGGACGCTCCCGGCGCTTCCATGTGCATCGGGAACGCCCACATCTCGAGATCCGGTGTCGGCAGTTTCTCGAGCGTCACGCCGAGCACGGTCTGGTAGAACGCGGTGGCGCGTGGCATGTCCTGGACGTAGATCTCGAACCAGCCAACGGGATTCTGAGCAGCCATGGTTCCTCCTGGGAAGCCCGCAGTCTAGCAAGCCTGCGCGGACGATGGTGCGACGCCGTGACGAACACCCAAGGCCGTGTCTGACCG
>CBIHOS010000193.1:0-9388 GCA_966211945.1 uncultured bacterium
GGCGGGGGGGGGCCGGGGGGGGGGGGGCGCCCGGCCCCACCCCCCCCGCCCCCGCGGGGCGCCCCGGCCCCGGCCCGGCGGCGCGGGGCCTGCCCGGAGGCGTCGGCGCGAACTAGCTGCGCAGGAGCGAGAGCACCGCGTTGGTCGACTGGTTGGCCTGCGCCAGGGCGGCGATGCCCGACTGGTTGAGGATCGAGTAGCGCGTGAGGTTGGCCGACTCCTCGGCGACGTTGGCGTCGCGGATGCGGCTCTCGGCGCTCTTGGTGTTCACGATCTGGCTCTGCGCCAGGCTGATCGCGTAGCTGAGGCGGTTCTGCAACTGGCCGACCTGGCCCTGGACCGTGCCGAGATTGGTGATGGCGTTGGAGACCGTCGACACCGCCGTCTGGGCGCCCGCCTGGTTGGAGATGTCCAGACCGACGAGGCCGAGCGAGGTGACGTCCACGTCGTTGATCGTGCCGGCCACGACGCCATCGGTGCCGTTGCTGCTCACGAAGACCGAGAAGCCCTGGTTGGCGCCGGCGACGTCGAGGCGCGCGACGTTGGACTCACGGGTGATTTCGTTCAGGACGTCCTGGAACTCGCTGTTCAGCGTGGTGCGCGAGGCCGCAGTCGTCTGGCCCGACGCCGACTGGGTCGCGAGCACCGCGAGCCGGTCGAGGAGCTTCGACATGTTGTCGAGCGCGCCGTCCTTGATCTGCAGATCCGAGAGCCCATCGCTGGCGTTGCGCACACCCTGCTGGAGGATGGCCACGTCCGAGCGGTACCGGTTGGCAACCGCGAGCCCGGCCGCATCGTCGCCGGAATAGTTGATGCGATAGCCGCTCGATACGCGCGTGAGCGCCTGGCGAAGGCCGATGTTGGTCTGGTACAGGTTGGCCTGGGCATTGACCGAGGCCACGTTGGTGACTACTGAGAACGACGCCATTGTCTACTCCTCCGGGTGGTGAGCCAAAGCAGCTCACGAGGGAAATCGGCGGGTGTGTGCGGGTCTTTAGTGCGGGGGCCGCACACGCCCCGCACACGGCCCTCGACATCCGCCGCCTGCGCCCGGACAATCCAACTTCCGTGCCCGGCTCGAGCGCGCCACGACCGTCTGGCCCCGCCTTTGCTCTGGTTCTGGCATGCAGGAGACCTCGATGCTCACAGTTCGCGTAGATTCCTCGTTAATCCCCGGCGTGAATGCGCCGATTCCTCTCGATGCGCTGCTCTCCGCCGTCGAACCGGTCCTCGGGGCGTCGGGGCGCATAGTGACGGCTCTCCGCATCAATGGTGTCGAGGAACCGGCATTCCGGGAGGCCGACGTCCTGGCCCGCATCCTCGGCGACGACGATTACATCGACGTGGACACGACACCCATCGCCTTGATGGCGGTCACCGCGCTCGATCAGGCGCTCCACTTCATGCCGACGCTGTCGGCGGGCGCCCGCGAGGTCGCCGGTGAACTGCGCGGTCCCAGGGCCGAGGCAGTTCGCCCGGCCATCGGGACGCTGGCCGAGAATCTCGCGCTGCTGACGGCGCTGGTACACACCGCCGACCTCTGGGCCCGTCAGGCCGGCTTGGCAGCAACCGACTGGTTGGGCGACGATGTGACCGCGGTCGAGCACGTGGCGTCGTCGTTGGTCGACGCGTCGGGCGCTGGCGACTGGGTGAAGGCCGCCGACGCGCTCGAGTACGACCTGCCCGAGGCGCTGGCCGCCTGGCAGGCGCGCCTGACGTCGGGTCGGCTCGACGTCCTGGCGCTCGACACTGCACCGACCGCCTGACGCCGGCGCGTCACGAGCAGCGAACATGTCCACCGGCCCGCGGGCCCAGAGCGGCCCGCCCTTTCTTCCGCTGGCGCGTCCCGACATGGGCGACGCCGAGCTTGCCGCGATCGCCGAGGTGATCGCGTCGGGCTGGCTGACCACGGGCCCGCGCGTCAAGGCGTTCGAGGCGGCGTTTGCGCAGCACATCGGCGCCAACGAAGCGGTGGCGCTCAACTCCTGCACGGCCGGCCTGCACCTTTCGCTCATGGCCTGCGGCGTCGGCGCCGGCGACGAGGTCGTGACGACGCCGCTGACCTTCTGCGCCACGGCCAACACGGTGCTGCACGCCGGCGGCACGCCGGTCTTCGTCGACGTCGATCGGGACACCGCGACCATGAGCGTCGAGGCCACCGCGGCGGCGATCACGCCACGCACGCGCGTGCTGTTGCCGGTGCACCACGGCGGCCGGCCGGCCGATCCGCTCGCGTTCCGCGCCCTGGCCGATGCCCGCGGCCTGCGCGTCATCGAGGACGCGGCGCATTGCGTCGACGGCATGGTCGACGGCCGCGCGATCGGGACGATCGCCGACTTCACCGCCTTCAGCTTCTATTCGACGAAGAACCTCGCGACCGGCGAGGGCGGCATGGTGACGCTGGCCGCCTCCGACGACGCCGACTGGATGAGGGTGGCGTCGCTGCACGGCCTGTCGCGTGACGCGTGGGCCCGCTACGCACCCGGCGCGCCAAGCCGGTACGACGTCGTGATGGCGGGCTACAAATACAACATGATGGACGTGCAGGCCGCGCTCGGCCTGGTGCAGCTGTCGCGGCTGGCCGAGATGCAGGAGCGGCGGGCCCGACTCTGGGCGCGCTACGACGAGGGCCTCGCGCACCTGCCGCTGCGGCGTCCGGCCTCCGTTCCCGACGGCTGGACGCATGCGCGCCACCTCTACGCGATTGTCGTCGACGAGACCGAGTGCGGCTGGTCGCGCGATGCCCTGCAGGCGGCGCTCGGCCAGGACGGCATCGGCACCAGCGTCCATTTCCGCGCGCTCCACCTGCATTCGTTCTACGCCGATCGCTTCGGGCTGCGGCGCGGTCAGTTCCCCAACGCCGAGTACCACAGCGACCATGCGCTCTCGCTGCCGTTCTGGAGCGGCATGACCGTCGAGGCCGCCGACCGCGTGATCGAGACGCTCGATCGCCTGCTGACCCGGCGCGCATGACCCGTCTCAGTCGTCGGTCGAACGACGCCCGGCCGGTGTTCGCCGTGTTCCGGGTTGCCGCCGGTCCCCGGGTCGGGCACGGCCACCTGCGGCGCGCAGAAGCGCTGGCCGAAGCGCTGGGGCGCCCGACCTGCGTGAGCGTGCGCGGGACCGCGATCGAGACGTTGCTGAGGCAGACGCCCGGTGCCGCGGGAGTGGTGCTGTCCACGGAGGCCCCGGCCGTGCTCGTGCTCGACGATCCGCACGCCGGACATGGCGAGATGTGGTGCCGCGCCGCCCATCGGCGTGCGATCCCGATCGTGAGCCTGCACGACCTCGGGATCGGACGGGTCGCCTCGACGCTGGCGATCGACGGCAGTCTCACGAGTCCGCCGCGCCGCTGGCCGTCCGTCGAGGTGCTCCGCGGGCCCGAGTACGCCGTGATCCGGCCGCCACGTCGCCATGTGGGACCGCTCGCCGAGGGGACCGTTCCTGTCGACCATCCCTTACGTACCGGCAGCAGCGCGAGCGGCGCGTCAGGCGTGCGGCGCGTCCTCATCTCGCTCGGCGGCGGGCCGCGGCAGATGCTCGTCGACGCGATCGTCGCGGCGCTGATCCGTGAGTGGCCCAATCTCGAGGTGATCCTTCCGCAACGCGGCGTGAGTCCGACGACCGCCCGGGCCCGCGTGCGCCACGTGACCGCGCTCGACGGGCTCGCGCCCTGGTTCGGCCGCGTCGACGCCGCCATCGTCGGCGGCGGCATGTCGCTCTACGAAGCCGTCGCTGCCGGCGTACCCGCCGTCGCGCTGGCCGTCGTCGCCGCTCAGCGTCCGACGATCCGCGGGTTCGCCGCTCGGCGCCTGACCGTCGACGCCGGCGCGGTGAGCCGTGACACGACCGGCACGGTCCGCCGCGTCGCGCGCGCATTCGCGACCCTGGTGCGCGACGATGCATGGCGGGCATCGGTCCACGCGCACGGTCCCGTCGTCGTGGACGGACGCGGCGCTCAACGCGTGGCGCGCGCGATCGTCGCCCTTGCCGAAGCGAACGCCCGTGTCTGAGCCGACCGCCGTCATCTTCGATCTCGACGACACGCTGTACCCGGAGCGGCGATTCGCGCTCAGTGGCTATGCGGCCGTGGCCGCACAGGTCGCCGAAGGGACCGGCATACCGGCGGGCGCGGTCTATCGCTTCCTCGTGCGGCGCTTCCGTCGCGCCGGCCGCGACGGACTGTTGCAGGCGCTGTGCGCGGCATTCGCCCTGCCCGTCGCCGACATACCGGGCTACGTCGAGACGATCCGCACCCATCCGCCGCGGCTGCGGTATCCGTCCCGGTCGCGCGCCGTCCTCGCGGCGCTGCGCGGCCGCGGCCACCGCCTCGGGGTGTTGACCAACGGCCTGCCCTCGACCCAGCGCGGCAAGATCGCCGCCCTCGGGCTGAGGCGCGACGTCGACGCGATCGTCTACGCGCAGGAATGTGCGCCGGCCGGCAAACCCGCCCGCGCCTGCTTCACGACCGCCCTCGGCCGACTCGGCGTAGCGGCGCCGCGTGCGGTCTTCGTCGGCGACCACCCGGAGAAGGACATCGCCGGCGCTCGCGCGGCCGGTCTGCACACGGTGTGGCTGCCCGGCCGGACAACGATGGTCGACGCCGGGCCGGACGCGGTGGCGGGCTGTATCGACGACGTCCCGGCGCTTGTCGATCGGCTGCTCGAGGGCGTCCAATGACGCGCATGCCTGAGATCGCGGGCCACTCGATTGCCCCCGGCGGCCCGCTGCGCGTCGTCGCCGAGATCGGCCTCAACCACAACGGCGAGGCCGCCCTGGCGCACCGTCTCGTCGATGCCTGCGCCGACGCCGGCGTCTTCGCGATCAAGCTGCAGGTGTTCGACGCCGAGCAGCTGCTGGTCGCCGACGCACCGGCGCCCGCCCACGTGCAGGCGGCGTCGCTGCGGGCGTTCTTCGCACAGTTCGAGCTGCGGCCGGAAGCCTACGCCGCCATCGTGCGTCACGCGCGGGAGCGCGGGCTGGCCGTGGTGGCCACCGCATTCGACGCGTCATCGGTCGCGATGCTCGACGCGCTCGGCATCGACGCGTTCAAGGTGGCGAGCGGCGATCTGACGCACGCCGGGCTGATCGCGGACGTCAGCCGGTCGGGCCGCCCGGTCATCCTCTCGACGGGACTGAGCGAGGAACCGGACGTCGCGCGGGCGGTCGGCTGGGCCCGCGACGCTGGTGCGGCGACCCTCGCCGTGCTGCACTGCGTGTCGGCCTATCCGACACCCGGCGACCAGCAGAACCTGCGGGCGGTCGGCACCCTGGCGCGAACCTTCGATCTTGCCGTCGGGTTGTCGGACCACGGCATGGACAGCGACGCCGCGCTCCTGGCGTACGCCCAGGGCGCCACGCTGTACGAGCGCCACGTGCACCTGCCGGGAACCGATGCCATCGACGCGCCGGTGTCGTCGACGCCAGCGGAACTGGCGGCGTTGGTCGCACGCCTGGCGCGCGCCCACGCGGCCATGGGCAGCGGGGCGCGCACGCCGATGGACGCCGAGCGCGCCAACATCGTTCCCAGCCGGCGCGGACTGTATGCGCGCCGCGCGATAGCTGCGGGCGACACGATTGCGGGCGACGCCGTGATCGCGCTGAGGCCGGCGGTGGGCCTCGACGCCGCGCACGTGTTCGATCTCGTGGGCCTGCGGGCCGTGCGCGACCTGGCCGAGGGCGCGGCCTTCCAGCCCGGGGACCTCGCTGGCAAGCCGGGAGAGCCCGATGCGACCTGACGTCCTGGTCACGGCCGCATCCCGGCGCGTCGGACTCGTCCGCGCGCTGCAGGCGGCCCAGGCGCGGCTGACGCCGCGGGGCCGCGTGATCGCCACCGACATCGATCCGTTCTCACCGGCCGTCCATCTCGCCGATGCGGCGTTCCGGGTGCCGCGCAGCGACGCGCCTGGCTACGTGGACGCGCTGCTCGACGTCTGCGACGCGAACGGCGTCGGCGTCCTCGTGCCGACGATCGACGACGAACTGGAGACCATCGCCGCGGCCGAGCCGCGGTTTGCCGCCGCCGGCGTCGTCGTGATGGTGCCTGGCGTGGAGACCGCGCGGATCTGCCGGGACAAGCGCCTGACCGCAGCGCACCTGGAGTCGCACGGCATCCGGGTGGCCAGGACCTGGACGCTCGACGAGGCCCGTGCGGCGGATGTGCGGCCGCCCTTGTTCATCAAGCCGAGGCGGGGGCGGGGGAGTGTCGGCGCGTTCCCCATCCGCACACCCGCACACCTGGCGTTCTTCATGGACTACGTCAGCGACCCCGTCATCCAGGAGTATCTCGACGGGCCGGAGTACACGATCGATCTGTTCTGCGACCTGGCCGGCCGGCCGCTGGCGGCGGTGCCGCGTGAACGACTCGTGATCCGCTCGGGCGTCACCGATCGGGGCCGCACCGTGCGCGACGAGCGGCTGATCACCCTCGCCAAGCGCTGTGCCGAGGTGCTCGACTTCCGGGGCGCGGTCAACGTCCAGTGCCGGATTGTCGACAGGGTGCCGGTCATCTTCGAGATCAATCCCCGCTTCAGCGGCGGCATTCAGTTGACCATCGCGGCTGGTGCGGATTTCGCAGAGTGGACTCTCCGCGCGGGCCGCGGCGAAGTGCTGGCCCCGCGTTTCGGTGAGTTCACCGACCGTTTGCGTATGAGCAGCCACGAATCGTCCCTGTTCCTCACCGATGCCGATGCCCACGTGCTCGCGCAGCCGGCAGATGCGGTGACCCGGGAGCCGCGATGAGCGCCCTCGTGATCCTGCAGGCCCGGCTCGGCTCGCAGCGCGTGCCAGGCAAGGTGCTGGCGCCGCTGGCCGGGGTGCCGCTGGTGGAGTACTGCGTCGCGCGTCTCGTCGCCGCCGCGGTCGGCCCCGTCGTGCTCGCGACGACGACCCGCCCGGAAGATCAGGCCCTGCTGGACCTGGCGGCGCGCCTTGGCGTGGCTGGCGTTGCCGGCCCGGTGGACGACGTGCTCGCGCGGTTCGCGGCGGTCGTCACCCGGTATCCGGACGCCGACTGCATCGTCCGCGCCACCGGCGACAACCCGTTTGTCGACATCGACGCGCCCGGCCGCGTGCTCAAGTCGCTCGAGGCCGGTGCCGATTACGCAGTGGAGGAAGCTCTGCCTCTCGGTACGGCCGTGGAGGCCGTCCGGCGCGACGTGCTGCTGCAGGCGCAGCGCGATGCCGCGACGCCCTACGACCGCGAGCACGTGACGCCCTGGGTGCGACGTGCCGACGCCGTGGTTCGCGTGGCGCCGACGGCGCCCGCGGCGGTACGCGCGCCAGACTTGCGATTGACCGTGGACACGCCCGACGACCTCGTGCTGGCCCAGCGGGTAGCGGCGCTCCTCGCCGCCGCCGGGGGCGACCCGCGCCTGGCTCCGCTCCGCGACGTCATCGCGGCCGCCCGCCGCCTGCCGGCCCGGGAGGTCGCGTGATTCGCGTGACCCGCCTCGACGGCACCGGCGTGCTCGTCAACGTCGACCAGATCACCTGGATCGAGTTCAACCCCGACACCGTGATCTCGCTGGCCAACGGCGAGAAGCTGCTGGTGCGCGACGCGCCCGACGACATCGTGGCGCGCGTGCAGGACTACAAGCGGAGCGTCAACGCGCCGCCGGTGCGCGAGCGGCGCGGAGAGGTCACGGCGCTGCGCGCCGTGGAATAGCCCGTGGCTGCGCGCCCCCGTCGTCCGGCGTACGACCCGCTGTCGCTCATCGGCCTGCCCCTGGCGATCGCCGCGATCGTCGGCGGCCACCTGCTCGAAGAGGGCAGCGTCGGCTCGCTGTTCCAGGGCGCCGCCGCGCTCATCGTCTTCGGCGGCACGCTCGGCGCCGTCCTCCTGAGCCACTCCGTGCGCGAAGTGAAGGACGCCGTCCGCAGCCTCCGCTTCGTGTTCATCGACGACCTCCAGCCGGCGACCCAGGTGCTCGACGCGATTGGCCGCCTGGCGATCAAGGCGCGCAAGGACGGCATCCTCTCGCTCGAGGACGAGATCGGCGGCCTGCCCGATCCGTTCATGCGCCGCGGCCTCCGCCTGGCCGTCGACGGCACCAACCCGACGACGCTGCGAGGCATGCTGGAGGCCGAGAACGACGGCCGCGAGGAGCACGAGGAAGGACCGGCCCGCGTGTTCGAGGCGGCCGGTGGCTACGCCCCGACCGTCGGGATCCTCGGCGCCGTGCTCGGCCTGATCCATGTGATGGAGAACCTGAGCGACCCGAGCAAACTCGGCGCCGGAATCGCCGTTGCGTTCGTCGCCACCGTCTACGGCGTGGGCACTGCCAATCTGCTGTTCCTCCCGGTGGCGGCAAAGCTGCGGGCGCGGGCCGTGCGCCGGGCGCGCCGCCGTGAAGTGATCCTCGAGGGCGTGCTCGCCATCCAGGAAGGACAGAACCCGCGGCTGATCGATCAGAAGCTGCGCGGCCTGCTCGTCACCGACGAGGTCGCGCCCCCGGCCGGAGCACGCCGGAGGGCGGCGTGAGACGCGACCGCCGGCGTCGCCACCAGCCGTCCAACGCCAGCCACGAGCGCTGGCTGGTCTCCTACGCCGACTTCATCACGCTGCTGTTTGCGTTCTTCACGACGATGTACGCGATCTCGACGGTCGACGCGCGCAAGCTGTCGAGCATGGTCGATTCGATGCAGACCGCCTTCGACTCGCAAGGCGTGCCGCGTCCGGCTGTCAGCACCAATCCGAAGGCGGCGGCAGCCGCCACACCGCTCA
Organism: uncultured bacterium; assembly: GCA_966211945.1. Classification (GTDB taxonomy): domain Bacteria; phylum Acidobacteriota; class Vicinamibacteria; order Vicinamibacterales; family Vicinamibacteraceae; genus Luteitalea. The sequence continues at coordinate 8,726 of CBIHOS010000193.1, forward strand.
GCACGGCCGATCGTGAACGCGCGCTCGCACGGTTGCTGCGCGAACGTCTCGACACCGCCGCCGTGGACGTCGAGATCGACCGCCGCGGCATCATCGTGTCGATGCGGGAGGCGGGGAGTTTCCCGACCGCGAGCGCCGATCTGTCCGAGGTGGCCCGGCAGGTGCTCACCAAGCTGGCCGAGACCGTGGGTCACGACAGCGCGATGAAGCTGCGCGTCGAGGGCCACACCGACGATGTGCCGATCCAGACCGGCAGGTTTGCCTCGAACTGGGAACTGTCGACGGCGCGCGCGACGTCGGTGGTGACGTACCTCGTCCAGCAGGTCGGCCTCGCGCCGGCCCGGCTGTCGGCGGCCGGTTACGGCGAGTTCCACCCGCGCGTCGCCAACGCCACCAGCGCAGACCGGGCCCGCAACCGCCGCGTCGACATCGTCATCCTGAACGAGGAGACGGCGGCGGAGGAGGAGCCCGCCTCCGCGGGCGTGGAAACCGCGCCCGCTTCGGCGCGGCAAGCCCGCCGGTAGACATGGCCCCCGCTTCGGCGCGGCAAGCCCGCCGGTAGACATGGCCCCCGCTTCGGCGCGGCAAGCCCGCCGGTAGACATGGCCCCCGCTTCGGCGCGGCAAGCCCGCCGGTAGACATGGCCCCCGCTTCGGCGCGGCA
>CBIHOS010000194.1:0-9222 GCA_966211945.1 uncultured bacterium
CTCGTGCGTGAAGTCCTGCACCCCCGACATGCGCATCAATGTACAGCGATCGGGTGCCGGGTGCCGGGTGCCGGCCGGGCTGGGACCACCTTCGCCTGGCGGCTTCGGTACCCCAGGCAGCCGGCCCTACCTGTCGACCGTCCGGTCCCGTTTGACTTTTGACTTTTGACTTCCTACTGACAGCCTCGTACCCGGTCTGAACCGGATAAATCGGTAACACAGTGGACCGGATACATGGGTGACAGGTGTCATGGGGTCAGGAGGCGACGACCGACTGATGCCCTGGAGGCAAACCTGCACCGTGGACCAACGGGTGGCGTTGGTGGCCGAGTGGCTGCACGACGAATGGACGATGACGGAACTGGCCGAGCGGTATGGGGTCAGCCGCAAGACGGCCTACAAATGGGTCGAGCGGTACGAGGCCGCGGGAGCGCCGGGGCTGGCGGACCGGTCGCGCGCGCCGCTGACCCATGGGCGGGCCATCGCGACCGACGTCGCGGCGGTGATCACCGGGCTCCGCCGGACGCATCCGACGTGGGGGCCCAAGAAGCTGCGCGCCGTGCTGTGCGCACGGGCGCCGGAGGTCGTCTGGCCGGCGGCCAGCACGATAGGCGACCTGCTGCGACGGGTGGGCCTGAGTTCCCCGCGTCGCCGGACGCGCTATGTGCAGCCGTTGACCACACCGTTGCAGGCCGCGACGGCCCCCAACGAGGTGTGGACCGCCGACTTCAAGGGCTGGTTTCGGACGGGCGATGGGACGCGGGTCGACCCGTTCAACGTCGCCGATGCCTACAGTCGCTTCGTGCGGTGTTGTCGCATCGTGCCGCCCACCGCGGCGGGGGTGCGGCGGTGTCTGGAGCGGGCCTTTCGCGAGTACGGACTGCCGCGCGCGCTGCGCACCGACAACGGCGCGCCGTTCGCGTCGCACGGCGCCGCCCGGCTCTCGCACCTGGCCGTGTGGTGGCTCAAGCTCGGCATCCAGTTGGATCGCATCGACCCGGCCAGTCCTCAGCAGAATGGGCGGCACGAGCGCTTCCATCTGACGCTGCAGCAGGACACCACGACGCCGCCGGCCCGGTCGCCCCGGCAGCAGCAAGCGCGGTTCGACGCGCACCGCGTGCTCTTCAACGAGGAGCGGCCGCACGAGGCTTTGGGCCAGCAACCGCCGGCGCGCTGGTACGTCACGGCCCCCCGCCCGTACCCGACGCGTCTCGAGGAGCCGTGGAACGACGCCACCCATCAGGTCCGCCGCGTCCGACCCAACGGCCGGATCAAGTGGCGGGGTGAGTTGGTCTTTGTCAGCGAGGCCGTCCGCGGTGAACCCGTCGGCCTCACGGAAACCCCGCGTGGCGATTGGCTCGTCCGCTTCATGCACGTCGAACTCGGGCGCATCGATCGCCGCACGCAACGCTTCACGCCCGCCTGGCACGGGCGCCGCGTGGGCTAGCTCTCGTGGGACGCGAGCGCTACAAAGTGTTACCTATGTATCCGGTCTGATCTGTTACCGATGTTTCCGGTTGCGCAACCCCGTACCCCGTACCCCGTACCCCGTACCCCGTACCCGGTACCCGGAACCCGATCTATGCTGTGTTTCGCCCTATGTTCTCCCGCGACGAGTCGGTGCGGCGCATTCTCCATGTGGACATGGATGCGTTCTACGCGTCGGTCGAGCAGCGGGATCGACCGGAACTCCGCGGCAAGCCGGTGGCGGTGGGCGGCCGGCCCACGAGCCGCGGGGTGGTCTGCGCGGCATCCTACGAAGCGCGTGTGCACGGTGTCCGCTCGGCAATCCCGATGTCGCGCGCCGTGCGGCTCTGCCCCGACCTGATCGTCGTGCCGCCCGACTTCCAGAAATATCGCGACGCGTCGCAGCGCGTGTTCGAGATCTTCCGCTCCGTGACCCCGCTGGTCGAAGGCCTGTCGCTCGACGAGGCCTACCTGGACGTCACCGAGAACCACTGGGGCGAGACGCTGGGCGTGGAGGTGGCACGGCGCATCAAGCGCGAGATCCGCGCGAGCACCGGCCTGACCGCGTCGGCCGGTGTCGCTCCGAACAAGTTCCTCGCGAAGATCGCGTCGGGTTGGCGCAAGCCCGATGGCCTGACGGTCATCGCCCCCGAACGCATGGAGGCGTTCCTGCAGCAGCTGCCGATCGACGCGCTGTGGGGCGTGGGACCGGTCACCGCGAAGCGCCTGCGCGCGCACGGCATCGACCGGCTCGTCGACGTGCGGTCGGCCAGCGCCGAGACGCTGCAGGCGGCGGTCGGCTCGCAGGCCGGCTGGCTCACGGCACTGGCCTGGGGCCGCGACAACCGGCGCGTCGTTGCGCACCGCATCGCCAAGTCCAACGGCGCCGAGCGGACCTACAACGAGGACCTCCGCGATGTCGCCGTGATGCACGCCCAGATCGACACGTTGTCGAGGCTGTGCGGCGAGTGGGTCGAGCGCAAGGCGCTGCGGGCCCGCACCGTGACGCTGAAGGTGCGCTACGACGACTTCACGACGGTGACGCGCAGCATCAGCGTCGCCGGCGGGGTTGGCGACATCCCGGCGATCGCCGAGCACGCGCACGCGCTGCTCGAGCGCACGGACGCCGCCACACGTCCGGTCCGGCTGCTGGGCGTCAGCGTGCACAACCTCGTCGATCCATCTGAGACGCAGATGACCGGCGACGATGTGCTGCCCTTCGAGGACGCCGGCGGGTCATGAGCGAGGACGGCCGGCGCAACGAGCCGTCCGCCGATCAGGCGGCGCGGCGCGCGCCGGGACGAATGTTACTGTGACCGTCGTGCCCGATCGCGCAAGGCTGTGGCGACTGTTCCTGCTGCTCGTGACTGTCGTCGCGATGATCGCGCTGCGGCAGCCTGACAAGCTCACGTATCCACAGTTCTGGGCCGAGGACGGCGCCGTCTTCTATCTCCAGGCGGAACAGCACGGGCTTGGCAGCATCGGCGTGCCCTACGGTGGGTACTGGCACGCCGTCCCGCGAACGGTGGCCCTGCTCGGGACACAGGTGCCGATCGCGTTCCTGCCCATGCTGTACGCCTACGCCGCCGTCGGGTTGACCGCGCTCTGCCTGGCGGTCCCGCTCGAGGGGCTGACATCGGAGCGATGGCGGACGCGCTGGGCGCTCGTCCTCGCCGTCCTCCTCACACCGGCGTCGGGTGAACTCTGGGCCACGCTGACGAACGTGCAGTGGATTGGGGCGAGCGCACTGGTGGCACTGCTGGCCGCTCCGACGCCCCGGTCGCGAGGCGGACGCGCCGCGCTCGGGATCGTGGCGGCGGTCCTGGGCGTGACCGGCCCGTTCGCGACGCTGCTCTGGCCATGCGCTGCGCTCCGCGCCTGGTGGTATCGCGATCGCTTCAGTGTCGTGCTGCTCGCCATACTCACCGCCTGCGCTGCGCTGACCGGACTGGCGCTCGTCGGTCATCCGCGCGGCGACGGCCTGCTGCGCCTGAGCGACAGGTTGCTCCGACTCTGGCAAGCGGTCGGCAACAGACCTGTCGCCGCGGCAGCCGCGGCTGCCGCGCTCGCGTTCGTCGCGTTCGGGATCGGCGTCGGCGTCCAGCGACGCGACTGGACCATCGTCGCCTGCGGCACGGCTTTCCTGTGCATCACGGCCGGCAGTCTCGCGACGGTGCCGCCCGAGCACTTCAGCTCCCGCTATCTGTTCGTGCCATGGAGCACCGGCACGTGGACCGCGATTCTCCTGGTCAGTCGAGGTGTACGGCTGGCGTGGGGACCTGTCGTGGCGGCCGCCATCGCAGCGGTCGTGCGCTTCCCTGCCGCCCCGCTCACACACTACGACTGGCCGCGTGACGCCCAGTGCCTCGAGACCCACGTCGCCTGCGACATGACGATCAACCCGTCGTGGAAGGTGGGTCTGCCCGGGCGCGGCACGCGGGTGCCGTAGCAGCTAGCGCGCGCCGGGCCGGAACACCGAGAGTTTGCGGCGGGCCAGCTCCTGTTGCCGCTCGTCGAGCACCGGCGTCGACGGGAACAGGCCCGAGGCCGCCTGGATGTCGCCGCGGAGCAAGGCGTCTCGCGCGATCGATCCCGCCACGTAGCTGTCTTCGTAGTACCGCTGGCTGTGTTCCCAGCTGCTGAGGCCGGCGGCAACGATCAGCAGGGCCGCTGCCATGCCCGCGGCGCGCGCCAGCGTCGACCGCAGCGGCGTGCAGACGGTCAGCAGCAACACCAGTCCGACCCAGAACAAGCTGGCGAGCGAGATGTAGCGCGACGCGGTCATGGCCGGCACGCCGAACGGGACGCGCCCGATCGCGGTGACCAGGCAGGCACCGACGGCAAACAGCATGAGCAACGCCGGCAGCAGCCGGGCCGGAGCCGCCTCGGTCGAACGCCAGGCGTGCCACAAGGCGAGCAACAGCCCCAGCACCGCCCCGGTGGCCCCGATGGCGGGCACGATGTCCCACGGCAGCGGGCCAACGTGATTGAAGGGGATGGGGCGATACCACACGGGCATCGCCAAGGCGACGCTCGCCCCGTGGATCACGTCGAGCAACGCCTGCCACGACGTGAGAATCGGGGCGGGCGGCGGCAGCCCTTCGGGCCGCCTCAAGCCGTGGAGATACGCTGTGATCACGGCGATCGTCACCGCGACCCAGGTGGCGCAACGCAGCCGCCAGCCCGGCCCGCGACGCACGGCAATGGCCAGCGCGCCGAGCGGCCACGCGACCAGGCAACTCGCGAAGGCGCCGGTGCCGACGAGCATCGCCACGACACCGCCCGACCAGGCCGCCCACGACGGCGCTGCCGTGGACAGCACGACGAACGCCATCGACACCGCCGCGGCCCCCGCGACGACCGCGATCTGCCAGCCCTGCAACAGGTTCTCCCACTGCGTCGCAGTCCCGACGAACGTCCCGATCGCGGCCACTGCGACGAGCGTGGCACCCGGCCTCGCGAGCGCCGCGCGGCTCACGACCGCGACGTAGACGAGGACGTGCACCGCCACCGTGCCGAGCAGCGCCCAGAGCTCGTTCCAGTGGTTCCACCGGGCAAGCGCGATGTTGGCGAGGACAAGCACGCGGGACACGACAGGCCGGTGCTCGTTGTGCGAGGCCAGCAGATCGCCCCACGCAAAGCCGCGCTGCTCCTGTGCGACGAGCAGCGCCACCATGTCCCAGATGTCCCAGCGCGGCACGTCGACGAACGTCGCGGTGCACCAGCGCACGAGCACCAGTGCCTGCCATCCGAGTACGACGGCGCCGGCAGCCGCGACACCGCGACCGTGACCGGCTCGTTGGAGCAGGAACGCCGTCGACGCCGCGATGAACGCGGGCGGCGCCCACAACCACGGCGCCGCGAACATCGCCACACCGCCCAGGCTGGCAAGCACCGCGGCCGCTCCCCACGTCGCCGCCGCGGCCGTGATCCGCTGACGACGGTTCGCGGCGGGCCCGACGATCCACATGCCGCACGCCCAGGCGAGGGCGCCGGCGGCGACCACCACCAGCCCGCCAGGACGCGCGAGCGTACGCAGCCGCGAGGCCAGTGGCCCGTTCCGCACCGTCACCGCTTCGAGTCGCACGCCGAGCCGGCGGGAGTCGCCCGGCGCGTGCGACGTCATTGTCGTCAGGTCGATCTCGAGTGTGCCGTTCGGTCCGGCAGGCCCGTCGATGTGCAGGTCACTGAAGCCGGTGGGCACGTCATGCCGGCTGGCGCGGTTGCCGACGCGCACGAGGAGGACATCGCCGCGGCGCCCGGGAAAGTCCGCGAGCGTGAGGACGACGCCGACGGGTTCGACGCCGACGCGACCCGGCCAGCGGACCCGCGCGTAGCCATTGGTCCAGCGAATCGCGTGTCCGTAGTGGGTCTCGGCTCCGTGCACCCCGGCGACGGTTGCCGGAGCGATCGCCGTCATCGGCGCCCCGACGGGGATGCGCACCGAGCTCGGGGCCGTCAGCAGCAGGAGCGCCGCGAACGCGAGGCCGGCCACGAGCGCCATGACGGCGCGCACCGCCCAGGCATTGTCGCCGCGCCGCGCATTCGTCGACGGCACCGACTCGGTCACGTCAGCGCCGGCCGGGCTCCGGCCCGCCGGCCACGGCGGCCGGCTCCGGCGTGAAGTCCTCGCCCGGGTTGATGAAGCGATCGAGCTCCACCGCGTACTGCCGATCGTGCAGCTGGCGATAGCGGCCGTTGAGCGCCATCAGCTCGGCGTGGGTGCCCCGCTCCATGACGCGCCCGTCCTCGATCACGAGAATCTGGTTGCTGCTGCGGATTGTCGACAGCCGGTGCGCGATGACGAACGTGGTCCGGCCGCGCCGCAGCGTGCGCAGCGCCTCCTGGATCTTTGCCTCGCTCTCGCTGTCGAGGCTGGACGTCGCCTCGTCGAGGATCAGGATGCGCGGGTCGGCGAGGATGGCGCGGGCGATGGCCACGCGCTGGCGCTGGCCGCCCGACAACCGGACGCCGCGTTCGCCGACCACCGTCTTGTAACCATCGGCGAACCCTTCGACGAACTCGTCGCAGTACGCGATCTTCGCCGCGGCGATCACTTCGTCCATCGACGCGTGCGGATTGGCGTACCGGATGTTGTCGGCGATGGTGCCGTCGAACAGGAAGTTCTCCTGCAGCACGATGCCGAGCTGCGACCGGTAGCTGGCCAGCTGCACGTCCTCGAGGTTCTGGCCGTCGACGACTACCCGGCCGCGGGTCGGCCGGTTGAACGCCATCACCAGGCTGATGAGCGTGCTCTTGCCCGATCCGCTCGACCCGACCAGCGCCGTCGTCGAACCGGCCGCCGCCTCGAACGAGACGCCCTTGATGACCGGCACGCCCTCGTTGTACTCGAACCACACGTCCTCGAACGCCACCCGTCCCTGGACGTCGACCAGCGGCTGCCGCAGGTGATCCTCGGCGTCCTCGGTGGCCATCTTCTTGATCTCGTGGATGCGATCGAGCCCGGCGAACGCTTCGGTGATCTGCGTGCCGATCGAGGCAATCGAGATCAGCGGCGCCGCGACCAGGCCGGTGAAGAAGATGTACATGATGAAGTCGCCGAGCGTCATCGTGCCGGCGACGATGGCGCGGCCGCCGAGCGTGATCATGATGACGCCGGTGACGCCGATGACCACCGTGCCCATCGCCGTCGTCGCCGAGACGCCGGTCATCGACTGGGCGACGTTGCGCAGCAGCCGGTGGACGCCCTTGCTGAAGACGATCTCCTCGCGCTTCTCGGCGGTGTAGGCCTTGACGACGCGGATGCCGCCCAGCGACTGCGACAACCGGCCGGTGACCTCGGCGTTGATCTTGCCGCGCTCGCGGAACAGCGGGCGCAGCCGCTTGAAGGCGACGGCCATGATGCCGCCGAACGCCCCGAGCACGACGATGGTGACGAGCGTCAGCGTCCAGTTCAGGTAGAAGAGGACGCCCAGCGCGATGATCGCGGTGAGCGTGCCGCCGGCCAACTGGACCAGCCCCGAGCCCACGAGGTTACGGATGCCCTCGGCGTCCGACATCACGCGGGAGATCAGCACGCCCGTCTGCACGGTGTCGAAATAGCGCACCGGCAGGCGCGCCACGTGCGCCTGGACCGACCGGCGCATCTCGGTGATCGCCCGCTGCGCCGCCACGCCGAGCACCTGCGACAGCGAGAAGGACGTGATCGCCTCGACCAGCGTCGCGAGCGCCACGGCCCCGGCCAGCGGCCACAGCAGGTCCGCCTGGCCCTTGCCGATCACGTCGTCGACGAGGAACTTGGTCGAGGCAGGCAACACCAGGCCGGTGAGCCGGTTGATCAGCATGAGGCCGAGCCCGAGCGACAACCGGGCCCGGCTGTGCCAGATCAGGCCGCGCGCCTCTTCCCAGGCATTGCCGTAGTCGACCTTCTTCTTCTTGTCGTTGGAATCCACGCCGCTCACTGCTGTCCCCGCGAAAGTGTGACCTTCGTGATGCCGACGCGGGTGCGCGGCGTCTCGCCGTCGAGAGGAACCTGCTCGATGGCGGTGACCACGTCCATGCCTTGGAGGACGCGGCCGAAGGCAGTGTACTTGCCGTCGAGCGACGGCGTCGGCGCCGTGACGATGAAGAACGACGTCGTCGCGCTGTCGGGATCGTCACCGCGCGCCATGCTGACGACGCCGGCTTCGTGCTCGATGGCGTTGAATTCGCCCTTGACCGTGCCCACCACCTTGCGCTGCACCTGGGTGAGCGGCTCCGGCCGCGACGACAGATCGCCGGCCTGGACGGCGAACTTCGGCACGACCCGGTGGAACCCGGTGCCGTCGTAGACACCGGCCTGCGAGAGCCGGAGGAAGTTGCGCACGTGCTCCGGAGCGACGTCGGGCGCAAAGCCGACGACGATGTCGCCGAGCGTGGTGGTGATCGTCGCGCGGTAGCTTGCAAGTTCCTCGACGCTCGACGACACGAACGGCGCGGCGCTCGCCGGCGGCGTATCGCGCACGCTCGCCTTCGTGATCGGGATGCGGGTCGTGAGCCGTCCGCCTGCGTCGAGTGGTGTCTGCGAGATCCTGTCGACGACCTCCAGCCCCTCGACGACCTCGCCGAACACGGTGAACTGCCCGTCGAAACCGGGCTGGGCGGTGAGGCACACGAAGAACTGCGCGCCGGCGCTGTCGGGCTTGTTCGGAACCAGGACCGCCGAGACCGCGCCGCGCACGTGGGCACGGTCATTGGGTTCGCGCTTCAACCGGTGCAGCCCGCCGGTGCCGTACCGCGCGGACATGGCCGGATCCTTCGAGATCGGGTCGCCGCCCTGGACGATGCCGAGCGGCACGGCGCGATGGAACACGGTGCCGTCGTAGGCGCCCGCTTCGGCCTGGTCGAGCACGAAGCCGACGTGGTTGGGAGCGGCGGCAGCGTCGAGTTGCACGACGAACGTGCCGAGCGACGTCTCGAACACCACCTGCTTGTCCTGCAGCGCCTCCGGGGTCCGCTTCGTGACGTACATGGCGGCTGCCTGCGTCGGCGCGGGCGCGGCGGCTGCGGGACGTTGCCGCCCGCCCTGCGCCGCGGCCGGCGACGAACCGATCGCGACGACCGCCGCTGCCGCGATCAGTACGACGCCTCCGCCGAGGCCTCGCCGGACGAGCCGCCAGGCGGCATCGTGGCGGCGTGCGCGCACGTGCGGACGCGGCGGCTGGGGCAGGCACATGCCGGGGATCTTAACGCGCGGGCCAGCGGCGGCCCCATCCGGACGGGCGGGGAGTGTCGGGAGGACAGGACGGCAGTCGG
>CBIHOS010000195.1:0-9129 GCA_966211945.1 uncultured bacterium
CGCGAGGGCATCGAGCGTGGCGCCCACACGCGCGGCGCCGCGGTGGTGCTCGACGCCGACAGCGGGGACGTGCTCGCATCGGTGACGTACCCGTGGCCGGCCGCCATAGCGGGAACGCCGGCCGCCGCGCCGACGTCGGGCGACACCGCCGAGGCCGACGCGCTGCTCGACCGCGTGCGCTATGGCCTGTACCCGCCAGGGTCGACATTCAAGCTCCTGGTCGCGGCCGCGGCGCTGCGCAGCCGGCCCGACGAGCAGTCCGAGACGTTTGCCTGCGTGCGGCTGACCGATGGGCGTGTCGGCAATCACGTGCGCGGCTGGTCGCGGCCGGTGCGCGACGACCTGAAGGACTCGTCACCGCACGGCCAGGTCGATCTGCATCGTGGCCTCGTGGTGTCGTGCAACGCCTACTTCGCGCAGCTCGCGATGCGCCTCGGCCCCGGCCCGATCCTCGACGCGTCGTCGCTGCTCCAGATCGAGGCAGCGCGGCCCGCGACGCCGGAGTCCCTGCGGCGTTCACTCCCGCATGCCGGCTACGGGCAGGGTGAAGTGCTGGCCTCGCCGATGGAGATGGCCCGCCTGGCCGCGACGATCGCCAACGGCGGCATCGTGCAGCCGCTGCGGTGGACGGTCGAACCGGCCACTGCGGCCGAGAGGGCGGTGGCATCACCGCGCCTGTTGTCGGCATCTGCCGCGTCGCAGCTGGCGCGCTACATGCGAGAGGCGGTGACCGACGGCACGGGCCGGACGCTTGCCGGCCAGCCGACCCCGATCGCCGGCAAGACCGGCACGGCGGAAGTCGACGGCGGCCGCGCCCACTCCTGGTTCGTCGGCTTCGCGCCAGCTGGCGGTGCCCGTCGCCTCGCGTTCGCCGTCATCGTCGAGAACGCCGGTTATGGCGCGCGGAGTGCCGCGCCGATCGCCGGATCGATCGTCGAGGCGGCTCGCGACCTCGGGTTGTTCGACGCACCCGCCGGTGGAACGGAGGTTCGCTGAATGGACGTGACACGACTCGCCGGGCTGGGTCGCGGCTTCGGAGCGCGGCTGCGACAATACTTCGAGGCGCCGCTGGACGGCGACGCCTCGCCGCTCGAGATCGCGCAGGCGGCGCTGGACGATGTCGAGCGGCGCGTGCAGCCGGTGGGCCGCGGCGAGCGAGTGTTCCCGTACACGCACCTGACCGTTCGCGTGCACGCGGCGGGGGAGGCGCGCGCGTCTGTCGAAGCCGTGTTCGCCGGCTTCGACGATCGCGTCCGCGAGCGGCTCGCGGAGGTGCGGTGCGCGCCACGACCCGTGATCGTGGCGGTCGAGTGCCTGGAGGAGACTGACGAGTCGTGGCCGGCCGGCCGTCGCTTCGAGGTGCAGTACGCGAAGGAGGAGACCCATGCCGCCGCGTCGCTGCCGCCTGCGGCCGGCACGGCGGTCGTCACCGAGCCGCCGCCGCTGCGCGTCACCGTACTCAAGGGCGCCGCGACCGACGAGGCGTTCAGCTTCACCGAGTCGACGGTGTCGATCGGCAGGAGCGCCGACCCGACGGACGGCTTCGGCCGCGTGCGCCGCAACCGCATCGCGTTTCTCGACACGGTCGACGGCATCACCGAAACGGTGGGCCGGGCGCATGCCCGCCTCAGGTTCGATGCGGCGACCGGCGACTACCGGCTCTTCGACGAGGGCAGCAGCAACGGCACCTCGGTCGTCCGCGACGGCGACGTCATCGTCGTCCATCGCCGCGATCCGCGCGGCGTCCGCGTGCGATCGGGCGACGAGATCCAGGTGGGCCGCGCGTTGTTGCGCGTGACGATCGGCGATTGACGCGATCCCCACGATCCCCGCGATCCCGCTCACGTGTCGAGGGATGCCGCGATCACGGCAGCGGCGTGGCGATCGCACTGGTGCCGGCGGCCCAATGTTGCCCCGCCGCGTCCCAGTACATCGCGCGTTCGACCACGAGTTGCACGGGCGTGGCGCCGGTGCTCTCGACGAGCACGCCGAAGCGCCGGCCCGACGCCACCGCGAACTCGGCGCGCACGTCCACGTTGAAGCGGCTCCGGGCCAGGACGGGGAAGGTCTGCGCCGCGGTGGTGCCGTCCTCGAACAGCAGCGTGACGTCCACGGTGCCGGCGACGGCCGACGTGTTGGCGATGAGCACGTACGTCTCGCGCGGCGGCGTGCTCCCGACTTCACCCTCGGCAAGCGCCCACCGCGTCGCCGTGGTGCGGCTGGCGACCGCGTTGTGCGCCTCGTGCCACGACGCACTGCCATTGGGCCACCACATCGACCGTTCGACGACCACCGGCACGTCGTTCACGATGCGGACGCTGGCCGAGACTGCGGTGTCGGCCAGTCGCGCATCCTCCTGATCGACCCAGATCGTGTAGCGGCTGGCGGGCGGCACGGCATGCTGTCTGACGATCGTGCTGCCGTCCGGGAGGAGATACGTCACCGCGGCCGTCGCGGTGGTGGCCGACGGGTTGGCAATCAGGATGAAGAAGTCGAACCAGGCCCCGGTCGCCCCTTCGGCCATGAACCATTCGGTGCCCGGCGTCGTCGCCCCGGCGCTGACGTGACCGGCGCCGAACGGCTGCGCCGGCACGTCGCGATACATCGCGCGTTCGACGACGATCGGCTGACCGTTCAGCACCTCGAGATCGGCCGACACCTCGGCGGCGGCGAGCGCGCGGCCGAGCCCGGGGAACACCTCCTGGTTCACCCAGACGTTGACGCGCGACGACGGCGGCAGCAGGTACAGGCGCTCGAGCGGCGGTCCGGTCGGCCGCAGGAAGCGCACGCGTACCTGTGCCTCCTGGGCATTCGGATTCTGCAGCAGGTAGAAGAGGTTGAACGATCCGGTCGTGGCGCCCTCGGCGAGGAACCAGCGCAGCGCTGGCGCGCCGACCGCCGACTCGGCGTGCGCACCGTAGGAGTCGACCGTCCACGACATCGTCCGGTCGACCACCAGCGGCGACGCGCTCTCGACGACGAGGCTGAACTCGGCGACGCCGAGCGCCGCGATCTCGGTGGCGGTGAGCGTGCGCCGCGTTCGTGCCGGCACGTCGCGCCACAGTGAGTGGACGATGCCGTTGCCGCCGAGGAAGCGGATGACTGCGCCGGTGGCGGACGCACCTGGGTTGAGGAGCGCGACCTGCGTCGCGAAGAACGCACCCTGCGCGCCTTCCGCGAAGTAGCGCCGGTATCGGCCGCGCGGGTGGCCGTGCTCGAGCCGCTCGCGCAGGTTGCTCACGCCGTCGCCGTCGGGATCGCCGCCGGCGCCGTCGTCGCCGGCCGCGGCAGTCGGGTTCAGGCCCATGGCGCGTTCCCAGTCGTCCTCGAGCGCATCGCCGTCGAGATCGCCGGCAGTGGCAACGTACGTGACGGCCGCGGGGCCAGACACCTGCACGCCCCTGTCGTCTTCGAGCACGATCGTGACCGGGCCCTGCGGGTGTCGAGGCATGGTCACGGCCAGCGCGCCGGATGGCAGCGACGCCAGCGTGGTGGCGGGCACGCCGTCGACGAGGACGCGCACGACCGTCGACAGTCGCGTGCCCTGGAGCGTCACCTGCGTACCGCCGAGCGTGCCGACCGTGGCCGGCGACGCACCGGTGAAGCTGAGGGCCACATCGGCCCGGAAGGCCGCCGCGACCGGCATCGTCTGCCGCAGCGCGCGCGCGTTGTCCTCGAGATCCGGGCGTCCCAGCGGCCGGCCGGCATGGAAGGCGTCAGGCGTCGAGAAGTAGGGCACCAGCGGGCACGGCGTGCCCTGGCACGGGTAGGACATGACGTCGCGGAAGTACGGCGGATCGCGATAGCCGTAGGCGTACGGATAGACGCCGGCGGCACCGGCGTTGTCGCGGTCGTGGGCGAGCCCGAGATTGTGTCCGACCTCGTGAGCGAGCGTCAGCGACGCCGCGGTGCGGCGCATCACGACCGAGAAGGCGAGCGGTGCGAAGTCGACGGTCGGCGACTGCATCAGCCAGGCGATGCCTTCGATCCCGGCATCGTTGCGTTCGACGATCAGCGACACGAGGTCGGCGCCGGCCGCGTCGCGCCAGGCATGGACGTCGTCCATCGCGCCATCGTCGATGCCCGTGACGCGATCGAGATCGGTCGACAGCGACCGCGACTCGGCGTAGGCGACCTCGCGCGCATCGACCAGCCGCAGCTGCGCGGGCACGAGGCTGTGGGCGAGCGCGTCGTTGGTGGCCTCCACCGCGAGTTCGATCGTCGCCCGCATCGCCTCGGCGCCGCCTGCCGCGACCCGGGCCTCGCTGCTGTACACCACGAGCAGCTCGACGACCGGATCGCCCGCGGCGGCCGATGCGGCCGGCAGTCGCGGCTCCGGCGCGACCACGCCGGGCGATACGAGCGGTACGGCAGGCACGACCGCGCCGCCGCAGCGAACCCCGGTCGTCGTGATGTCGTCCAGCGTCTGCGCGCCGCTTGTGTCTGGCGCGAGCAGGAAGGTCCGTCCGTCGGCCTCGATCGTGCCGACGACCACGGTTCCCCGCGTGACCACACGGACCCGCACATCCTCGTCAGCCTCGTCGTCGCCGCGCCAGTACTGTCCCGCGTCGTCGAGCGACCGCTGATCGACGCGCCGTACGTCGACGACACGGCCGCCGGGAAGCGGGACGCGAAGCCGCGGACTCGCGGCCAGCGCGGTGCCGTGCACGCCGGGGCGAACCCGACGTGCGAGCGGTGGAGACGCAGGAGCAGCGGACGACCGTGCTGGCGCCGGCAGCAGCGCGTACAGCGCGGGCGGGGCGGGCGGTTGGGCGCGTGCCGCATCGGGCCCGGCCAGGCCGAGGAGCAGCGCGCCCGAGGCAACGAGCCGGCGGAACAGCCTCGCGGGCGTGCGCATGTCGCGGGCGGAACGGCCTCGAGGACGGCCTGCGCGTCAGGCGCGCAGGTGCTTGCCGAAGAACTCGAGCGTCCGCTGCCAGGCCAGCTTGGCCGAGGCCTCGTCGTAGCGCGGCGTGGTGTCGTTGTGGAAGCCGTGCTGCGCGCCGGCGTACATGTGCATCGTGAACGTGGCGCCGGCCGCCTTCAACGCGGCTTCGTACGCCGGCCACGCGGCATTGATGCGCTCGTCCTTCTCGGCCAGGTGGATGAGCAGCGGCGCCTTCACCGTGCCGGCCGACTCCGGCGTCGGGTTGTTGCCGTAGAACGGCACGGCGGCCGCGAGGTCCGGCAGTCTGGTCGCCATCATGTGGGCGATGCCGCCGCCATAGCAGAACCCCGTGACACCGACCTTGCCCGTGCACTCGGGCCGCGCCTTCAGGAAGCGGAAGGCCGCGAGCATGTCCTCGCGCGTCTTCGGCTGTTCGAGCGTCTGGAACGCCGCGCGTGCCTTGTCCTCGTCGCCCGGATAGCCGCCGAGCGGCGCCAGCGCGTCTGGTGCGAAGACGACGTAGTTCCCCAGCGCGAAGCGCCGGGCCACGTCTTCGATGTGCGGGTTCAGCCCGCGGTTCTCGTGGACGACGACGATGCCGGGGAGCTTGCCGGTGGCAGCCTTCGGCTTCACGAGGTATCCGCGTGTCGTCTCGTAACCGTGTGGTGACGGGTAGGACACGGACTCGGTCACCAGGCGGCCGTCGTCCCTGGCCACCTGCTGCGCCTCGGCGAAGCGCGGGTTGAGCGCCTCGAGGATCATCGCGGCGCTCAGGCCGCCGACCGCGAACTTGCTGGCGCGATCGAGGAAGCCGCGCCGATCGATGTCGCCGTGCACGTAGGCGTCGAAGAGGATCAGGAGTTCCTGGTCGAAATCGGCTGCGGTCTTGCGTTCCACGGGCGTGTCCTCCGGTGGCAGGAGTCTACAGCACGCTGAACGTCGAACGACGAACGTCGAACGACGAACGACGAACGACGAACGACGAACGCCGGCCACCGACCCGAAGGCCCAAGGCCCAAGGCCCAAGGCCCATTGCGGTGAGGGCCGGGTTGGGACAACCGGCCCTACCGATGTCACGCGGCCGCTTGACGGCCGGCCGAGTTCAACCTACTATCCCTATCTAGCTAGGGCATATCTAGCTAGGTGACGATGAAACCACGCAACGACATCCTCCAGGGCACGCTCACGCTGTTGGTGCTGCGCAGCCTCGAGGGGCAGGGCCCGCTGCACGGCTATGCGCTCTGCGGGCACATCCAGCAGGTGTCCGACGACACGCTGCGGGTCGAGGAAGGCTCGCTCTATCCGGCGCTGCACCGGATGGAACAGGCAGGCTGGGTGTCGCCGTCGTGGCGGGTCACCGGCAAGGGCCGGCGGGCGAAGTTCTACACGATCACCGAGAGCGGCCGCCTGCAGCTCCAGGCCGAGCGCGAGAGCTGGGCGCGTCTCACTCGCGGCGTTGGCCGCGTCCTCGAGTACAGCTGATCCGGCATGGGGTGGATCTCCCGGACCGTGAACGTGTTCCGCCAGGAGCGCCTGCTGCGCCATCTGGACGACGAACTGGCGTTCCACGTCGCCGAACGCATCGACGAACTGGTGGCCGGCGGGATGACGCCCGACGATGCCAGGACCGAGGCGCTGCGCCGCTTCGGCAACTACACACGGCAGCGTGAGAGGACGCGGGACATGAACATCGTGGCGTGGCTCGAGGCGCTGGTCGCCGACGTGAAGTATGGCGCCCGGCAGCTGCGGCTCAATCCCGGCTTCGCCGCGGTTGCGGTGCTGTCGCTGGCGCTCGGGATCGGCGCCAACACGGCGATCTTCCAGTTGATCAACGCGCTGCGGCTGCGCAGCCTGCCGGCGGTGCACGAGCCGCAGGAGCTGGCGACGATCGGCACGGGAGGAGAGTTCTTCCGCGCCGGCTGGTCCAGTTCGCGTCACATTCCCTTTACCTATCCGCAGTACCAGGCGCTGCGGCGGTCCCAGTCGGCGTTCACCGACGTGCTCGCCTTCGGTTCCGAGCGCTTCAACCTGGCGCGCAGCGGCGAGGCCCGCTACGCCGACGGCCTGTGGGTCAGCACCAACGTCCTCGACGTGCTCGGCGTGCGTCCGTCGTTCGGGAGCGGCTTCGTGAAGCCGACCGACGAGGCCGACTGCGGCCAGGCCGGCGCGCTGCTCAGCCACGCGTTCTGGCAGCGCCAGTACGGCGGCGATCCCGGCATCGTCGGGCGCGAGATCTACCTGGAAGGCCGCATGTTTCCCATCGTCGGTGTGACCCCGCCGGCGTTCATCGGCCTCGAGCCCGGCCGCCAGTTCGACGTCGCGCTGCCGTTGTGCGCCGACACGCTCCTGGCGCTCACGCCCGACGCGCGCCGCCTGGAGCGCCGCGATGCGTGGTGGCTGACGATGGTCGGGCGCCTGCGGCCCGGCTGGAACGTCGAACGAGCCTCGGCGCAGATACGCGGGCTGTCGGCCGGCATCTTCCGCGAGACGTTGCCGAATGTGTACCGTCCGCCCGAGGCCGAGAAGTACCTCCAGAACACGTTGACGGTCGAAGACGCACGCGCCGGACTGTCGTCGCTGCGCCGCCGCTACGAAGACCCGCTGTGGATTCTCTTCACGGTGGCCGGGCTCGTCCTGTTGATCGCGTGTGCCAACCTCGCCAACCTGCTGCTCGCCCGCAGCAGCGCCCGCCAGCGCGAGATGGCCGTGCGGCAGGCGGTCGGCGCGTCTCGCGGCCGGCTGATCGCGCAGTTGTGCGCCGAGAGTCTGTTGATCGCCGCGTTCGGCGCGCTGCTGGGTCTGGTGGTGGCCCAGTTCGCGAGCCGGGCGCTGATTGCCTTCCTGTCGAGCGACGACTCGCCGATCGTGCTGTCGCTGGCCTTCGACATGAACATGTTCGCGTTCACGACCGGACTCGCGGTGCTCACCAGCCTGCTCTTCGGGGTCGGTCCGGCCATCCGTGCCACGAACACCCCGCCCGCGCTCGCGATGCAGGGCGGCCGCGGCACGGCACAGTTCGCCGAGCGGCAGCACCTGCGCCGCGCCCTCGTCGTGGTGCAGGTGGCCATCTCGCTCGTTCTGTTGTTCGGGGCGCTGCTGTTCGGGCAGACGCTGCGCAACCTGCTGACGACCGATCCGGGGATGACGCCGGAGGGCGTGCTGGTGGCGAGCGTCGACGCGAGCCTGCCCGATCTGCCGCCGGTGCACCGGCGTGTGGTCTTCGACGAGATGCAGCAGCGCATCGCCGCGCTACCGGGCGTGGAGTCGTCGGCGCCGGTGCTGCTGAGCCCGTTCGGCGGCAGCGGCTGGAACGGCGGCGTCCGCCCGCCCGAAGCGCCGGCCGATCAGGCGAAGGAGTCCTGGTTCAACCGCGTGGGACCGGGCTACTTCGCAACGATGGAAACCCGCGTGCTGGCTGGCCGCGACTTCACGGCGCAGGACACGCTCTCCTCGCCGCTGGTCGCGATCGTCAACGAGGAGTTCGCCAGGCGAGTGTTCGGCGGCGCCAGCCCGATTGGCCGCCGCTTCAGGATGGACGCGCCCGCGGGCGAGAAGGAAGACGAGTTCGAGGTGGTCGGCCTGGTGCGCAACACGCGCTACAGCGGGCTGCGTGAGGACGTCCGCGCCATCGCGTTCATGCCGATCGCGCAGGCGAAGGATCCCTCGCACAACCTGTCGTTCATGGTCCGCTCGCAGGTCCCGATGGGCGAGACCATGAACGGCATCCGCGAGTTGATGACGCAGATGCAGCGCGGCCTGCTCGTCGAGTTCCGCGTGCTCGACGTCCAGGCGCGCCGCAGCGTGCTCCGCGAACGACTGATGGCGAATGTCTCGGGCGCCTTCGGCATCCTCGCCACGCTGCTGGCCGCGATCGGTCTGTACGGCGTGATGAGCTACATGGTCGCGCGCCGGCGCAACGAGTTCGGCGTCCGGATGGCGCTGGGCGCCCGGACCGACCACGTCCTCGGACTGGTGTTCTCGGAGGCAGGACGCCTCGTGGTGCTCGGACTCGTCGTGGGCGTCGTCGGCGCCTACTTCGCGGCCCGGTACGCCCAGTCGCTGCTGTACGGGCTGCAGTTCGACGATCTCCGGATGATGGCGGTCGGCTGCGGCCTGCTGATCGTCGTCGGCGCGCTCGCCGCGCTCGTGCCGGCCTGGCGTGCGCTCCGCTTCGATCCGGCCGTGGTGCTGAGAGCCGAGTAGCGGCGAAGCTGACCGTCGGGGTCGGCGACCGGTCGGAC
>CBIHOS010000196.1:0-9127 GCA_966211945.1 uncultured bacterium
GTCGAAGAGCGCAGTGACGCGCGCCCACTGGGCTGGGGTCATGCGGACGCGTCCGGCTGGAGGCGCCGGCGCAGCCAGGCGCGCGCCACGGCCCAGTCGCGCTTGGCGGTCGCCGGCGCGACGCCGAGTTCGGTCGAGGCCTCCTCGATGGTGAGGCCGCCGAAGTACCGCAGCTCGACCAGCCTCGCCTGCCGCGGCTCGAGCGCCGCCAGCGCCGTGAGCGCCTCGTCCAGCGCCTCGACATCTGGATCGGCTTCCGGCTGCCGCGCCGCATCGTCCACGAGCGTCACGCGCAGGCGATCGCCGCCGCGCTTGAGGGCGCGGTGGGCGCGCGACTGCTCGATGAGGATCTGCCGCATCGCACCGGCGGCAATCGCCGCGAAATGGGCGCGATTGTGCCAGGACGAATTGGCTTCCCTGAGCAGGCGCACATAGGCCTCGTGAACGAGCGCGGTGGCCTGCAGGGTCAGGTCGGCCCGCTCGCCGCGCACGTAGGACGCCGCGAGCCGCCGCAGTTCCTGGTAGACCTCCGGCCACACCGCGTCGAGCGCCGCCTGCCCACGCTGGCGTGGCGCTCCGTCATCGGTTTGCTCGGGCACAGGGCGATTGTAAGAGACAGGAAGACAGGAAGACACGGAGGACGTCAGGAGTAAGCTCTGTGGATCATGTCCGGTCACGTGACCCTCGGCGTGCTCGGGTGGGATACGCGTTGGGCCGAGGTGTGGGCCGCCCATCACGGCAGCGCCGCGGACCGCGTGCCGGCCCGGGTCGTCCTCGAGCACCAGCACATCTACCGCGTCCATACCGGCAGCGACGAAGTACTGGCGCGCGTCACCGGCCGGGTGCGTCACACGCTCGGGTCGCGCGAGGCGTTCCCCGCCGTCGGCGACTGGATTGCGCTGAAACCCGCCACGCCCAACGAGGACATGGGACGCATCGTGGACGTGCTGCCGCGGCGCGGCCGGTTCGTGCGCAAGGCCGCCGGCACGGCCGCCGAGGCGCAGGTGGTGGCCGCCAACGTCGACGTCGTGTTCCTCGTGAGCGGCCTCGACCACGACTTCAACGTCCGCCGCATCGAGCGCTACCTGATCGCCGCGCTCGAGGGCGGCGCCGCACCGGTGATCGTCCTGAACAAGGCCGACCTGCCGCGCGACATCGACGATGTGCGCGCCGCGCTCGGCCCGGTGGCCGGCGAGGTGCCGGTGGTGATGGTCAGCGCGCGGACCGGCGCCGGCGTCGACCAGCTGCGGGCGCACATCGGACTCGGCCGGACGGCCGCGTTCCTCGGCTCGTCGGGCGTCGGCAAGTCGACGCTGATCAACCGCCTGCTCGGGCACGACGTGCAGCGCACCGCCGACGTCCGCGAGAGCGACAGCAAGGGCCGGCACACGACGACCAACCGCGAACTGATCGTCCTGCCGGACGGCGGCCTGCTGATCGACACGCCGGGCATGCGCGAGCTGCAGCTCTGGGACGTCTCGACCGGCCTGAACGAGGCGTTCGAGGACATCGCCGCGTTCGGCGCCGACTGCCGCTTCCGCGACTGCACGCACGACAGCGAACCGGACTGCGGCGTGAAGGCCGCGGTGGCGGCAGGTCGCCTCTCCGCCGATCGCCTGGCGAACTACCAGCGGCTGCGGAAGGAAGTGGTCGCCAAGCCGGTGGAAGAAGCCGACATCAAGGCCGCCGCCGAACGCCGCCGCGACGCGCGCACGGCGACGAAAGCGTTACGGAAGCTCTACGCGTCGAGGGGACGGTAGGCGCGACCACGCAGGCAGGGCCCGTTGTCCCAACGCGGCCCATCACCGGAGGTCGCGTTGACAGGCCGGGCTGGGACAGCCGGCCCTACCTGTCAGGCTGTGACCTTCCGGATCGGCAGGTCGCGATACCGCTTGCCGGTCGCGGCGAAGATCGCGTTGGCGATCGCCGGCATCATCACCGGCACGCCGGGCTCGCCGACGCCGGCTGGCGGCGCCGTGCTCCGCACCAGGTGCACGTGCGTCTCGCGCGGCGCGGTGTCCTGCCTCGCGAGCAGATAGCCGCCGAAGTTCGTCTCGTTGACCTTGCCGCCGGTCGCGGTCATCTCGCTGAGCAGCGCGATGCTGGTGCCGAACACCGACGCGCCCTCGAACTGCGCCGTGACGCGATCGGGGCTGACGATGGTGCCGGCGTCGACCGCGAAGTCCACCCGCGGGATCGTCACCTGCCCGCGCGCATTCACCTCGACTTCGACGACGGCGGCGATGTAGCTGAGAAAGCTGTGGTGCGCGGCGATGCCGAGGGCGCGGCCTGCGGCGGGCCGCTTCGTCGCCCAGCCGGACTTCTCGGCGACCAGTTCGATCACGCGCCGAAGCCGCGCCGTGTCGAAGGGATGCTTCGGATTCGGCTTCGCGCCCTTGACGCCCTCGGCCCCCAGGTCGATGACACGGGGCGCACCGAGCACCGACAGGAGGTACTCGACGCGATCGGCCTTCGCGAGCGCCGCCAGTTCGTCGGTGAAGCTCTGGACGGCGAAGGCGTGATGGATGTGCGCCACCGAACGCATCCAGCCGATGCGCACCGGCGATGGCGCCGGGTTGTTCTCCACGCGCAGGTTCGCAATCGGGTACGGCAGGTCGGTGAAGCCCATGCCGACCTGGTCGCCGCCGTACTGCTCCTTGGCGTCGAAGGTCGAACCGATCGGCGGGAAGGCCGTCCGCTGGAGCCACGCCGTCGGCTTGCCGGCGGCGTCGACGGCCGCCTTCAGGTACATCGCCGCGGGGGCGTGGTAGTAGTCGAAGGACAGATCGTCCTCGCGGGTCCACACGACCTTGACCGGCGCGCCCACCTGCCGGGCCAGCAGCGCCGCTTCGACGCAGTAGTCCGGCTTCGACTTCCGGCCGAAGCCGCCGCCGAGCAGCGTGACGTGGCAGGTGACCGCCTCGGGCGCGATGCCAAGGGCCTCGCCCACCGCGTCCTGCACGGCCTGCGGATTCTGCGTCGCCGTCCATACTTCGGCCTTGCCGTCGCGGACCTCGGCCACCGCCATCGGCGGCTCGAGCGGCGCGTGCGCGAGCAGCGGCGTGTAGTAGGTCGCCTCGTGCGTCTTCCCCGACGCGATCGCGGCGTCGACGTCGCCCTGGTCGCGGACGATCCGGCCCGGCGTCCTCACCGCACCGGTCAGCATCGTCTTGAACGCGGCGGAGTCGAAGGAGGCGTTCGGACTGTCGGACCAGCTCACGCCGAGGGCACGGCGGCCCTGCATCGCCGACCAGGTGCTGTCGCCGATGACGGCGACGCCGCCGAGCGCCTTGAACACGTATGGCGGGGTGGCTTCCGGCAGGCGGACGACGTCCTTCACGCCCGCCACCTTGCGCGCCGCCGCGTCGTCCACGGCGGTCACCGTGCTGCCGAGCACGGGCGGACGGGCGATCGTGGCGAACACCATGCCGGGCCGCGCGGCGTCGATGCCGTAGGTCGCCGTACCGCGGACGATCGGATCGAGGTCCACGCTGGGCACCGGCCTGCCGACGTAGCGCCATGCCTCGGGCTTCTTGAACTGCAGCGACGAAGCGGCCGGCACCGGCAGCGTTCGGGCCGCGGCGACAAGTTCGCCGAAGCCGAGCGATCGGCCGCTCGTCTCGTGCACGACCACGTGGTTACGGGTCTGGACTTCGCCGGCGGGCACGCCCCATGTCGTCGCCGCGGCCTGCTCGAGCATCGTCCGGGCGGTGGCGCCGGCAATCCGCATCGGCTCGTAGAAGTCGCGGATGGAGCACGAGCCGTCGGTGTTCTGTGAACCGTACTTCTTGTCGCCGAGCGCCTGGACGATCGAGACGCGAGCCCAGTCGGCATCCAGTTCGTCGGCGACGACCAGCGGCAGCGACGTCCGGATCCCGGTGCCCATCTCGGACCGGTGGGCGACGATCTGCACGAGGCCGTCCGGCAGGATCGCGAGATAGACGCCCGGCTGCCAGGGTCCGCCCGCCGGCTGCGCGAAGACGGCCGCCGGCACCAGCCGCGTGCCGAGGACGAAGGCGCCGGCCGCCGTGGCCCGGCCGAGGAACCCGCGACGGGTGACGCGCGCCGGGCGGTTCATGCCTGCCTCCCGCTCGCCGCGGCGTCCTTGATCGCGGCGCGAATCCGCTGGTAGGTGCCGCAGCGACAGAGGATGCCTTCCATGTAGGACACGATCTGCGCGTCGGTCGGACTGGGCCGCGAGGCCAGCAGCGCCGCGGCCTGCATGATCTGCCCGCTCTGGCAGTAGCCGCACTGCGGCACCTGATGCTTCTTCCAGGCGACCTGCAGCGGATGTTCGGCGCCCGCCGCCAGACCCTCGATCGTCGTGATCTTGCGGCCGGCCACGGCTGCAACCGGCGTCGAGCAGCTGCGAATCGGTCGCCCGTCCATGTGCACGGTGCAGGCGCCGCACAGGCCCATCCCGCAGCCGAACTTGGTGCCGGTGAGCTGCAACGCGTCGCGGAGCACCCACAGCAGCGGTGTCTGCGGATCGCCGGCAAACGACTTCGCGTCGCCGTTGACGGTCAGGTTGATTCGAGAGGCTGGGGCGGGCTGGGCCATGGCCTGCTCAGTGTAGTACTCGTTCGGTCTCTTGGTAGGGGCGGCTCCCCGAGCCGCCCGTCAAGGGCACGTCGGGGACGTGCCCCTACCTCAGTGAACACCCTGCCCGATCTGCAGGCTGCCCGGCTCGGTGCCGAGACGACGGATGGCGGCGTCCCACATCTCGTCGGCCGGCGTGTCGAAGATCAGCGCCGGGTCGACGTCCACGGTGAGCCAGGCCGACGCGGCCAGTTCGTCGTCGAGTTGTCCGGGGCCCCACCCCGCGTATCCGGTAAGCACGCGCGTACGCGATGGCGTCGTCTGGACGACCCGGCGCAGGAGGTCGATCGACGTGGAGAGGAACAGCCCGGGCGCGATCTCGGTCTGCGACTCCTCGTCCACCGTTTCGCCGAGGAGAATCCAGCCGCGCTCCGGCTCGACCGGCCCGCCCGTCCAGAGCAGCGGTCCCCGGTGGGCCTTGATCGGCGGGTCGAAGGCGACCGCCTCGGCCGCGGCGGTCGTCGTCGGCCGGTTCAGAATCAACCCGAAGGCGCCCTCGGCGGTGTGGTCGCACAGCAGCACGACCGTGCGCTCGAAATTCTCGTCCTGCATCTGCGGCATGGACAGCAGGAGGGTCGGCGCGAGGCTCGTGGCTTCCCGTGCGCTCATGGATTGATATTACCGAACGCGCCTGGCCTCGAGCCGCGCCAGTGCCCAGGTGATGTGTTCCACGACGATCGGGTGGCCGAACGACGGATCGACGTCGGCGCTGCGCGGTGCGCGGAGAGCGGCGTGCGCATCGGGATCGCTGCTGGCGGCAATGGCCAGGGCGAGGTTGCGGCGCAGCCGCCAGACCTTGGTGCGGTACATCGGGCTGTGACGGATCGACGCCTGCAGCTCATCGTCTGGCGCGCGCCACAGGGCGGCCAGCGTCGCCTCGCGCCACAGCGGGCGGGCGACCCAGATCGGGTCGTCGGTGACCGGCGCGCCGGTGTTCCAGGGACACACGTCCTGACAGAGGTCGCAGCCGTACACCTGCGCGCCGACGGCGGCACGCCGGTCCTCCGGTACGCCGGCATACGACTCGATCGTGACGTACGACAGGCAGCGCGCCGCGTCCACGACGTAGGGCTCGACAATCGCGCCCGTCGGACAGACGTCGAGGCAGCGCGTGCAGGTGCCGCAGCGATCGGGCACCGGTTCGCCGGCCGGCAGCGGCAGTGTCGTGAGGATCACCGAGAGGAACATCCAGGATCCCAGTTCCTGGTTGATCAGGCAGGTGTGCTTGCCGATCCAGCCCAGCCCGGCCGCCGCCGCCAGCGCCTTCTCCTGCACGGGGCCGGTGTCCACGTAGCCGACGGCCTCGAAGCGCTCGCCGGCGTGCTCCTTCAGCCAGCCGATCAGCAGGTGCTGACGACGCCCGAGCACCTCGTGGTAGTCCTCGCCCCAGGCGTAGCGCGCAATGCGCGCGTCGCCGGGGCCGGTCCGCGCCCGCGAGAGGGGCGCGTCCGTGTGGTAGATGGTGCCGGTGACGATGGCCGAACGGGCGCCGGGCAGGACCTGGCCAGGGTCGATGCGCGCGCCGGCGCTGCGCGTCACGTAGTCGAGGTCGGCGGCATAGCCGCGGGCCACCCACTCCCGCAGGTATTCGAGCCGCGCCACGCGTTCGACCGGCGCGACGCCACAGAGGTCGAACCCGAGCGTCAGCGCCTGGGTGCGCAGGGCATCAACGGAGAGCATCACTGCGCTCGAGCGGACAATGCGGGAATGTCAAATGCGGGAATGCCGAGACCTCTCCGTGGCCTTCGACATGCCGCATTCAGCATTTCGCATTGCCGGGGTCGTTCGTCCGCTACGCCTTCTTCACCAACTGACGAACGACGTACGGAAGAATGCCGCCGTGGCGATAAGCCGTCAGTTCCTCCGGCGTATCGACGCGGACGCGCACGGTGAACGTCTTCGTGGTGCCGCCCTGTTCCGGCCGGGCGGTGATGGTGAGTTCGCCACGCGGCCGCAGGTCGGCCAGCGCGATGTCGAACACCTCGCGGCCCGTGAGGCCGAGCGACGCGGCGCTCTCGCCGTCCTTGAACTGCAGCGGCAGCACGCCCATGTTCACGAGATTGCTGCGGTGGATCCGCTCGAAGCTCTCCGCGATGACCGCCCGCACGCCGAGCAGGCGCGTGCCCTTGGCGGCCCAGTCGCGCGACGACCCGGAGCCGTACTCCTTGCCCGCGATGACCATCAGCGGAACGCCCGCCTCCTGGTACTTCATCGAGGCGTCGAAGATGCTCATCTGCTCGTCGCCGGGCAGGTAGAGCGTGACGCCGCCTTCGGTGCCGGGAGCGATCTGGTTGCGCAGCCGGATGTTGGCGAACGTGCCGCGCATCATCACCTCGTGATGACCGCGCCGGGCGCCGTACTGATTGAAATCGCGCGGCTGGACGCCGTTGGCGATGAGGTACTGGCCGGCCGGGCTGTCGGCCTTGATCGACCCGGCCGGCGAGATGTGGTCGGTCGTCACGCTGTCGCCGAGGAGCGCGAGCACGCGGGCGCCGGTCACGTCGGTGATCTCGGCCGGCTCCAGCGTCATGCCCTCGAAGTACGGCGGATTGGCGATGTAGGTGGAGGCGTCCTTCCACGCGAAGCGATCGCCCTGCGGTGCCGGCAGCGCCTGCCAGCGCTCGTCGCCCTTGAACACGTCGGCGTAGCGGCGCTGGTACATCTCCGACTGCACCGCCGACAGCATCGTGTGCTGCACTTCCTGCTGCGACGGCCAGATGTCCTTCAGGTAGACGTCGTTGCCGTCGCGGTCCTGGCCGAGCGGCTCCTTCGTGAGATCGACAGTCATCGACCCGGCCAGCGCATAGGCGACGACCAGCGGCGGCGACGCGAGGTAGTTGGCGCGCACCTGCGGCTGGATGCGGCCCTCGAAGTTGCGGTTGCCGCTCAGCACCGAGCACACGACGAGATCCTTCTCCTCGACCAGCGAGGAGACGTCGTCGGGCAGCGGACCGCTGTTGCCGATGCAGGTCGTGCAGCCGTAGCCCACGAGGTTGAAGCCGAGCGCGTCGAGGTAGGTGTTCAGCCCGGACTTGGCGTAGTACTCGGTGACCACCTGCGAACCCGGGGCGAGGCTGGTCTTGACCCACGGCTTGCACTGCAGGCCCTTCTCCACCGCCTTCTTCGCCACCAGGCCGGCGGCGATCATCACGCTCGGGTTCGACGTGTTGGTGCAGCTCGTGATGGCCGCCACGACGACCGCGCCGTGATCGACCTGATCGGCCCAGACCGGTGCCTGGACGGCCACCGCGGTGGCCGTGCCGCCGCCGCTGCCCTTCTTCCTCGGCTCGGCGAGCATCGCGCCGAGCGCCGTGCCGAACGACGAGGTCGCGTCGGCGAGCGCCACGCGGTCCTGCGGCCGGCGCGGTCCGGCGATGCTGGGCACCACGGTCGACAGGTCGAGCTCGATGGCCGTCGTGTAGACCGGATCGACGGTTGCGTCGGTGCGGTACAGGCCCTGCGCCTTCGCATAGGCCTCGACCAGCGCCACCTGGGCGGGCGATCGCCCGGTGAGGCGCAGGTAGTCGAGCGTCATGTCGTCGATCGGGAAGATCGCGATCGTCGAGCCGTACTCGGGCGACATGTTGCCGATCGTCGAACGGTCGGCGATGGTCAGGTGGCTCAGCCCGGCGCCGTAGAACTCGACGAACTTGCCGACGACGCCCTGCTTGCGGAGGCGCTCGGTGATCGTCAGCACCAGGTCCGTCGCGGTGATGCCTTCCTGCAGCTTGCCCGAGAGCTTGAAGCCGACGACATCCGGGATCAGCATCGACGACGGCTGCCCGAGCATCGCGGCCTCGGCCTCGATGCCGCCAACGCCCCAGCCCACGACGCCGAGTCCATTCACCATCGTGGTGTGCGAGTCGGTGCCGAAGAGCGTGTCCGGATAGACGAGCGCCTGGCCGTCCGTGTCTTCGCGGCAGACGACGCGCGCCAGGTACTCGATGTTGACCTGGTGGACGATGCCCGTCCCCGGCGGCACGACGCGGAAATTCGAGAACGCGTTCTGGCCCCAGCGCAGGAACTCGTAGCGTTCGCCGTTGCGCTGGTATTCGAGGTCGACGTTGAGCGCGAAGCTGTCCAGCCCGCCGAAGTGATCGACCTGCACGGAATGGTCGATGACCAGTTCGACCGGCTGCAGCGGGTTGACCCGCGACGGGTCGCCACCGAGCTTGACGACGCCATCGCGCATCGCCGCAAGGTCGACCACGGCGGGCACGCCCGTGAAGTCCTGCAGCAGCACCCGCGCCGGCATGAAGGCGATCTCGCGCTCGGCGCCGCCCTTGACATCCCAGCCCGCCAGCGCCGCCACGTCGGCCTTCTTCACGAACGCATCGTCTTCGCGCCGGAGCAGGTTCTCGAGGAGGATGCGCAGCGAATACGGCAGGCGCGCCACGCCCGGAAACCCGGCCGCCTCGAGGGCCGGCAGGCTGAAGTAGTGGACGGTCTCGCTTCCGACCGTCAGAGTGCGTCGTGTTTTGAAGGAATCCAGGGCCATGGCAGCCTCGAATCGTATCAAAACCGGGTA
>CBIHOS010000197.1:0-9079 GCA_966211945.1 uncultured bacterium
CGCCCGTATGTGTGTAGGCTAGCGGTGACGCATGTCCACCGCCACCGCCCTCTCGCGGTTCCTGTCGTTCGACCGCACCGCGTGGGCCCGCCTCCGCGACAGCACGCCGCTCACGCTCTCGGAAGCCGACCTGGTCGCGCTCCGCGGCCTCAACGACGAGCTGTCGATGGACGAGGTCGTGCAGATCTACCTGCCGCTGTCGCGCCTCCTCAACCTGTACGTCCGGGCGGCGCAGGGCCTCTACCGCACCACGCAGACGTTCCTCGGCAACGACGGCGCACAGGTGCCGTTCATCATCGGCCTGGCGGGCAGCGTCGCGGTGGGCAAGAGCACCACCGCCCGCATCCTGCAGGCGCTGCTCTCGCGCTGGCCGAGCCATCCCTCGGTGGACCTGGTCACCACCGACGGCTTCCTCTTTCCGAACGCCGTGCTCGAGAGCCGCGGGCTCATGAAGCGGAAGGGGTTCCCGGAGAGCTACGACCGGGCCCGTCTCGTGCGCTTCCTCGCCGACGTCAAGGCCGGCGTGCCCGACGTGCACGGGCCGGTGTACTCGCACCAGCGCTACGACATCGTGCCGGGGCAGGTGCAGACCGTCAGCCAGCCCGACATCGTCATCGTGGAAGGGCTGAACGTGCTGCAGGCGCCGCCGCACCAGCGCGACGAGAACCAGCTGTTCGCGTCGGACTTCTTCGACTTCTCGATCTACGTCGACGCCGACGAGCGCGACATCGAGCAGTGGTACGTCGAGCGCTTCCTCCGGCTGGTCGAGACGGTCTTCCAGGATCCGGGGTCGTACTTCCACCGCTACGCGTCGTTGAACGAGGTGGACGCCCGCGAGACGGCCGGCCGGATCTGGGCCGAGATCAACGCGCCGAACCTGCGCGAGAACATCCAGCCGACGCGGATGCGGGCGCACCTGATCCTGTCGAAGGGTCCGCGCCACGTCGTCGAGCGCGTGCAGCTGCGTCGCGTATAGCGGGAATCTGTCGGCCTTGGGCCTTGGGCCTTCGGAAAAATACCCGATACCCGATACCCGATACCCGATACCCGATACCCGATACCCGGTACCCGGTTACTTCTTGCGCGGATCCTCGACGGGGGGCGGGGCGTTGGCGCGGAAGGCCATGAGCACGGCGATCACTGCGAGGCCAATCAACGGGTATTGCACGATCCGCAGGCCGAACAAGCCGGCGAAGATCGATCCGAACGCGCTGAACAACGCGACGCCGAACCAGAGGGGACGAGTCATGGCAGGGGCTCAGAACAACGCATCGACATGGGCGGAAATCCAGTCGTGCATCAGGCGCGACGCGCGGCCGCGGTGACTGACCTCGGCCTTCTCCTCCTGCGACATCTCGGCGAACGTGCGGCCGAGCGGCGGATAGAACAGCACCGGGTCGTAGCCGAAGCCGTTGGTGCCCCGCGGTTCCGGCGCGACGACACCCTCGACCTCGCCTTCGGCCACGTGCAGGAGCGTGCCGTCGGCCCGCGCCAGCGCCAGCACGGACACGAACCGGGCGCCCGAGTCGCGGCTGCCGCGCGCATCGAGTTGCGCGTAGACCCACGCGTTGCGGGCCTCGTCGCTGCCGCCCGGCACGCGCGCCGACCGCACGCCGGGCGCGCCGTCCAGGGCCGCCACTTCGAACCCCGAGTCCTCGGCCAGGCAGGGCAGTCC
Source organism: uncultured bacterium (assembly GCA_966211945.1). Classification (GTDB taxonomy): domain Bacteria; phylum Acidobacteriota; class Vicinamibacteria; order Vicinamibacterales; family Vicinamibacteraceae; genus Luteitalea. The sequence continues at coordinate 1,676 of CBIHOS010000197.1, forward strand.
TGCGGCCTGCGCGTAGAACGCCGCCTTGAGGCGGGCATTGTCGGCACAGGTCTCGCCGGTTTCGTCGGGAGGTGCGATCGGCTGCGGCAGGTCCTGCAAGGACAGCAGCGCGACCGGCAGATCGGCGAAGAGCGCGGCCAGTTCGCGCATCTTGCCGGCGTTGCTCGTCGCCACGAGCAGGCGCGCCGCCATGCTCATGCCCGGGCGGCCGGCTTGACCTTCAGCAGCGGACCGACCAGTGCAAACTGCTTCGCGATCAGTTCGTCGATGCCCTTGCTGCCCAGATCGAGCAGTCGATCGAGCACGGCGCGCGGAAACGGTTCGCGCTCGGCGGTGCCCTGCACTTCGATGAAGCGCCCGTCGCCGGTCCGGATCACGTTCATGTCCACGTCGGCGTTGCTGTCCTCGTCGTAGGCGAGGTCGAGCATCGGCACGCCGGCGATGACGCCGACGCTGGTCGCGGCCAGGTAGTCGCGGACCGGGATCTCCTTGATCTGGTTCGCCTGCACCATGTGCTGCATCGCGAGCACCATGGCGACGAAGGCGCCGGTGATCGCGGCGGTGCGGGTGCCGCCATCGGCCTGGATGACGTCGCAGTCGATCCAGATCGTCCGCTCGCCGAGCCGGTTCATCTCCACCACTGCGCGCAGCGATCGGCCGATCAACCGCTGGATCTCCTGCGTCCGTCCGCCGACCTTGCCGGCCGTCGACTCACGCTGGACGCGCGTGGTCGTCGCCCGCGGCAGCATGCCGTACTCGGCCGTCACCCAGCCCTTGCCGCTGTTGCGCAGGAACGGCGGGACGCGATCCTCTACGCTGGCGGTGCAGATGACGCGCGTGCGCCCGGTTTCGATCAGGCACGACCCCTCGGCGTGCAGCGAGATGTGCGGCGTGATCGTGCAGGGGCGCAGGTCGTCGTTGGCGCGGCCGTCGGAGCGAGGCATAGGGGCCACAGTGTAGCCGGAACGAACGAACGGGGAGAGTAGATGCCGGCAGTCGGGTGTCGGCAGTCGGCAGTGCGACAGTCGGCAGTGCGATCGGTAGCGACGCGTCGCCGACGCGTCCGACGACGTCCAGGCGGTCGGGCAGTCGGTAGTCGGCGATGCCGACTACGGTCGCGGACGCGGGGCAGGCTGAGGCTGGGCGGGAGCGGCTGGGGCACTCGTGCCCGCCTTGGCTCCTGCGTCCTGGCTCCTGCCTTCCTGACTCCTGTCTTCCTGACTCGCCCCTTCCTGTTCGATCTCTCCCACCCACCGCATGTTGCGTGCGAGGGGATGGCGCAGGTCGACGTGGCCGGCCAGCGTGTCCACTTCCTGGCCGTCGATGAGGATCTGCACGCCCTTGACCGCCGGCAGGTTGACGGTGACCGCGTTGACGATCGCGTAGACCGCGAACAGTTCGTCGAGCGAGCCGCCGCGGTGGTTGGTCACCGCTTCCTTCGAGAGATCGACGAAGGCCGTGCCGTCCTCGGCCACGAAGATCTGGCGGAGCTTGGTGCCCTCGGCAATCGGCTGCGCAAGCGGCACCGGGGCCGGCTGCAACTGCGCCTCGACCAGCGCCCGGGCCTGCTCGGACGGCGTCGCGCCGTAGGGCACGTCGGCATCCACGGCCGTGAGCCGCAGCCCGTCCTCGGCCACGTAGAACAGGCTGGCGCGGATGCGGCCCGTCGCATCGGCCGCCGCCTCGTTGTCGCTCTTGGGCACGTCGACGGTGGCCGGCGCGAACCAGCGCGGGATGTAGACGAACCCGACGATCCCGATGACGAGGGCCGTGATCGCTCCGAGCAGGATCACGGCGAGCGGACGACGCATCTCAGCGCTGTTCCTGACCTGGGGAGGGCACCGGCTGCGGCGCGCCGATCCGTTCGCTCGTGGCTTTGAAGCGCACGACGGCGCCGAGCAGCGCGTTGACGATCTGGGATTGATACTCGGGCGTGTTCAGCCGCTTCTCCTCGGCGGGATTGGTGATGAAGCCCATCTCCACGAGCACCGCCGGCATGTTGGCGCCGACCAGCACCCGGAACGGCGCCTGCTGGATGGCGCGCGGCGACATCGGCAGGCGCTGCCGCATCTCGCCCTCCATGAGGCGGGCCAGGCGCGCCGAGGCGTTGAGATGCTGTGCCTGCGCCATCTCCCACAGGATCAGATCGACGGTGCGCTGGCCGCCGCCGAGGGTCGGCAGCAGCGCACCGGGCTCGGCAGCCGAGGCGCGCGCGCTGTTGCCGTACTCACCGAGCGTCACGTAGAAGACCTCGGCGCCGGTGACCGACGATCGGACCGAGGCGTTGGCGTGCAGGCTGATGAAGAGGTCGGCCTTGTTGTTGTTCGCAAATGCGGCCCGGGCGTCGAGCGCCACGGTTTCGTCGCCGCTCCTCGTGAGCAGGACGCGCAGGCCGAGGCGCGCTTCGATGGCCGACTTCAACTGGCGCGCGACGGCGAGCGCGACGTTCTTCTCGAGCGTCCCCGAGGGACCGCGGGCGCCCTGCTCGGTGCCGCCGTGGCCGGGGTCGAGCACGATGGTGCGCACGCCCGTCGCTTCGGGCAGGAGCGGCGGCAGTTCCTGCGGAGCGGCTTGGGCCGGCTCGGTGCCCGGTGCGGGAGCGGTGGCGTCGCTCGGCGCCGGAATCGCCGTCGCCATGAGATCGACCGTGAGTCGCAACTGGCCGCCTTCCCGCTGCTCGGTGGCGCGATAGCTGGCAAACGCCGCGCCGAGGCCGAGCTCGATCGTCGCCGGCGGCACGACGCGGACGCCGGTCAACACCTGCGACGACGTGACGCCGCTGATGTCGGCATCGAGCGCATCGGCGGCAAAGCGGAGCAGCAGCCGTCCGTTCTCGTGGACGACGGTCTGCGCGACCGCCGGCGCGGCGACCACGTCGACGCGCGTGCCGTTCGGGAGGGGCTCGCTGCGCACCGTGACGGCCGGCACGGTGAGGTTGCCGAGGACGATGAGCGAGGCGCGCGGCCGGACGTCGATGCGCGGCGACGCGCCGGGCGCCAGCGCGCGTTCGATGATGTCCACGGGCAGCAGCCACGTGGTGCCCTGCCGCACGGGCGGGGCCGGCAGGCTCACGACGCGCCCCTCGACCGAGGCCAGCCCCTGCGTGAGCGAGACGACGGTGGTCCGGGAGCCGAGGGTGAGCACGAGGCCACCCGCTCGATCCTCGCGCAGGACCACGCCGAGCAGGGTGCTCAGGTCGGCGCCGCTGACGTAGTCGCGGCCGTTGACGGCGGTCACGGGCAGCGGCTGCGAACCGGATGCGCTGAGCACGGTCCAGCTTCGGCGGGCCGTTGCCGCTTGTGCGGTCAGGGCCGGTGCCGCCGAGGTCGCCGGCTGCGCGCCAGCACCCGGGACGGTCACGCTGGCGCCCGCGAGGAGCAGCCCTGCCAGCCGCCGGTGCAGTCGGGTCACGGCCACAATCATACGAGGGGTATCGGCATACAGGGTCTCGGCGTCGAGTCGGCTTCGCCTCCGCACGCCTCGCCGCAATGCGGAATGCGGAAATGCGCCATGTCGAAAACACGCCCGTAGGGGCAGCTCCCCGAGTCAGGTAGGGGCAGCTCCCCGAGCTGCCCATGAAGACGACGCGCGCCGACCAGGCGCGCGGCCCCTTCATCGCACCGCGTTGTAGAGCTGGTAGGCGCCGACGAGCGCGATCAGCAGCGCCGACGTCCACAGCGCGATCGTCCACGGCAGGGACGGCGCCAGGTCCGGCGGCAGGCGCCGGTGGCGGAAATACACGGCCGCGCCGGCCAGCACCGGCAGCATCAGGCCCTGGCCCACCGCGCCGATCAGGACCAGCGTGACCGGCTGCGGCCAGACGATGAACGCGGTGGCCGAGGCGAGCGGGAGCAGCACGCAGCCGAACCGGATGGCCCGGCGCCGCGCGTCGGCCGTCGGCGCCGCGGCCGCCGGCACGCCCAGCAGCCCGCCGATGTCCACGAGCAGACGGGCATTCGAGGCCGTCGCCACGAAGAACGTCGAGTAGAGCACCGCGAACGCGCCGATCAGGAAGAGCGTGTGGCTCCATTCGCCGAGCGACCGCAGGTACATGTCGGCGAGCCGGCCGATCAACTCGTTGTCGCCGGCGTCGCGCGCCGTCCGATGCAGCACCGCGGCGCCCAGCACGTAGAACGCAATCGTCGCGAGCGTGTAGATGATCATCGACACGAACGCATCGAGGCGCATCACGCGCAGCCAGCCGCGCGCGCGGGCAATCCAGCCGGCCCGCTCGGCCGACCACGCGCCGCCCTCCGGCGGCGGACCGACGTTCCGTCCGTAGCCCTTCTCCAGGCACCAGTACGGGTAGTAGATCAGCTCGGAGGCGCCGACGCCGGTCACGCCGAACGCGGCAAACGCCAACGTGAACCCAGCGACGTTGGACGGCCACAGGCCCTCGCGCAGTTGCGCCGGGGTCACCTGGAACTCGGTCCACTGCAGCGCCACCACGGCAACCATCGTCGAGAGCGTGAAGACCGCGACCATCACCGTCGCGTAGCGTTCGACCGGGGCGTAGCGGCCGGAGACGAGCAGCAGGATGCCCGATCCCGTCGTCAGCGCCAGCCACACCCAGGGCGGCCATGCCAGGCCGAGCATGCCGCAGATCATCGTGATCCCGCCGATGATGCCGCCCACCTGCAGCACGGTGCCGCCGTACATGACGAGCCACGCCCACAAGGCCCACGAGATGCGCCAGCGCGGGCCCGGCAGCGTGTCCAGCGACACCAGCGTCGTCTCCTGGTGGGCGATGGCGTGCCGCGCCAGCTCGATCTGGACGAAGACCTTGAGGACGCAGCCGAGGACCAGGAACCAGAGCAGCGCGAAGCCGGTGGCGGCGCCGAGCTTCGGCACGACGATCAGCTCGCCGGATCCGACGATCGCGGCACTGATGATGAGGCCCGGCCCGAGCTGCGCGAGGCGGCCCGCGAACGTCGTCGGAGCCGGGAGCGACACCTATGCGTCCTGCACGCTTTCGAGGACAACGGGGTTGGTGAGCGCGCCGATGCTCTCGATCTCGATCGTCACCTCGTCGCCCGGCGCCAGCCAGCGGGGCGGCGTGCGGGCCATGCCGACACCTTCGGGCGTGCCGGTGAGGATGACCGTGCCCGGCAGCAGCGTCGTGCTGCCGCTGAGGAACGAGATGATCTGCGGCACGTCGAAGATCATGTCCGACGTGTGGGAGTCCTGCACGACCTCGCCGTTGAGCCGCGTGGAGATCCGGAGCGCGTTCGGATTGGGGATGTCGTCCGTTGTGACGAGGACGGGGCCGAGCGGCGCGAACGTGTCGAACGTCTTGCCGCGGCTCCACTGGCTGCCGCCGCGCTTGATCTGCCAGTCGCGGGCGCTGACGTCGTTGGCGCACGTGTAGCCGAGCACGTAGTCGAGGGCCCGTTCCGGCGACACGTTCTTGCAGGGCTTGCCGATGACGATGGCCAGTTCGCACTCGTAGTCGACCTGTTCGCTGGCCAGGTGGCGCGGCAGCTCGATCGGGCCGCCGGGGCGCTGCACGGTGTTGGGGCCCTTGGCGAAGACGACCGGCTGCTCGGGGATCTTCGCGCCGGTCTCCTCGGCATGCCGGCGGTAGTTCAAGCCGATGCACCAGATCATCGCCGGCACGATGGGCGCGAGCACCTGCGCGACCGGCACGTGGGTCTCCGTGACGGTGAAGCCCTCGTAGAGATCGCCGTTCAGCAGGTGGTAGCTGCCGGGCTCGCCCTCGGTCGCATACACGGTGAGGCCGCTGTGAGTGAGGCAACGCACGATGCGCATGGCGCACATCATACAGAGATGCTGAACGACGCGGAGTTCCTCGAGCGCTTCGACGCCGGTACGCTGGACCCGGCGACGTTCGACCACACGTCGCACGTCCGCGTGGCGTGGTTGTGCCTGCGCCGCGCGCCGTTCCACGATGCGATCGGGCGCGTCCGCCGCGGCCTCGAGCTGTTGACGATCGCCGCCGGCACGCCGCAGCGGTACCACGAGACGATCACGGTCGCGTACGCGCGCCTCATCGACCGGCAGATGCGCGGGATCGGCCCAGACGCCGGCTGGGAGGAGTTCCAGGTGCTGTCGCCGGACCTCTTCGCGCCGGGCGGCGCCGCCGTCAAGGCGCTCTATCCGCCCGACGTTCTCGAGTCGGTCGAAGCGCGCACGTCCTTCGTGCCGCCGCCGGCGTGGGACATCGAACCCGCCGGCTAGGCAGCCTGCCGCTACGACCCGATGGAACGGAGCGCGCCGAAGCGTTCCTCCGCGGCCTCCCACGCCGCGGTCTGCCGCGGCGCGAACTCCTCGGGCGGGAACGCGGCGGCGACCAGCGCGCGACCTTCTTCGAGCCCGCGCACCACGCCCAGCGACACCAGTTGCACCACGACGTTGCCGACGGCGGTCGCTTCGACCGGTCCGGCCAGGACGCGACAACCCGTCGCATCGGCCGTCGCCTGATTCAGCAGGCGATTGCGCGCGCCGCCGCCGATCACGCGAATCGTGTGGAAGCGCGTGCCGATCACGTCCTGGAGTGCCTTCAGGTACCTGCGATACGCGAGCGCAAGGCTGTCGATGACGACGCGGACGACGTCGGAGGCAGAGTCGGGCACCGGCTGTCCGGTGCGCGCACACCAGGCCTGGACCCCGGTCGCGTCTGGCGCACGATGGAACACCGGGTCGTCGGGATCGACGAACGCGCGCGCCGCCGGGCGCTCGGCCGCGCTTGCGACCAGCGCCTCCATCGTGAACGCCTGCCCCTCGGCCTGCCAGCCGCGCAGGCAGCCCTCGAGCAGCCACAGCCCGGTGATGTTGCGGAGCACGCGCGTGGTCCCGGCCACCCCGCCTTCGTTCGTGAAGTTGCAGGCCAGCGACGTGTCGCTGACGACGGGCGCTCGTGCTTCGGCGCCGAGCAGCGACCACGTGCCCGAACTGAGGAACGCGACGCCCGGCCCCGAAGGCACCGACGCCACCGCCGATCCGGTGTCGTGACAGGCAGGGGCCAGGACCGGGACGCCGGACAGGGCCGGCGCGCGCGCCACGATCGACGGCAGCGGAACACCGAGCCTGGTGCCAGGGGCGACGATCGGCGGCAGGAAGTGCGTCGGCACGTCGATCTCGTCGAGCAGGTCGCGCGCCCAGTCACCCGTCCGCCAGTCGAGCATCTGCGTCGTCGTCGCGTTCGTGAACTCCGCGCTGCTCGCGCCGGCCAGCCAGTGGTGCAGCAGGTCGGGCATCGTCAACAGCATGGCGGCGTGCTCGAGCCGCTCCGGCGCGTCGCGACGCTCGGCTGCGAGTTGGAAGATCGTGTTGAAGGGGAGGAACTGGATGCCGGTGCGGTCGTAGAGGCGCTCACGACCGAGTCGTGCCAGCACGCGCGGCATCACGCCCTCGGTGCGCGCGTCGCGATAGTGGAACGGCAGG
>CBIHOS010000198.1:0-9002 GCA_966211945.1 uncultured bacterium
GCGTGAGATTGAGGTCGCGCTCGCCGGGTAGCACACGGGAATTGCAGAGTTTCAGGAATTTCACAATTTCATTCACACCAGCCATGCCTCGACGGTTGGCGGTGGTCTTGAAATTCTGAAATTTTGAAATTCTGAAATTACCCGTGGTCCGCCGGTGGAGAAGGCCGGGCTGGGACAGCCGGCCCTGCCGACTCAGGCACCCGATACCCGATACCCGATACCCGATACCCGATACCCGATACCCGATACCCGATACCCGGCTCTTGATCCCATGTACGCCGCCGCGCATCTCGCTTCGCCGCTGCCCGATCTGACGCGTGAGGAAATACTCACGCGTCTGTCGGCCGTGGCTGGCGACATGACGCCACGCTGGGAACGGATGGGCCCGCAGGCGGTGCTGCTGGACGTGTCGGGGCTGCAGCGCATCCTGGGCGGTCCCGGCGAGATCGCCGCGGCGGTGCGGACGCTCGGCCGCGAGCGGGGACTGCCGCTCCACGTCGCCATCGCGCCGACCTGGATGGCGGCGCTCGCGCTGGCGGGGGCCGGCATCGAGACGGTCGTGCCGGCGGGCGGGGCGGGCGCGGCGATGGGGCCGTTGCCGATCGAGGCGCTGGCCGTGCTGCCCGGGGTCGACCTCGCACTCGACGGACCGGCGCGCGTCCGCCGGCTTGGCGGCGCCGGCAATTACCGCTTGTCGGCAGGGCTGGGACTTGTGCGCGGCGCCGCCGGGGCAACCGCCGGACCGCCCCCCGCGACGCCTCTCGGGACGACCGCGTCCTCGTCCTCGGAGGACACCGGGACTCCCGTGCCCGTGCGCATGCCGCCAGGACGACCCTGGCCGGACCTGCTGGCGACGTTCCAGCGGTGGGGGATCACGACGTGCGCCGCGCTGGCGTGCCTGCCGCGCGCCGATCTGCAGGCACGAATGGGCGATCGCGGCTGCTGGCTGCAGGGGCTGGCCCTCGGCGCCGATCCGCGCCCGCTCCGGGCCCAGCCGCCAGATGAGGACTTCGCGCACGCGATGGAACTCGAGTGGCCGATCGAGGGCCTCGAGCCGTTGTCGTTCGTCCTCGGACGCGTGATCGATCCGCTGTGCGCGCAGCTGGAGGCGCGCGATCGCGCCGCGGCGATCGTCCGGCTCACGCTGCGCCTCATCGACCGCCAGGTGCACGAGCGCGCCATCGAACTGCCGGTGCCGGTGCGCGAGGCGCGCGTCCTGCGGACGTTGCTGTTGCTCGACCTCGAAGCGCATCCGCCGCATGCCGCCATCGACCGCGTGCAGGTGACCGTCGATCCGGTGCCGGGACGGGTGCTGCAGTTCTCGCTGCTGCGCAAGGCGCTGCCCTCGGACGACCAGCTCGCGGCGCTGCTGGCGCGGCTCACCGCGCTGATGGGCGAGGGCCGCTGCGGTGCACCGGCGCTCGTGGATTCCCATCGCCCTGGCGACGTGGCGGTGGCGCCGTTCGTGCCGTCGGGGCTCGAGGGCCCCGATGGCGGGGCAGCGGCGCTGCTGTCGGCGCTGGGCCTCACGGCCACGCGCGATGCCGGGCGCGCGCGCGGCATTGCGCGCGAGCCGGCTCACGAAGGCTGGCTCGACACGGCGGGCTATCACGTCCGCCGGCTGCGGCAGCCATGGCCGATCGAGGTCGTGCTCGGCCGCACCAGGACGCCGCGGTCGGTGCGGTTCGGTGTGCGGACGCGCGACACGGCGTTCCGGGATGGCACGGTCGTGCAGGCGGCCGGCCCGTGGCGCTCGTCGGGGGCCTGGTGGCAATCGACTCCTGAGCGCGACGGCGCCTGGGATCGCGACGAATGGGACATCGCGCTCGACAGCGGCGCCGCCTATCGCGTCTTCCAGGATCGGCAGAGCGGGCAGTGGTGGGTGGAGGGGGAAATTGATTGAGCGACAGATGCGGAATGCGAAATGCGGAATGTCGAAAGCAGGCGCCGAGCGTTAGCCCAAGGCCCGAGACCCGCGGCCCAGACCGGCAACTCCCCGGATGACGCTGCCGTCGAAGGGGACAGCAAGGCCTGGCCGCTCGCGCACCATAGCTCGTCAGGAAACTTTCTCTCGTCCGCGGGGTTTGTGAGAACGGTGGGACCAACCATGGACTCGATGCGCGTGATGCTGGCGACCATGCTCGTGGTGCTGTTCTTCGCGGCCATGCCGGCCAACTGCCAGGACGTCGCACCGCGCGGATCCGCGTATTCTTTGGTCGAACCCGGTACCCCGTCCCCGGCACCCGGACTCGCGCATGTTCCTGGCCCGCCCACCCCGCCCGCCTCTCGACCGTAGCGTCAGCGCGCTGTGGGTGTGCCGACAGACCAGCGAGTCGCGCCGTCTCGAGCGTGTGCTGCCGACGGCCACGGCGCAGCTCGTGATCAACCTCGCGGAAGACGAGACGCGGCAGTACGACATCGCCGATCCGACCCGCTGTCTTCGCGCCTCGGGCGCCGTGGTCTGCGGCCCGCGCACCGGCCACAGCATCATCGACACCGACGAACAGTCAGATGTCGTCGGCGTCTGCTTCACGGCCGCCGGCCTGCTGGACGTGATCGAGGCCGATGCCTCCTGCGTGGCCGGGCAGGACGTGGCGCTCGGCGATCTCTGGGGCGAGCGGACCGCGCGCCGGCTGCGTGAGCAGTTGCTCGACGCCTCGACGCCGGACGCCCGCCTGGACCTGCTGGAAGCGGCACTCCGCGCCGCGTGGCGCGCCCGCCGCGCCCACGCCGCGACGCGATACGGCGTGGCCACGCTCGTCGCGCACCCCGACGTCGCCCGCATCGGACCGATCGCCGCGGCTGCCGGCGTGAGTCCGCGCCACTTCATCGACAGGTTCACGCGCGAGGTCGGGATCACGCCGAAGCGGTTCGCGCGCGTCCAGCGGTTCCAGCAGGCCGTGCAGCGCGCGCATGCCGGCCGCACCACGCCGTGGGGTGCGTTGGCCGCCGACTGCGGGTTCGCCGACCAGGCGCATCTCGTGCACGAATTCCGGGAGTTCTCGGGCGTGACCCCGACGATGTGGGAGCGGTTGCGCACCGGCCATCACAACCACGTCAGATTTCTACAAGACGCCGCAACGGCGGGACTGCAAGGATCGGCGGCATGACCGACACCACCTATCGCACCGTCACTCCCTACCTGTGCGTCGCCGACGCCGACGCCGAGCTCACGTTCCTGACCAACGCGTTCGGCGCGTCCCAGACGGAGCTCGTGCGTACCGACGCGGGCGCCATCATGCACGCCGAGCTGCGCATCGGCGACTCGCTCGTCATGCTCGGCCAGGCCAACGACACGTTCCGGCCGAAGTCCGCTGCCCTCTACCTGTGGGTCGATGACGTGGATGCGACGTACGCGCGGGCGCTCGCCGCCGGCGCCTCATCGGAGAGCGCGCCCGAAGACAAGCCTTACGGGCATCGCAATGCCGGCGTCGTCGACACCAACGACATCACCTGGTGGATTGGCGCGCCGGTGCGGACCACGAACTGATGCGGACACCGCCGGTGGGGCCCGCTGCGCGCGGGCTCCACCGGTACGTCCTGTCGATCAGCGCGGCTTGCTGCAGTTCACCATCCAGGACACGCCGAAGCGGTCCTTCAGCATCGCGAAGCGCAGGGCCCAGAAGGTCTCGGCGATCGGCATCACCACCGTGCCGCCTTCGGCCAGTTCCTTGAAGACGCGCTCGGCTTCCTCGACCGACTCGACGCTGAGCGACACCCACACCGCGTCCTTCGCGCCGTCGCCGCCGGGGCCGTCCGAGCCCATCAGCACCGCGCCGTGCGCCTCGAGGTGGGCGTGCATGATGTTCTCCGGCGGCTGCGGGGGACCACCGCCCGCCGGCGTCTCGCCATAGGTCATCAGCTGCACGGTACCGCCGAGGATCTTCTCGTAGGTCGTGAATGCATCACGACAGGTGCCGTCGAAAATCAGGTAGGGGTTGATCTGCATCGGTCTCCTCCGCCGCGGATGTGAGGTGCAAGGCGGCAGTGTACGGGACGCGCGTCGTTCGCGCATCTGACATCGCCTGCGCGTGGGCTGTCAGGGCGCCTCGGGGAGGCGCCCCTACCTTCCTGTCAGGGCGCCTCGGGGAGGCGCCCCTACCTTCCGCACTGCCGACTGCCGACTCCCGCCTGCCGCTCTTGATACGATCCCCCTCGCGTGCTCTCGACCGACGCAGCCTCCGCCACACTCGAAGACGTGCTCGCCAGGTACTGGGGGTACACGCAGTTCCGTCCGCACCAGCGGGCGGTGATGGACGCCATCCTGCACGGCCGCGATTCGCTGCTCGTGATGCCGACCGGCGGTGGCAAGTCGCTGTGCTTCCAGGCGCCGGCGCTGCTCAAGCCCGGCCTCGCCGTCGTCGTGTCGCCGTTGATCTCGTTGATGAAGGATCAGGTGGACAGTCTCACCGCCAACGGTGTGGCGGCAGCCTGCTACAACAGCGCGCTGGACGAGAGTCAGAAGCGCGACGTCATGCGCGGGGTGCGCGAGGGCCAGACGCGGCTGCTGTACGTGGCGCCCGAGCGGTTGGTCGGCGACGGCGGCGAGCGCTTCGTGCGCTGGCTCGCGCAGGCCGGCGTCGCCTTCATCGCGGTGGACGAGGCGCACTGCATCAGCCAGTGGGGCCACGACTTCCGCCCCGAGTACCGGCGGCTCGGGCAGCTGCGCGCGCTGCTGCCAGGTGCAAGCATCCACGCCTTCACCGCGACTGCCACCAGCCGCGTGCGCCGCGACATCGTCACGCAGCTCGGGCTGCGTGACGCGCTCGAGGAAGTCGGGTCGTTCGATCGGCCGAACCTCCTGTATCGCGTGCTGCTGCGCGATCAGCTGAAGAAGCAGCTGCTCGACGTCCTCGGACGGCATCGCGGCGAGGCGGGGATCGTCTACTGCCCGTCGCGCAAGGACGTCGACGCGCTGGCGGCGTGGCTGGCGAGCGAGGGCTGGACCGCCGTGCCCTATCACGCCGGGCTGTCCGCCGAGCAGCGCAGCCGGAATCAGGAGGCCTTCCTCGCCGAACGCGCCGACATCGTCGTCGCGACGGTGGCGTTCGGCATGGGGATCCATCGATCGAACGTGCGGTTCGTGGTGCACACCGGCGCGCCGCAGTCGCTCGAGCACTACCAGCAGGAATCGGGGCGGGCCGGGCGCGACGGGCTCGAAGCCGAGTGCGTGCTGATCACCTCGGGCGCCGACTTCCTGAAGTGGCGGGTGATGCTCGGGAAGAACGGCGAGCTGACCGATTCGGCGCAGTCGCTGCTGCGCGACATCGAGCGGTACACGGCGAGTACGCTGTGCCGGCATCGGCATCTCGTGCAGTACTTCGGGGACACCTACGACCGCGACGACTGCGGCGCCTGCGACGTCTGCCTCGGCGAGCTCGAACTCGTTGCCGACGCGGTGACGGTGGCGCGCAAGGTGCTGTCGTGCGTCGCGCGGGTCGAGCAGCGGTTCGGGGCGGCGCACGTGACCAACGTGCTGATCGGCAAGCACTCCGAAGCGGTGGCGTCGCGCGGCCACGCGCAGCTGAGCACGTTCGGGTTGTTCTCGGGGGTGCCGGCGACCGAGGTGCGCGGATACATCGAGCAGCTCACGGCGCTCGGCTTCCTCGAGCAGACGGCTGGCGACTACCCGGTGCTGGTGCTGAGGCCGGAAGGGCGGCAGTTGATGCGCGACGGCACGAGCGACGGGACGCTGGCGCTGTTCCGGCAGAAGCGTCGCGCCAAGGACAGCGGGCCGCGCCGATCGCGGGTCGAGACCGAGTCGTGGGAAGGCGTCGATCGCGACCTCTTCGAGCGGCTGCGCGAGGTGCGGCTGACCCTGGCGCGCGGTCGCGGAGTGCCGCCGTACGTCATCTTCCACGACACGACCTTGCGCGAGATGGCCCGGCTGAAACCCTCCTCGTCGGCCGCTCTCCGCGACATCTATGGGGTCGGACAGCGCAAGGCCGAAGATGTGGGGCCTGCCTTCCTCGACGTGATAAATCGGTCGAATCCCCTTTAATTTATTCTATTTACGCTTTTCATTCGCCGCGCTATCGTCATCTCGAGGCGGCCCCGGACGGGGCCTTTTTCGACGATGCGACTTTCGCTTTTTGTTTGCTATGAATGCCGTGATGTTCCTGGCGGGTTCCCAGGTAGGGCCGGTTGTCCCAACCCGGCCCATGGGGCAAACGGCGTTGTCACACCTGCTGTAACAGGCCGCGTTCGGAGAACGGGCCCTACCTCCGATACCCGGTACCCGGTACCCGGTACCCGGTCGAGATGAGGTGAGCATGTACGTCGAACTGCATGCCGCCTCGGCGTTCTCGTTCCTCGACGGCGCCTCGCTGCCCGAGGCGCTCGTCGATCAGGCGAAGACCCTCGGCTACGACGCGATCGCGCTGCTCGATCGCGACGGCGTCTACGGCGCGCCGCGCTTCTACCAGGCGGCCCGCAAGGCCGGACTGCGCGCGCTGGTCGGCGCCGAACTGACGATGCAGACGGGCAGTGGCGTGGCCGGCGCCGCGAGCCCGGCCCACGCTCGGGTGATGCCGCTGCACGCCCCGCTCCTCTGGCGCCTGCCCGTGCTCGTCGCGTCACAGGATGGTTACCGGTCGCTGTGCCGCCTGGTCACGCGCATGAAGCTGGCGGCGGCCAAGGGGCAGGGCGCGCTGACGCTGCAGGACCTCGACGGCCAGGTCGGTGGGCTCATCGCCATTGCCGGACGTCCGATGCTCGCCGCCGATCGGCACGGCGTGGCGGGACTGCTCGATCGCATCGTCGGGGTGTTCGGGCGGGGGAATGCCTGCGTCGAGATCCAGCGGCACCTCACGCGCGATGAGGCGGCCGACAATGGCATCCTGGTCGCCGCGGCCGAGGCCTACCGCGTGCCGGTCATCGCGACAAACGGCGTGCGCTTCGCGACGCCGGACGCGCGACCGCTCTACGACGTGCTCACCTGCATCCGCCACGGCACCACGCTCGCCAACGCCGGCCGCCGGCTGGCCGCCAACGCCGAGCGGTACCTGAAGTCGCCCAGGCAGATGCAGGCGCTGTTCAGTGACTTGCCGCGGGCGGTGGCCGAGACCCGGACGCTCGCCGATCGGCTCGACTTCACGCTCGCCGATCTCGGCTACCGGTTCCCGGACTACCCGGTGCCGGAAGGCGAGACGCAGATGTCGTTCCTGCGGCGCATCACCGAGGCCGGGACGCACTGGCGCTACCGGCCGCTCACCGAGAAGGCCCGGCGGCAGATCGATCGCGAACTCGATCTGATCGAGAAGCTGGATCTCGCCGGGTACTTCCTCATCGTCTGGGACCTCGTGAACTTCTGCCGCCAGCAGGACATCCTGGCGCAGGGCCGCGGCTCGGCCGCCAACAGCGCCGTCTGCTACAGCCTCGGGATCACGGCGGTCGATCCGGTCGGCATGGAGCTGCTGTTCGAGCGCTTCCTGTCGGAGGAGCGCGGCGAGTGGCCCGACATCGATCTCGACCTGCCGAGCGGCGATCGTCGAGAGCAGGCCATCCAGTACCTCTACACGCGGTACGGCGATCGCGGCGCGGCGATGACCGCCAACGTCATCACCTATCGCGGCCGCAGCGCGGCGCGCGAGGTGGGCAAGGTGCTCGACTGCCCGCCGGCGATGGTCGACACGCTCGCCAAGGTGATGAGCCCGTTCGAGTGGCAGGACCCCAAGGACACGCTGGCGCGCCACCTGCGCGATCTCGGCGTCGATCCGGACCTGCCGCAGCTCCGCCAGTTCGGCGACCTCTGGTACCGCATGCAGGACATCCCGCGGCACATCGGCCAGCACTCGGGCGGCATGGTGCTGTGCCAGGGGCGGCTGGACGACGTGGTGCCGCTCGAACCGGCGACCATGCCCAACCGCGTGGTGGTGCAGTGGGACAAGGAGGACTGCGCCGACATGGGCATCGTGAAGGTCGACCTGCTCGGCCTCGGGATGCTCGCGGTGCTGCAGGAGTCGATCACCATCGTCAACACGGCCGCCGCGGAAGGCGCCCGGGCGGCGGGCACGTGTGGCGACGACGAGCCGCCGCCGGCGATCGATCTCGCGCACCTGCCGCCCGACGATCCGGTCGTCTACCAGATGCTGCAGGAGGCCGACACGGTCGGCCTGTTCCAGGTGGAGTCGCGGGCCCAGATGGCGACGCTGCCGCGGCTGAAGCCGACGTGCTTCTACGATCTCGTCGTCGAGGTCGCGATCATCCGGCCGGGACCGATCGTCGGGCAGATGGTGCATCCCTACCTGGCGCGGCGCCGGGGCGACGAGGCGGTCGCCTACGCGCACCCGTCGCTGGAGCCGATCCTGAAGCGGACGCTCGGCGTGCCGCTGTTCCAGGAGCAGCTGCTGCGGATGGCGATGGTGGTCGCGGGCTTCACCGGCGGGGAAGCGGAGGAACTGCGCCGCGCGATGGGCTTCAAGCGATCCGAGGCGCGCATGCGGCAGATCGAGGTGCGGCTGCGCGAGGGCATGGCGGCGCGCGGCATCACCGGCGAGGCGGCCGAGACGATCCTGCGGTCGATCTCGTCGTTCGCGCTGTATGGCTTTCCGGAGTCGCATGCGGCCAGCTTCGCGCTCATCGTGTATGCGAGCGCTTACTTGAAGGCGTACTACCCGGCCGCCTTCTACACCGCGCTGCTCAACAACCAGCCGCTCGGCTTCTACCACCCCGCGACGCTGATCAAGGACGCCCAACGCCACGGCGTCCGCTTCCTGCCCGTCGACGTGCAGCATTCGACGTGGACGTGCCACATCACCGCCGACGGCGCGGTGCGCCTCGGCTTCTGCATGGTGCAGGGACTGCGCGAGGAGGTCGGGCGGAAGCTCGAAAAAGGAACGCCGAACGCCGAACGCCGACCTGTCCGCCGAAGCCTTGGCGAAGGCGGAACGGCGAACGGCGCATCGTCGTCGACCGGGGGTCCATGACCGCGGCGGGGAACCGAAGGCGGCCGTGACTCCGGAGCCCCCCGCGGCGGGCGGGGGGGGCCGGGGGGGGCGGGG
>CBIHOS010000199.1:0-8988 GCA_966211945.1 uncultured bacterium
TATCTACCGCGCGGGGGTTGCCTTGGGTTCACCGCTGCCCGGCCGTCCGTACCGGGTCGTCGGCGGAGCCGCCGACGGCTCCGCCACGCCGGCGCCACCCGATCCGCCGCCGGCGACGAGCACCTTCGCGCCGTCGCGCAGCGCCGATGCGCCCGTGGTGACGACGCGCTCGCCTTCCTTCAGACCGGTGGTGACCTCGACCCGCGTCGGCTCCTCGAGGCCGACCGTGACGACACGGAACACCGCCTGGTTCTGCTGCACGAGGAACACGCCCTTGCGGCCCTGCGAATCGACCACCGCGGTCTTCGGGACGACGAGGGCGCCCGCCTTGCGCGAACTGAGAAGCCGCACGCGGGCGTACATGCCCGGCTTGAGACGGCCGGTAGGATTGGGAACCTCGACCTCCATCTCCGCGGTCCGCGTGGCCGGATCGAGCACCGGCGCGACGCGCGCGACGCGGCCGGTGAACTGCTCGCCGGGGTATGCATCGACGCTCACCGAGCCGCCGGCGCCGACCGTGACCTTGCGCAGGTCGCGTTCGACGAGGTTGACGACGAGCCGCACCGTCGAGATGTCGACGACCGAGAGCAGCGTGACGTTCTGGGTGACGTAGGCGCCGGGGTCGACGAGTCGCTTGGCGACAAAGCCGGTGACCGGCGAGTTCACGGTGGTGTTGGCGAGGTTGATGCGCAGTTCGTCGCGCCTCGAGGACGCGGCCTGCAACTGCGCCTGGGCGAGGTCCAGCTGCGCCTGGCTCGCCTGGAAGCGGGCCTCCGCATCGTCCAGCGACTGGCGGGGCAGCAGGCTGCGTTCGAACAGGCTCTTGTTGCGATTGAGGTTGGTCTTCGCAAACGAGAGATCGGCTTCGCGCTGGCGGATCGTGGCCCGCGCGACCTCGAACGAGGCGTCGGACTGCCGCAGTTGCTCGCGCAGCTCCTGGTCCTCCACCTTGGCGAGCACCTGTCCCTGCCGGACCGGATCGCCGATGCGCACCGAGAGGGTCTGGAGCCGGCCCTGTGCCCGCGGCACGACGTCGACGGTCGCGGCGCCGATCAGGCTGCCGACCACTTCGACGTACTCCTGCAGCGAGGCCCGCGACACCTTCACCAGTTCGACGGTCATCGGCGGCTGGGCGAACGCGCCCGGCGCCGCGCCGCCGCCCTGGGCGTTGCCGCCGCGGCCGAACGCGACATAGCCGGCCACCGCCGCCGCGGCGAGCGCGACGCCAACGATCCACTTACGCATTACTGTTGTCCCCCGACGCCGGGGATGTTCGTCCCGGTGCCGCCCGTACCGCCCGTGCCGGTGTTGCCGATGCTGGTCGTGTTGTTGTTACCGCCGGTGCCGGTCGTGTTGGTGTTGGAGAAGGTGATGCCGCCGCCCCCGCCGCTGCCGCTGGTCTGCTGGACGCGCTCGTAGTCGACCAGCGACTGCTGGTAGTCGAGGATGGCGCGCAGCAGCGCGTTCTCGGCGTCCTGGAGGTCGCGCTGCGCCTGGACGACGAAGTAATTGGTCGACAGGCCGACGTCGAACTTGCTCTGCTCGGCCTCGAGCCGCCGCTGCGACAACTCGCGGGCGACGCGTGCCGCTTCCACCCGTTTCTGGTTGGCGTCGACCAGCAGGCGGGCGTTGGTGACCTGCGCCGCGATCTGGAGTTCGAGGCTGCGGATCTGCGTCTGGTTCTGCTCGAGCCCGATGCGCGCCCGCTCGTATTGCTTGGCCGCGGGGTTGGGCCCGATCGGGTAGCTGATCTGGACCTGGACGTTCCAGGTCGGATAGTCGCGGGCCCGCAGGAGGGAGAGCGCGTCGCCGTAGTCGCCAGGCGTGACCGTGTTGTCCTGGCGGTTGAGGCGTGTACCGCCGATGCCCTGCAGCCCGTAGTTGGCAATGAGATTCGCCGCGGGCAGGCTCTGGTTCTCGAGGAGCCGGAGGTTCAGGTCGGTGATGTCGAGGTTGCGCCGGCGCTCGGTGAGGTCGGTGCGGGCCGACAGCGCGTTGCGCAGCGCTTCCTCGACCGGCACCGGCTGCTCGGTCATCGTCGGGCGGTCGACCGGATTGAGCCGCGCCGACCAGTTGACGTCGTTCGTGCCCGACACGATCAGCTGCTTGAGGACGAGCTCGGCGGTCTGCGCCTGCGCCTCGAGCTGCGCGAGCGTCTGGCGCCGGGTCGCCGCTTCGGCCTCGGCCTGGATGACGTCGATCGGCGCGAGCGTGCCGACCTCGACGCGCACCTTGTTGTCCTCGACCAGCTTCTCGGCCAGTTGCAGCGAGCGCTGTGCGACGCCGACGACCTCGGTGGCGAAGACGAGGTCCCAGTAGGCGTTGCGGACGTCGGCCAGCGTGTTGATCACGGTGGTGCGCAGCTGCACCTCGGAGATGTCGCGGTTGATCTGGGTGATCTTCAACTGCGTGCGGGTGTTGTCGGTGGCCCGCCCGCGCAGCAGCGGCTGGAGGATCTGCGCCTGCAGCGTCGCGTTGTACTGCGGGTTGAAGGTCGCAAAGGCGTTGTTGTTGTCCTGCCGGCGGTTGTTGAACGCAACGGTGTAGGACCCGCCGCCCCACGGCGAGCTCTGCTGCAGGCCGACGTTGTAGGTCAGCTGCTCGTTGGTCACGCGTTCGCCGCCGATCAACTCGCTGGTCGGCAGCTGCACCGTGCTCTGGTTGCCGATCGTCGAGGTGACCGTGGGGTTGAACTGCGCCCGCAGCGCCGCAAGGCTGAAATCGAAGGCAGACGGGTTCAGCCGCTCGACCGCGATGTCCAGATTGCGCTCGAGCGCGAGCGCGACGGCTTCCTCGATCTTCAGCGGCACGACGGTCGCGTTGCTCGGCGCGCCCGGAGCCTGAGGCGTCGACGTTGGCTGGACCGGCGCCTGCCCGACGGCTCGCAGGAGCTCCGCCAGGCGCGCCTCGTCGACGGCCGTCGAGCGCGATTGTGCCAAGGCCGGTGCGGAGCCCAGCCAAAGAGTCGCGGCCAGCAGCGCCGCGACCAGGGAAGTGAGTCTCACGAATCTCTCCAGGGGCCGGCCCCTCGCCGGGACCGGAAGATGGCAAGCCCGGTCGTCAGTCCTTCGACCGGTTGACGGGTGCCTTGTCGGCGTTACGGGCCCGCTCGCGTTCGAAGGCTTCCAGCCGTACGCGCTGCTCGGGCGACAGCAGCCGGTGCATCCGGTACAACATGAGCGTCCGCGTCTTCGCCAGCGCGCTCCGCGCGGCCTCGACCCTGTCGATGGTGCGCACGACGACGGCTTCGTCGGCCGTCGAGTCGGTCAGCAGCCGCGACAGGGCGGCTTCCTGCTTCTCCAATTCGGCCTTTTCGGCGCGCAACTCCACCCGGACCGATTGAAAAATCCTTTCGATCTCGGCGGCCTGACCGTTGGTGAGGCCCACGCGTGTCTTGCACACCGGGTTCTGCCACCACTTGGAGGAGGGTTTCCCCGTCTCCGAGGTCCCCGCTGCACCCGCGCCCACGCTCAGAGCGAGCGCAAGCAGCCAGGCGGCTCCCGTCACTTTCGTCGTCATCGACAACACCTTCCCCGCTAGGGGTACGGCGGCGGCTGGGCTGTTGTTTACAGGGCGGGCGCCTGCCCGCCTGCCGCCGCGAAGGCAGCGAGGCGCTCGACGACCATGCCGATGATGTTGTTCGGCGTCGACGCCCCCGCCGTGAGCCCGATCCGTACCGGACCGTCCGCAGGCAGCCATCCCCGGCTGACGATCTCGGGGATCGGACCCGGGAGATGATCGGCGGGAGGAACCGGGCGGTGGCGGATGAGGTCGGGCGCTTCGAGCCTGTCGACATCCGCGATGTGGTAGGTCGGCACGCGGCCGGCACAGATTCTGGCCAGGTTGCAGGTGTTGCTGCTGTTGTACCCACCGACCACCAGCATCAGGTCGAGCCGCTCCTGCTCCAGCAGCGCGAGCACCGCGTCCTGCCGCTCCTGGGTCGCGCTGCAGATCGTGTCGAAGGCCCGGAACCGATCGGCCAGCGCCTCGGAGCCGTATCGGTCGGCCATCGCTGCGCGCAGCATCTCGGCGATCTCGAGCGATTCCGACATCAGCATCGTGGTCTGGTTGGCCACGCCCACCTTGTCGAGGTGGACGTCGGGGTCGAAGCCGGCCGAGGCGGCCTTGCCGAAGCGGTCGAGGAAGGCGTCGCGGTCGCCGCCGTGGCGGATGTAGTCGCACACCTCGGTGGTTTCGGCGTGATCGAGCACCACGAGGAAGCGGCCGCCCTCGACCTTCAGGGCCTGGCTCGCCGTCGCCTGGGTTTCCTCGTGCTTCACCTTGCCGTGGATGACTGCCGTGAACCCCTCGCGGGCGTACCGCAGTACGTTCTTCCAGACGTTGAGGACCGACCCACAGGTGGTGTCGACGAGCGTGCACCCGAGTCCCTGGAGCCGGGCCAGTTCGTGGACGGTCACCCCGAAGGCGGGGATGATCACGACGTCGCCCTCACCGAGCGGCGGGTCGGGGTGGCCGGGGTCGCTCAGGAACCGGATGCCGGCGTTGCGAAGCTTCTCGTTGACGTGCGGGTTGTGGATGATCTCGCCGGTCAGGAAGACCCGCTGGTCGGCAAAGCGCTTCCGCGCCTGGTAGGCGTAGTCGACGGCCCGGTCGACGCCGTAGCAGAAGCCGAACTCGCGCGCCAGATGGACGGTCATCCGGCCGTCGACGTAGCGGAAATCCTGGGCCCGGATCTGCTCGACGACGGTGCTGTGGTAGTCGCGGGCGAGGTCGCCCTTGACGGCGTCGCGGAGGTCGAGACCCTTGCGGAAGATGAGCGGTTGCACCACACACCAGTATACGGGACGGTACCTGGCCGTGTTGGCCACGGTCCTGCGGTGAAGAGTTGCCGCCCCGACGGCCCGGCGCGTCAGCGCCGCGCGCGGGCGTCGGCGACGCGCGGGGTCAATTCGTCCAGCGCGCGGAACTCCTTGCTGCGGCTTCGCGACAGGGCGTATTCGATCTCGACGAGCATCTGCTCGTCGGTCTCCTGCTGGACGCGGGGACCGGCCACAGCAGCACTGCTCGCGGGCCGCCACGTGGACTGGGCGGCACGCGTCACCGGACCCATCAAGCGGCCGGCGCCGACGCCGATGAGCAGCCCGGCGACCGCGGCGGCGGCGATCCAGCCGCGCAACGGCGGGGCCGGAGCCGGGCGATGCGTGAGGGCGGGGAAGGGAAGGACGCGCCCGCCGTGCCCTTCGAGGCGACGGGCGATGATGTCGGCCTGCCGGTCGAGCCGGGCCGGCGTGAGCAGGGTGTCGACGCTTGCCAGGACATCCCGGCGCAAGTCACTGCAGGAGTCGCGGAGCGCATCGAGCCGTGCCAGGCACTGATCGCAGTGCCGGACGTGGCGGAGATAGCCCGCGGCGAGCCCGTGCTCACCGGTGATCTGCAGCGTGTGCAGTTCCACCAGGGATTCGTCGCTCAAATGGGTGTGACCCCAGCCGCCGAACCAGCGCGTCGCTCGCCTCACCATCAGTCGTTGTCCTCCGGTCCGGCCGCCGCCCTCTTGGCGCGCAGGGGCGGCACACTGAAGGCCGGGTCGTCCGAGAGCAGTGCCCGCAGGCGCCGCAGAGCCCGGAACAGGTGCACCCGGATCGTGGTCTCCCGCAACCCGGTCATCTCACTCACTTCACGCGTCGAGGCTCCCTCGATCTGGCTCAGGAGCACGACGGTCCGCTGCCGCTCGGGCAGCCTGCCAATCGCGTCCATCAGTCGCACACCCCGCTCGCGTCGCAGCGCCAGCGCCTCGGGTGTCGAATCGCGCGGCATGGCGGCGCGCTCGAGCGGGCTGGCGTCGCCGAGATCGTCGGCCGCGATCATCCAGCGGGCCCGGCGGCCCCGGGCCTTGACGCGGTCCAGGCAGCTGTTGACGAGGATCCGCGTGAACCACACCTCGAACGATCGCCCGTACTCGAAGTCGCGCAGGTGCGTGTAGGCCTTGACAAACGCATCCTGCACGGCCTCGTCGGCGTCGGCCGACTCTCGCAGGTAGTACAGCGCGATGCGCGTGGCCTTGCGCTGGTGGCGCCGAACCAACTCGCCGTACAACTCGCGTGCCGCCGCGCCGTCGCCGTCGGCCAGGTACGCCTTGACGGTCGCCGCCAGTTCCACGTCGCCAGGAGGGCCGACGACCGCCGAGCCGGGAGGCCTCACGGCTGCCATGATGGGGTACGCCTGGCAGGGGCGGGGGCGTTTACCAACAGGGTCATCGAGTGCATCACGCTACTACGCCTGCGGTGGCGTTTACAATTGCGTGGTGCCGGTCCCTCGTCGGCGATTCCTGCAGCAGGCCCTGGCGGCCGGCGCGGCCGCGACATGTGCCCCGATCCTGCCGGCCGGCGCCCAGCCCCGCGCCTCCGAGTTCGTCTTCGCGCGGCTGCGCTACGCCTCCGGCGACTGGGACTACAACCCCAAGGTCGCCGCCAACGTGCTCAACGCGCTGGTGGAGTACACCCGCATCCCGGTCTATCGCGACGAGGTCGTCATCACCGCCGACGCAGGCGACCTGCCGGCCTTCCCCTTCCTGTTCATGACCGGCCACCTGCTGGTCCGCTTCAGCGGGCGCGAGCGGGCCGGGCTGCGGACCTTCGTCGAACAGGGCGGGCTGCTGTTCTCCGACGACTGCAACCACGACGTCGACGGGCTGTACGCCCGCAGCTTCGAGCAGGAGATGCGCACGACGTTCGGCCGGCCCGGGGCGATGCCGAAGATCGCCGCGAGCCACCCGCTCTATCGCTGCTTCTTCCGTTTCGACGCGCCGCCGACGACGGCCCACGAACTCAACGGGTGGGGCGACGATCTGGTCCACGACTACCTCCGCGGCGTCGAGCACCAGGGCCGCCTCGGCGTCGTCTACAGCAACAAGGACTACGGCTGCGAATGGGACTACGACTGGAAGAACAAGCGGTTCCGCCGCGAGGACAACACGAGGTTCGCCGTCAACCTCGCCGTCTACGCGATGACGTCGTGATCCAGCGGCGCCGCCTGGAGGCTGCGTGCGGCCAGGACTGACGCTGCTCGTCGACGCCGACGACACGCTCTGGGAGAACAACGTCTATTTCGACTCGGTGATTGGCCGGACGGCCGAGCGCCTCACGACCTACGGCGTGCCCGAAGCGCGGACCCGCGAGGCGCTGCTCGCGATCGAACGGCAGCGGACGCGCGCGCACGGCTACGGGTCGATCAACTTCGGCGCCTCCCTCGAGGTGCTCTGCGATCACGTCGGCGTCGGCGCGTCGATCGACGAGCTGCGTCCGTTCCTGCGCGCCGAGATCGCGGCGCTGCGGCGCAAGCGGCTCGAGATCCTCCCCGATGTGCCAGGCACACTGGCGTACCTGCGTCGCCGCCACCGCATCGTCCTCTTCACCAAGGGGAACCACGACGAGCAGTGGGACAAGGTGCAGCGCTCCGGGCTGCGCGATCTCTTTCACCAGGTCGACGTCGTCCGCGAGAAGGACGTCGATGCGTACGCCGATGCCACGCGCCGCCTCGGCGTGCGTCCCGAGCACGCCTGGATGATCGGCAACAGCCCGAAGTCCGACGTCCTGCCGGCCCGCGCCGCCGGCCTCGGTGCGGTGTTCGTCCCGCACCCGGGCACCTGGGAACTCGAACTGGCCGATCTGCCCGGGCCAGACGACGCCGGTACGCGCCGCATCGATCGGTTCGCCGATCTCGTCAGCATCTTCTGACGCATCGGCCTGGTGGTGGCGCCTACGTCCCTCCGAGGTTCGCGATGTCGATGCCCGTGTAGTACGCCCGCAGGATCTCGTCGGGCGACTGTCCGGCCCGCAGGCGGCCGATCATGCCGATCTGGCACAGGCCGACGCCGTGGCCGGCGCCGACACCGCTGAAGACGACCTGCGCGCCGTCGCGCCGTGCGTCGAAACGCGCACTCCGCAGGCTGCGCGGCCCGGCCGCGGCGATCAGTGCCAGTCGGAAGTCCTCGGCGCTGACCACCGGGGCGCGATCGCCCGTCAAGACCACTTCCACGGCGCGGCCTCCCGCGTCGCGCCGCAACACCTGGACGCCGTCCAGGCGATCGCCGACATCGGTCCGCCGCGTACGCGCCAGGGCCGTGCGCACCAGCGCGAGGTCGAGCGTGGAGGTCCACCGGCCGGACTGCTCGCGGAGGCAGAAGGCATCCGGTACGCCCCGCAGGTACGGCGCGCCGGCGCTCCGCCAGACTTCCGCGGCCGTGCTGGTGTGGCCGCCGCAATGGGCGTGGAAGACAGCCTCGATCGGCCGGCCGCCGTGGGTGAGCACGCGGCCGCGGCTGCGCTCGACCGCCGCCGCCATCTGCGCAGCCCACCGGCTCTGCCGCCATCGATCGCGCGCGTACACCTGGCAGTGCGTGGTGGAGCAGAGATCGAAGCCGTCGGCGCGGTGCCGTCCGCGGACGGCCAAGGCGTAGCTCCGGGCCACGATCGCCTGGACTTCGTAGGCCGCCGCCGCGATCGCGCCGTCGCCAGGTGCGACAGACAGTTCGCCGATGAGCACGTCGAGCACGTAGGTCTCGAGCGGAATCGTCTCCACGACGCCGCTGCCGCGACGACCGACTTCGATCCTCAGCGCCGGCGATCCATCCGCGTGGCGCGAGCCGGGCAGGGCCGGCGCCGGCCCGCCCTGCCGATCCCGGCCTGGCGCTGACGGAGGTTCGGACCGCGTCGGACCCGGCCGCGCCGGCTCCGGCGCCCTCGGCTGCTCTGGCGCTCGCGTGGCGCACGCGCCCATCCACACCAGGAGGAGCAGAGCCGCCGAGCGACCCTGCACGAGGGCTCGTGGTCGAACCTGGCACAGGGCAAGAAGGTGGTCGGAAAGCGCGACCAAATCGGCAAGGGTCGAACGTCGGCGCACGCCGCCCTATCTTGGCGCAGATTCAGGCAAACCGCCGGCCTGTTCGCGCTCCACGTCCGGTCTTCTCCGAACGACAGGCACGTTTTGGGGAACGCGCCCTTGCGCAACCGTACCCGGTACCCCGTACCC
>CBIHOS010000200.1:0-8926 GCA_966211945.1 uncultured bacterium
TTCCGGCGGCACGGACGCCCGTATCTCGGGCTGGTGGACGGCGCGATACGCGGCCGCTTCTGGGTCCTGCCGCTCGACGGTCCGCTCGTCGGGGCGCGCGCCGAGACCGTGCCGCTGCCGACGACGGTTTCGCTCTCCGACCTGATCGTGTCGCCGGACGGACGTCACCTCGCCTACAGCAGTGCGAGCCGCGTCAGCGAACTCTGGGCCGTGCCGATCACGACGCAGACGCCGCTGGCCGTCGGCCCGCCGCGCGCGTTGCTGCACGAACGGCGGCCGCGCTACGGCGAACCGGCGTTCTCGCGTGACGGCCGTCGTCTCGCCTTCACGACGCTGCGCGCCGGCGGCGGCGCGGAGGCCTGGGTGCACGACGTCGAGGCCGGGCACACCGAGCGGCTGGCCTCGGCCACGACCGGCTTCGTCAAGGGATGGACGCCCGACGGCAGGCTCCTGATGATCGATCCGAACCGCCGCACCGAGCTGTCCAGCGTCGACATCGTGACCGGACGCAGCACACGCGTCCTGGACGTCGGCGCCTGGCCGCGCTCACCCGACACTGCGCATCGGCTCCTCACCCTGCGCCCGTCGCCGGACCTCCGCCGATTCGTCTACGCGACGATCGACGGCGCGCGCACGGTGCTCGCGCTGCAGGCGGCCGGCGTCACCGCGCCCGCGCAGCGCGTCGAGGGCCCGGCCGATTCGGCCGACTTTCCGGTGTGGTCGCACGATGGCGCGCGGATCGCGTTCCAGGCGGCGCAGGGATGGCGCACGCGGGCCGCCGTGCTCGACCTGGCGACGTCGCGCACGCGGCTGCTCGCAAGCAGCGCCGACCACGCGTGGGTCCACGACTGGTCGCCGGATGGCCGCCGTATCCTCGCCGCCGCGATGCGCGAGGGCCGCTGGACGATCGACGTCATCGACGCCGAGACCGGGGCCGCCCGGTCGATCACGCCGCCGACCCCGCCGGCCGGCTACGTCCGCTACCCGGTCTGGGCGCCGGGCGGCGACAGCGTGCTGTACGAGCAGGGAAGTTGGAACGGCAACCTCTGGGTCGCCGCGCTCCCAGATCCTTAGACACGATTCCAGCGATTCCCGGTAGCATTCCCCCGTCTCATGCTCCTCGCCATCGCCCTCGGCGGCATCGTCGCGCTCATCCTGCTGCTTGCCGTCACCCGACTGAACGCATTTCTCGGGTTCCTGATCGTCTGCATGGGGGTCGGGCTCGCGGCCGGGATGTCGCCGCTGGCGGCCTCGGCGTCGATCCAGAAGGGACTCGGCGACACGCTCGGCTCGCTGGCCATCGTCATCGGCCTCGGCGCCATGCTCGGCAAGATCGTCGCGGAGAGCGGCGCTGCCCAGCGCATCGCGACCAGCCTGATGCGCCTCAGCGGCCCCCGTCACGTGCAGTGGGCCCTGATGTTCACCGGCTTCATCGTCGGCCTGCCGCTGTTCTACTCGGTCGGTTTCGTGCTGGTCATCCCGCTGATCTTCAGCGTTGCGGCGCAGTACCGGCTGCCGACGGTGTTCGTCGGACTGCCGATGCTGGCGGCATTGTCGGTGACGCACGGCTACCTGCCGCCGCACCCGGCGCCGGCGGCGCTGGTCCAGCAGTTCGGGGCCGACATGGGCCGCACGCTGCTCTACGGGATCGTCATCGCGATTCCGGCGATCATCGTCGCCGGACCGATCTATACGCGATTCCTTACGCATATCGATCACCCGCCGCTGGCGACGTTCACGCCGACGCTGCGCGACGAATCGACGCTGCCCTCGCTCGGGGCCAGCCTCCTGACCGCGCTGCTGCCGGTCGTGATGCTCGCGGCCGGCTCGCTGCTCGTGCCGTACGCGGCCGGCGGCGCTCTCCAGACGGCGGCGCGCGGCCTGTCCGATCCGACGCTCGCGATGTTGAGCGCCGTCATCGTCGCCGTGGCGCTGCTGGGCGTGCGCGAGGGGCGGCGGCTGCGCGACGTGATGCCGTGGTGCGAGCGCGCGGTGAGCGACGTGGCGATGGTGCTGCTGGTGGTCGGCGGCGCCGGCGCCTTCAAGCAGGTGCTGACCGACGCGGGCGCCAGCCAGGCGGTTGCCGAACTCATTCTCCATGTGCCGGCCCCACCCCTGGTTCTGGCCTGGACGATGGCGGCGCTGGTGCGCGTGTGCGTCGGCTCGGCGACCGTGGCCGGGTTGACGACCGCCGGGCTGGTCGCGCCGCTCGTGACCAGCGGCGCCGCCGATCCCAATCTCATGGTCCTCGCGATCGGCGCCGGCAGCCTCGTCCTCTCGCACGTCAACGACGGGGCGTTCTGGCTGTTCAAGGAGTACTTCAACGTCTCGGTCGTCGAGTGCTTGCAGACATGGACCGCAATGGAGACGATCGTGGCCGTGGTCGGACTCATGGGCGTGCTGATTCTCGACGTGTGGGTTTGACGAACCAGAGGTCCGGATTCCTTGTGACTTTCAACTTCTGACTTTTGACTTTTCGATTGACCATGACTCCTGAAGAACGTTTCGCCGCCCTCGGACTCGAACTGCCGCCCGCGCCCACGCCAATGGGCGTCTACAAGCCTGGACTGATCGAAGGGGGCTACCTCTACCTGTCAGGCCACGGCACGCTGCGCCCCGACGGGTCGATGATCACCGGCAAGGTCGGCCAGGACCTGACCGCGGACGAAGCCAAGCTGGCCGCGCAGACCGTCGGCCTGTCGATGATTGCCACCATCCGGGCCACGGTCGGCTCGCTCGATCGCGTGCACCACGTGGTGAAGACGCTGGGCATGGTGTGGGCCACGCCGGAGTTCGATCGCCATCCGTTCGTGATCAATGGCTGCAGCGAACTGTTCGCCAGGATCTGGGGTCCCGATCGCGGCGTCGGCGTCCGCAGTGCGGTCGGCATGGGATCGCTGCCCGGCAACATCCCGGTCGAGATCGAGTCGCTGTTCAAGCTCGAGGACGCGTAAGTGTTCCTTGTCGACGCGCATCTCGATCTGGCGATGAACGCGCTCGAGTGGAACCGCGATCTGCGCCTGCCGATCGAGGCCATCCGGGCCCGGGAAGCGGGCCTGACCGACAAGCCGGATCGCGGCCGCGGCACGGTGTCGCTGCCCGAGTTGCGGCGCGGCGGCGTCGGCCTCGTCGTCGCCACGCAGATCGCGCGTTACGTCGGTCCCGGGAACCCGCTGCCCGGGTGGCACTCGGCGAGCCAGGCGTGGGCGCAGACGCAGGGCCAACTGGCCTGGTATCGCGAGATGGAGCGGGCCGGAGAAATGGTCGCCATCACCGACCTGGCCTCGCTCGACGCGCATCTCGCGCGTTGGCAGGCGCCGGCGGCCGACACGCCGATCGGCTACATCCGCAGCCTCGAGGGGGCCGATTCGCTGGTGACCGTCGACCATCTCGAACGGGCGGTCCGCGATGGCCTGCGGGCGGTCGGGCCCGCCCACTACGGACCGGGCCGGTACGCGCCGGGCACGCACACGCCCGGCCGGCTCGAAGCCGGAGGGCCGGACCTGCTGGCCGCCATGGAACGCCTCGGCGTCATCCTCGACGTCACGCACCTGAGTGACGACAGCCTCTGGCAGGCGCTCGACCTGTTCGGCGGCGCGGTCTGGGCGAGCCATCACAACGCCCGCGCACTGGTGCCGGACCAGCGCCAGTTACCCGACGATCAGATCGAGGCGATCGTCGCGCGCGGCGCCGTCATCGGCGCGTCGTGCGACGCGTGGATGATCGTACCGGGCTGGGTCCGCGGATCGTCCACCCCGCAGGCCGCCGGCTGCACGTTCGAGCGGCTCGCCGACCACGTGCTGCACATCTGTTCGCTGGCCGGATCGACCGCACACGTCTGCATCGGCTCCGATCTCGATGGGGCCTTCGGCACCGAGCAGACCCCGGCCGATCTCGACACCATCGCCGATCTCCATCGGCTCTGCGATGTCCTGTCGGCGCGCGGCTTCACCGACGACGACCTCGAGCGCTTCCGGTGGCGCAACGTCGTGGACCTGCTGCGCCGGCACTGGACGAACCGGGAATGGATCCAATGAATCGACGCGACTTCCTCGCGGCCACGCCGGCCGCGCTCGCCCTCGCCGGCTTCGCCCGGGCCCAGACGCCGGCCGCACCCGGCCTGTCGCTCCGCGTGATGACGTTCAACATCCGCTACGGCACGGCCAAGGACGGCGACAACCACTGGGACCGCCGGAAGGACTTCCTCGTCGACGTCATCCGACAGGAGGCCCCCGACGTGCTCGGACTCCAGGAGGCGCTCCACTCGCAGATCGCGTACATCCTGCAGGCGATACCCGGCTACGCGATGGTCGGGGTCGGCCGCGACGATGGGGTGAGGGCAGGGGAGTACACGGCGATTCTGTACCGTACGGCGGCGGTGACCGCGGTCCGCAGCGACACGTTCTGGTTCTCCGACACGCCGGGCCGCGTCGCCTCGACGTCGTGGGGCAACACGATCACGCGCATCTGCACGTGGGCGCAGTTCACGACCCCCTCAGGCACGCCGTTCTATCTGTTCAACGTGCACCTCGATCATCAGTCGCAGCCGTCGCGGGAACGATCGGCCGCCCTGTTACGGGCCCGGCTCGACGCACGCGACCCGGTTGCTCCCGCCATCGTCACCGGCGACTTCAACGCCGGCGAGAAGAACGCGGCCGTCACCGCGATGCTCGAGGGAGACGTCCTGCGCGACACTTTCCGCGTCCAGCATCCGGACGCGTCGCCCGTGGGCACGTTCACGGGTTTCAAGTTCGGCCAGACCGGCGGGGAGAAGATCGACTACGTGTTCGCGACGCGCGAGTGGGACGTGGTGGACGCGTCGATCGTCCGGACGGCGCGCGCGGAGAAGTATCCGTCGGACCACTTCCCGGTAACCGCGGTATTGACGTTGCGATGACGCGGACGCACGGCGCCTAGCGCCGCCGCAGGTGTCCCTCGAACGTCAGCGTCTCCGCGCCGCGCGTGACGACGACGCGGATCGCGTCGCCCCACTGCTTGCGGTCCAACGCCATGCGAACCTCGGCGTCACGCCTGGTGGGCGTGTCGTCGATCGCCGTCACGATGTCGCCGGCCTTCAGTCCCAGCGCATCAGCCGGTGACCCGGGCGAGACCATCATGACGGTCGTGGCCGGTTCGCTGCCGGTGCGGAACGACGCGCCGAGCATGGGGTAGAGCGGATGGGTCTCGGTCGGCACGCCCCAGACGATGTCGGCGACAGACGCCCGCACCGAGACCGGCGACGCCGGACTGGTCGCCACCGGCAGCACGGTAGCCACGCGCGCGTCGGTGTACGCACGGGCCTGCCGCGCGATGCCCAGTCCGTAGGCGACGTGGCCGCTGCCCACGAGGACCACGACCACCGCCTTGGGATCGTTGGCCTCTTTGTGGAGGCGCGCGGCGTTGAAGGCCATCGTCGCGTCCCAGGCGCTCTGTGCGTCGATCATGCGCTGCAGCGTCTCGGGCGGCATGCCGGCGCCGTGCGTGCCGCTCTCGCCGCCGACGTAGGCGACAAACAGTTGCCGGTGCTCGTCGCTGGTCGTGTCGATCGTCTGCGGCAGGCGGGTTCGGTCCATCGCGCCGATGCCGCCGAGGCCGCGGCGACCGACCTGCGACACGAGCGCCCGCGGCGCGTTCACGCCGCGAATCGGCAGCCGGTGCTGCCGTGCCAACGCGAAGACGTCGCGGTAGTACCCGAACGGGAAGCCCCAGTAGTCGTACCAGCCCGACTCGCGCAGCAGCGTGGCTTCGTCCGTTCCGCCGCGCAGCCATCGATCGAACGGCGCGGTCGGCGCTTCGGCCGGAAACATCTCCAGCCCCAGGATGACGTGCCGGCCGGCCCGCTGCAGCGCCGCGATGATGCGCGCCTGCACGCGGTGCGACTCCGCGGACGTGTGGCTCTCGCCGACCAGGACGATCGCCGCGTCGCTCAGCGTCGCCGCCACGTCGTCTGGCGAGATGTCGCGGCCGGCCCGCGTGTCGTGGATCTGATCGACGGCCACGGCCAGCGGCGTGCCCTTGCGTTCCGGATCGCCGATCTCGAGGCCGAGCGGCTCGCGTGACTGCGCGTTGGTCACCGGCACACACACCGCCAGCAACGCCAGCGACAGCGTCGCCGCGACAGCCCGGATCGTCACGATGCCTTCAGCGCCTCGACGGCCGCCAGCACTTCTGCCGGATGGGTGTCGACCTTCACGGTGTCCCAGCGCCGCGCGACCGTACCATCGGCGTCGATGAGATACGTCACCCGGGCCACGCCCATGTACTTGCGCCCGTACATGCTCTTCTCCTGCCAGACGCCGTACTTCTCGGCGACCGCGTGGTCCTCGTCAGCGAGCAGCGGGAACGTCAGGTCGTACTTGGTGGCGAACTTCGACTTGCTGCGCGTGTCGAGAATGCTCACGCCGAACACCGCGGCGTCCAGCGTGCCGAAATCGGGCAGCGCCTCCTGAAAGCCGCACGCCTCTTTGGTGCAGCCCGAGGTGTCGTCCTTCGGATAGAAGTACAGGACGACCGGGCGGCCCTTGTACTCGGCGAGGGTGTGTAACGTGCCGTGCTGGTCGGGCAGCGAGAATGCGGGAGCCGGTGTGCCGGGTTCGATGAGCGCCATACGCCCATATCCTCGCCCAAGTCGGCCCGGGCCGATAGGCCGCCGCGGTTACACTAGGCAGAGATGGTCTTCCAGGTTCCGACCCGGTGGCGCGCGTAGCCGTGCCCCCAGGCCCCACCCGGTGCACAAAGGCGCCGCGCGAGGGACGCAGCCTCACCGGCGACATCCGCGTGCTGGAGGCGTTCCGGTCCGACGCCCTCGACAATTGCCGCGACGTCCTCGTCTACCTGCCTCCCGGCTACCACGACGATCCGGACCGCCGGTTTCCCGTGCTCTATCTGCACGACGGCCAGAACGTCTTCGACGCGTCGACGGCGTTTGCCGGCGTCGAATGGGGCGTCGACGAAACGGCCGAACGGCTCGTCGAGGCCGGCCGCATCTCGCCGCCCGTCATCGTGGCGATCGATCACGCGGGCGAGCGCCGCGCCGACGAGTTCGCGCCGACCCGCGACGTCCATCGGGATGCCGGCGGCGATGCCGATCGCTACGCACGGTTCCTCGTCGACGAACTGAAGCCGTACGTCGACGCCACCTTCAGGACCGAAAGCGGGCCGGCGCACACGTCAGTCGGCGGATCGTCGCTGGGCGGGCTCGTGACGCTGCACCTCGGACTCACCCGTCCGGAGGTCTTCGGCGCCATCGCCGTCCTCTCGCCGTCGATCTGGTGGGACCGGCGCGCCGTGCTGGCCCGCGTCGAAGCTCTCGAGGGTCCGCTGCCGTGGCGCATCTGGCTCGACGTCGGTACGGCGGAAGGGCGCGACACGCTGCGCAACGCGCGCGCCTTGAAGGCGCTGCTGCTGGACAAGGGATGGTCAGCCGACCGGCTGCACTACGTCGAAGTGAAGGATGCGCCGCACTCGGAAGGGGCGTGGGCCGAGCGCGTCGAGGGCCTGCTCGAATTCCTGTTCCCGCCGCCGCCCTGACTCAGGGCTTCTTCTCGCGGATCGCCCGCATCTCGGCGTCGACCTGGGCTTTCGCCTCGCGCTCCTTGCGCTTGCGCGAGGAGCCCGTGAAGGCGTCCTTCAGCGCGCCGATGACGTTGCCTGTCGGCACACCAATCGGGTAGAGCTGGGCCCGGTGCTCGGGCGGGATCATGATCGACTGCAGTTCGTAGTGGTAGATCGGATACCACGGCCGCACGTATCCCGGCGTGGCCGTCGTCTTGTCGTACAGGTAGCCGAAGTGGTAGTCGAGGTCTTCCGGCTCTTCCTGGATGCGGACCGTGTAGTCGGCCCGCACCGGACCCATGAAGATCGACTCGGTGGGCTGCTCGACGAACTGCCGGCGGATCCGCTCGAGATCCTCCGGGCTCAACGAGGCCGCCGGCTGCTGGGCCCACGCGGGGGAGGTGCCAAGCGCTGCGCCCAGCAGCAGGACCGCGGCGAAGGACGGTCTTGTCGGCGGCATACCCACTAGGACGCCCTTTCTGCCTGCCCGGTTGGCGCTCAGGATTCGAGCAGCAGGTGCCCTGGATCCTCGATGAATTCCTTGACCCGCACGAGGAACTGCACGGCTTCCAGCCCATCGACGATGCGGTGGTCGTAGGACAGCGCCAGGTACATCATCGGGCGGACGACGACCTGCCCCTTGATGGCCACCGGCCGGTCCTCGATCTTGTGCAGGCCGAGGATGCCCACCTGCGGCGGGTTCAGGATCGGTGTGCTGAGCAACGACCCGAAGACACCGCCGTTGGTGATCGTGAACGAGCCGCCCCTGAGGTCCTCGAGCGTGAGTGTGTTGTTCTTGGCCCGCGCCGCGAAATCGCGGATCGCCAGCTCGATGCCCGCGTACGACAACTGCTCGGCCGACCGGATGACCGGCACCACCAGTCCCTGCTCGGCGCCGACCGCGATGCCGATGTCGTAGAAGTGCTTGAGCACCATCTCCTCGCCCTGGATCTCGGCGTTGAGACGCGGGAAGGCCTTCAGCGCGGCGACTGCCGCCTTGACGAAGAACGAGGCGATGCCGATGCCCACGCCGTGGCGCTTCGCGAAGGCCTCCTTGCGCCGCTCGCGCAGCGCCATCAGCTCGGTCATGTCCACCTCGTTGAAGGTGGTGAGCATCGCGGCGGTGCGCTGGGCCTCGACGAGGTTGCGGGCGATGGTCAGCCGGCGCTTGGACATGCGCACGCGTTCCTCCGTGCGGCTGCCGGGCGCCGGCGCCGGACGAGAGGGGGCTGCCGGCGCGGGCGCCTTGGCGGCGGCTGGCGCCGGTGCCGCGGCAGGCGCGGGGGCTGCGGCCGGAGCCGGCCGGGCGGCTGCGGCCTCGACGTCGCGCCGCCTCACCCCACCCGCGTCGGCCGATCCCGGCACCTGCGAC
>CBIHOS010000201.1:0-8894 GCA_966211945.1 uncultured bacterium
TCGGGGGCGACCCGCCGGCAGACCAGCACCGTGAGGTCGTCGAACAGGACCGAGTCGTCGGTGTGCGCCTTGACCTCGTCGATCACCCGCCGGGCGACGAGGCCGGCGCCGAGGCCGCCCATCTGATCGGCCAGCACCCGCAGGCCGTCTTCCTCGAAGGCCACGCCGGCCGGCGATTCGGCCTCGGTGATGCCGTCGCTGTAGGCGAGCAGGACGTCGCCGGGTCCGAGGGTGAGCGACGCCTCGGTGAAGGTCGCGCGGCGCGAGAGACCCAGGGCCATACCGGTCGGCGCCAGCCACTCGATGTGCCCCGAGAGGCGTCGCACCATCGGCGGGTTCTGGCCGGCGTTGACGTACCGGACCGCGCCGGTCCGTGGATCGCAGAGCGCAATGAAGGCCGTGATGAACCGCGACCGGGGCGCGTGCCGCATCAACTGCTCGTTGAGGCGCAGGGCCAGCACCGTGGGCGGCAGCGACTCGTCGAGCAGGGTCCGGGTCATCGCCAGGAACAGCGCCATCATCAGCGCTGCCGGCGTGCCCTTGCCGGCCACGTCGCCCAGGATGATCAGCACCTGTCCGTCGGCCCGCGGCAGGATGTCGAAGAAGTCTCCGCCGACCGTGTTGGCGGGTTGGGTCTCGCCGTGCGCCTCGATGTTGCCGAGAGTGAGGGTGCCGGCCGGCAGCATGGCGCGCTGGATGTCACGGGCGACGTTCAGTTCGTGCTTGAGCGTCAGGCGGTCGGCGACCTCGAGCAGCAGGATCAGGTGGATCAGCGCGAAGGCCGCCAGCAGCTTGACCAGCCCGTTCTGCCCGCTCCCGTCCTCCGGCGAGAACGTGATGACGTCGAACACGCCGATGAGAAACAGGATGACGCCGGCGGCGTACAGCACGCGGCGCGCCGCCGTCAGGCGCATCGAGAACGCCACGAAGAACTGGCGGGTGTTGCGGAACGGGTGGCGGAGGAGATCGCGCCAGGTGACGCGCTCCTGCTCGGTGCCCTGCGTGAAGAAGGACACCATCGCCCGCGTGTCGCGCGTGAACACGCGCTGCAGATCGCGGGCGGTCAGGTCGCGCGTGTAGTCGTCGATGAACGCGCGCGCACGATCACCGAGCCTTGGCTTCGCCACCGTCGGCCTTCGTCACTGGGCCTTCGGCGTTCGAACACCTCGTTCGAAGTTCCGACGTTCGGCGTTCGGCATCGTCAGATAATCCCCATTTCCCGCCCGACCCTTCCAAATACGTCGAGCGCGAACTGCAGTTCCTCGCGGGTGTGCGCCGCCGAGACGATGGTACGGACGCGCGCCTTGTCGCGAGCCACGGTCGGGAAGGCAATCCCCATCGCGAACACGCCGTTCTCGAACAGCCGATCGGAGAACTGCATCGCCCTGGCGCCATCGCCGACGATGACCGGGGTGATCGGGCTTTCGCTGATCCCGGTGTCGAATCCGTGTGCGTGCAGGCCGGCCTTGAAGAAGCGGGTGTTCTCCCAGAGCTGCTCGATGAGCTGCGGCTCCTCGAGCAGCAGGTCGAGCGCCGCCAGGCAGCTGGCGGTGACCGACGGCGGGTGCGACGTCGAGAACAGGAACGGACGCGCCCGGTGGTACAGGAACTCGATGAGGTTGCGGCTGCCGGCGACGTAGCCGCCGAGCGATCCGACCGCCTTGGACAGCGTGCCGACCTGGATGTCGACGCGGCCGTGGACGTCGAAGTGATCGACGGTCCCGCGGCCGTTGCGGCCGAACACGCCGCTCGCGTGCGCGTCGTCCACCATCATGATCGCGCCGTAGGCCTCGGCCGCCTCGCACAAGGCCGGCAGCGGCCCGAGGTCGCCGTCCATGCTGAAGACGCCATCGGTAATCAACAGCTTGCGCTGAGTAGACGGCAGTTCGGACAGGATGCGGCGTGCCGCGTCGGCATCGCCGTGCGGATAGACCTTGATGGTCGCCTTGCTCAGGCGGGCGCCGTCGATGATGCTCGCGTGGTTCAGCGCGTCGGACACGATGGCATCGTCGCGAGTCAGGATCGCGGCGACCGTGCCGGCGTTGGACGAGAAGCCGCTCTGGAAGACGACGACCGCCTCGGTCTGCTTGAACTCGGCGAGGCGCCGCTCGAGTTCGAGGTGCATCGCCATGGTGCCGGAGATGCTGCGGACGGCCCCCGAGCCGACGCCGAACTGCTCGATCGCCTCGATCGCCTTCTGCTTCAGCTTCGGGTGCGTGGTCAGCCCGAGGTAGTTGTTGGACGAGAGATTGACGACGGAGGAGCCGTCGTAGATGGAGGTCGACCGGGCCTCGCCGTCGAGGACGCGGAGGCGCCGGTAGAGTCCCTGGCTGCGAAGATCGTCGAGCTGATCGCCGAGAAATGCGAGAGGGTCGGTGCGCATGCCGCCGCCAGTGTAACAAGGCGGGTTGCGGCGCATGGCGCCCGCGGTCAGACCCGGCTGAGCACCCAGACCCAGGGCAGGAGCGCCGCGCAGACGTAGAAGGCGGTGAGTGCCGCCACGATGCGGTGAACGTGGGTGAGGTGCAGGATCATGCCGAAGCCAGCCGCCGCGAGCTTGGCCGACGCGAGCGCCGGACCGGCGCCGATGCTGATCATCAGCGAGGCGAGCAGCGGGTTCCCCTCGATACCGTGGCCGTGGCGGGCGACGCCCCAGTAGGTGAACGCCGCGTCGAGCGCCTGGGCGAAGAAGAACGCGAGAATCGCGATCTCTCCACGGGTCAGGTCGTTGTGCGTGAACTTGTGAGCCAGCGTCGCCATCGGATTCGGGGGGCGCGACAGGCGCCTCGCCGTCCGTGGTAACAAGACCGGTGCCGCAGACAGACCCTCGCCAAACCGGCGCAAATGCGCCCGCTCGCCTGCCCGTGTGACTGAAACGCACACGCCCACGGCGCGCACAGTGTGTCAGAAGCGCACAAGGGAAGTGAAGCGCCCGTCGCCGGCCCGGACCTGAAGGGGCGGCTAAGGCTGGGGCGACGGGGCGAAGGTCCAGATCTCGCTGCGGCCGACGCTGGCAACGCGCGCCGCGCCAAGGCGCGCGAGCCAGGTGCGGACCGCCGCCGGCTCGTCTGGCGACACCCACGCGCCTGCGTGGAGCACGACGTGGGTCGCGCCGCGCTCACGGAGCATGGCCGCCGCATCGCGGCCATCACCCCCCGCGAGCAG
Organism: uncultured bacterium; assembly: GCA_966211945.1. Taxonomy (GTDB): domain Bacteria; phylum Acidobacteriota; class Vicinamibacteria; order Vicinamibacterales; family Vicinamibacteraceae; genus Luteitalea. Next base: position 3,166 of record CBIHOS010000201.1, read on the forward strand.
GTGGGCCGGCAGCGGCGCCAGCGACTGCACGAGCGCCTGGAAGCCCGGCGGCACGTCGCCGCTGTAGCCGTTGACCCGGGCTCGCCAGTGTCCGATCGAGAGATACTGCCACCAGAGTTCGTACGGCGGCGAGCCGAACGGCAGGTCGACGATCACGGCGTCGGCCGGCAGCGCGGCAAGCGCCTTTGCGAGCGGATGGTCGGCCGGGCGCGGCGGCACCGGCTCGGTGAGCGGCGCCAGCGGCGCCGGGTCGATCCGCAGGTTTCTCGGGATCGGCGCCGGCCAGCTCTCGACCACGAAGGCCGCGGCCAGCACCGCCGTGGCCGCCGACCCGCTGCGCCGGCGGAGCAGTTCGGCGGCCGCCAGCCCGCCGAGCACGGCCAGGGCCAGCGCCGTCACCATCGCGATGCGCGGCGGGACGCGCAGCGCATCGCCGCCAGGCACCACGTCGTAGACCGTGGCGTAGAGCGACGGCCAGCTCCGCGCATAGCGACCGCCGATGTACACGAGCGGACCGAACGACAGCCACACCGTCATCGCGGCCAGCACGACCAGCGTCACGACCGGCCGCTGCGGCTCGTCGCGCAGCACGCGGCGGGCCCGGGCCGACACGACAAGCAGCACAGCCAGCGACGCGACCAGGCCGATCAGCAGGCGCGTGCCGTCGGAGATGCTGATCGTGGCGATGCCGAGGCGAAGCCGCACGGCGCCGCCGAAGAGCGCGATCAGGATGGCGCCCACGTGTCCGGCCGCGAGGAGCGCGGCGACCGCTTCGACGACGCGGCGCCACCAGGCAACGCGGATCGTCCCGCCGCCCGCGCCGCGCCACCGCTCGAGGCCGACGGCGAGCAGCGCGACGAGGGCCAGGGTGAGCGGCACGAGGCCGGGGAAGAGGTCGCCCTCGGGCCTCACGAGCCGCTGCAGGCGGCTGCCCCAGAACCACAGCTGGTCGTTCGCGGTCAGCCACGCGTACGAGTCGGCGCTGTACTGGGCGACGGCGGCGAGCGGGCGCGGCGGTTGTCCCTGCGCGCGCAACTGCGCGTACGGGTAGAGGAACGGCGCGGTGAGCCCGATCCCGATCGACGCAGCCATGGCGGGCCCCGTCCAGGCACGCACGTCGCGAAACCGGCCTCGCCAGGCGATCTGCGCCAGCGCGTATGGCGGCAGCCACAGTGCGGAGTACACGAGGAAGTAGCCGTTCGAGAGGTTCTGCAACGCGAGGGCGACGCCGGCGATCACGGCGTCTCGACGCCGCCCGTGCTCCCACCATCGATGCAGGCCCCACAGGACGAACGGGAACCACTGCGCCGACAGCACCTGCAGGTGCGGACCCTGGTTGACGCGATACAGCGCGAATCCGTACAGCAGCCCGCCCACCAGCCCGGCGATCGGCCGGCCGGTGAGATGTCGCACGAGCAGGAAGACGCCGAGCGCGGCCAGCACGAACGAAGCCAGGAACAGCAGGTTGTACGTAAGGATGATATTACCGGTCACCACGTGAACGGGGGCGCCGAGCACGGCCTGACCGACGAGCAGTTCCGAATGACCCAGCGCGTAGCGGGTCGGGTGGAAGATGTTGGGATGCCACCAGTCGGCGAATGCGCCGGCGTCGCCGCGCAGCACGCGTCCCGCCTGATGGAAGTGCCACGCGAGGATCCAGCAGTTGAGGAGCGGGTCGCCGAGGTCCCAGGGCAGGTCGCGGGTCAGATCGGTGGCCAGCGGCCACGTCCAGGCAAGGGCCAGCCCGGCGTAGATCAGCGTCGCGACGAGCGCCCCCGGGCGGCGCGCAACCCGTGCGCCGCCGCTGGCCGGCACCGCGCCGGCGCCGGCCCGCCCCGCTGTCACGAAGCGCGGCCGGCGAGGAACTCGCCCGTGTACTCCTCGACGAGGTCGTAGATGCGGTGGAGGTCGGCCGGCGGTGCCAGGAACACGATGCGGAACGCGCCCATCGACGGGTCGGTGCCGAAGCCCGAGCCGAAGACGGTGAGCACACCGGTCGCGCGGAGCAGCCCCAGCACGAAGTCGGCGTCGGTCCGCCCGGCCGGTAAGGCAACCTGCGGCATGGCGTAGAACGCGCCGGCCGGGCGCACGCAGCGCATGCCCGGAATGGCGTTCAGGCGCGTCGTCGTGATCTCGGCGCGCTCGCGGAGTTGCGCACGCAGGCCGTCCTGGAACGACCGGTCGCCGCGCAACGCCGCCGTGATCGCGTACTGCATCGGCCCGGGGCTGCAGAGACGCCCGTCGGCGAGCTTGCGAAGGCCGCCGAGCAGCGGGTCCAGCCGCGGTGTGCGTCCCACTACCATCCAGCCGGCGCGCCAGCCCGGCGCGAGATACGCCTTGGACAGCGACGAGTAAGAGATCACCGCCGCGTCGGGATCGAGCCGCGCGATCGGCGGCACCGGGCCGTCGTACGCCAGGTCCGCGTAGACCTCGTCGGCGATGAGCAGGAGCCCGTGCCGCTCGGAGAACTCCACGAGGGAACGGCGCACCGGCTCCGGATACACGGCGCCGGTCGGGTTGTTCGGGTCGATGACGACCAGCGCTCGCGTCCGCGGCGTGACCAGCGACTCGAGCTGATCGACGTCCGGGAGCCAGCCGCGGGCCGGATCGGTGCGGTAGTACCGCTCCACCGCCCCGAGCTTGGCGATCACCGCCGTGTACAGCGGATAGGTCGGCGTGGGCACCAGCACTTCGTCGCCGGCGTTGAGCAGGGCGGTCAGCGTCAGCTCGATGCCTTCCGACGTGCCCGACGTGAGGAACACGCGGTCCGGGTCGGTGGCCAGGCCGCGGGCCGAGAAGTCGTCGGCGACGGCGATCCGCGCCTCGAGGATGCCCGGCGACGGCGTGTAGCCGTTGTGGCCGTCGCGCATCGCCCTGGCGATGGCCTCGACCAGGTGCGGCGGGGTGACGAAGCCAAAGGGGATCGGATCACCGATGTTGAGATACGCCACCTTCCGGCCGGCGGCCTCCACCTTCTTTGCCTCGACCACGATGTTCCGGATCGCATAGCTGAAGCCGCTGACGCGGTCGGCTACGGGCAGTGAAGTGGTCGTGTCCAGGGCCATGGGCGCGATTGTAGCCCTACAGGTTCGCGGACGCAGCGACGAGAGAACGGTCGGACCAGGCTCGGTCTGGGCCGGCAGAGGCGGGCGAGAACGTTCAGTCAAGGCGTCCGATTCTGGGAAATCAGCGGCTCTGCCGCAGGCCGTAAGCGGCCGAAATCGCGTAAGAGTTACACCAATGGGGCGTTTTTACACGAGTCTGCTCGGCCGTAGCGCGGAACTGGCCATATTTCCACATGATTTCGCCATGTACGGGGCTGGCAAACATCTTGATGTTGATGGAGGCGTCATGCGAAGGACGTGGATAACGCGATTGGCCGCCGTCGTGGCGACCGGGGCGCTGCTGGCGCCGCTGCAAGGCCGGGCTCAGGAGCCCGCGCCGGCGATGCAGCCCACGTTCAAGAGCGGAGTGAGCCTGGTCTCGGTCAACGCGGTCGTCACGGACCGCAACGGCCGGCCGGTGCGCAACCTCACACGCGACGATTTCCAGATTCTCGAGAACGGCGCCGACCGCCCGATCGTGGACTTCGGGTTCTCCGATCAGGGCGCGGTGTCGTTCGGCGTCCTCGTCGATCAGAGCGGCAGCATGTCGCTCTCGGGCAACCTCAATCAGGCCCGCGAAGTGATTCGCCACCTGCTGGCCTGGTTCGACGCCGGCAAGGACGAAGTGGCGCTGTTCGCCTTCGATCAGCACCTCGCCGAGGTGCAGCCGTTCACCAGCGATGCCGAGACGGTCGTCTCGGCGCTGCCCAAGCTCACCGCGTACGGAACGACGGCGCTCTACGACGCCATCGCCAGCACGGCGGCCCGTCTCCAGGACAGGCCGACGAAGCGACGCGCAGTCGTGGTCGTCACCGATGGTCTCGATACGGCCAGCACCAAGACGGTTCAGGACGTCTCCGGCATTGCCAGCGCGATCGACGTCCCGGTCTACATCGTCGTCGTGATGTCGCCGTCCAACAATCCGCAGCAGGGCGGCAGCGCCCTGCAGACGGACGGAGAGCCGATCACGACCCGGCTCGCCAACCTCGCCTACTGGACCGGCGGGGACATGTTGATTGCGTCGACGCCCGCCGAAACGAGCGTCATCGCGCGCCGCCTCGTGGTGGAGCTCCGACACCAGTACCTGCTGGCGTTCGAGTCGTCCACGCGCGCGGGATGGCACCAGGTGGACGTGCGCACCCGGAACAAGGATCTGCAGGTGCGCGCGCGATCGGGATATTTCGCCCAGCCGTCATCGAACGGTAACTGACCACTGACTGTTGAAGTCACCATAGGAGAACCATCATGAAGCGAGCCCTGATTGCCCTGACCGTGAGTGCGTTGGCCATTACCGGAACGTCGGCCTGCGCGACCAAGAAGTTCGTCAACAACCGCGTCGGTGAAGTCGACGGCAAGGTGACGACGCTGTCGGGCGACCTCGAGAAGAGCCAGCAGCGCATCAACGAAGTGGACGCCAAGGCCGGCGCCGCCGGCGACGCAGCCAAGGCCGCCGACGCGCGCGCCGCGGCGGCAGGTGAAGCGGCGGGCGCGGCCCGCTCGGCGGCCGATGCGGCCGGCGGCAAGGTCGAGGAGCTCGACAAGAACGGCCGTCGTCTCGTGTACGAGGTCGTGCTGAGCGAGGCCAAGGGCGGCTTCAAGTTCGGCAAGGTTGACCTGCCAGACGATGCCAAGGCGGCGCTGGACAAGGTGATCACCGACCTGCAGGCCGACCCGAAGGGCGTGTACTTCGAGATCGAAGGCCACACCGACAGCGTCGGCAACCCGCGCTACAACGAGCAGCTCGGCATGAAGCGCGCCGAGCAGGTCAAGCGCTACCTGTACGAGACGCACCAGGTGCCGCTGCACAAGATCAACGTGATCTCGTACGGCGAGGAGAAGCCGGTCGCCGACAACAAGACCCGCGACGGCCGCGCCGAGAACCGCCGCATCGTCGTCCGGATGCTGTCGTAGGAGGGTAGGGCGCGTTCCCGGAACGCGTCCGCCGACGGAGAAGATTCGGAAACGTTCGGAGCCGAGCGCATTCCCGCAGGGTGGCGCGACCGCCTGGTTCCGAGCCGATTCGAAGACGGGCCGATTCACCTGCAGGGGTGGGTCGGCCCGTTCCTCGTTGCAGGCAGGACCCGTGGCCCCGAGTGCGGCCGAACGAGCCGTGTCGGGGTGTTAACAACGTAAAATCTGCAACCCCTCCCCCATCCGGAGCCTCTCCGGGTGCTAGATTTCCCTCATGCGTGTTGGGTTCCGCCAGTCGGGGCCGCTGGTCCTGGCCGGCGTGCTCGCCATACTCCTGATCGTGCTGGGCACGCTGCAGTGGCGATGGCTCGGCCAGATCAGCGCCGACGAACGCACCCGCATGCGCGCGAGCCTGCGGTCGCGGGTCGAGGATTTCACGCAGGAGTTCGACCGCGAGCTGACCCGCGCCTACTTCTGGCTTCAGGTGGACCGGGGGCCCGCGCCCGGCGTCGCGGCGGCCGATTCGACCGATCACTTCCAGCGCTGGTTCAGCACCGCGCCGCACCCGGACATGGTGCGCGCGATTCACGTGGTGGCGATCCAGCCGGGCACGGATGGCGCCAGCGCGCGCGCGCGCCTCTCCACCTACGATCGCGCGCGCGACACGCTGGTGCCGTCGGCGCCGCCGGCCGAGATCGCGCCGCTGGTCGAGCG
>CBIHOS010000202.1:0-8869 GCA_966211945.1 uncultured bacterium
GGTACCCCGCGAGGTCGAGCCCGAGGCGCCGCGCGAGGACGCGCTCGCCCTCGTGCGCGGCTACGTCGCGGCGCGCAACACGTCCCACGCGGGAGGGATTCGCCGCGTCTGGCCGTCGGTGGACGACGTGCACCTGCGGCGCGTGACCAGTTCGTTCTCGGCGCCGCTCACGCTGGTCCGGTGTTCGGTCGAAGCCCGCGGCCCTGACCGTGCCGTCGCGGCCTGTCAGCTGACCCAGCCGGGCACGACCGGCGTCTACGCGCAGGGCCAGAGCCTCACCATCCGCCGCACGTTGATGTTCGAGTTCGAGCGGCAGGGGCGCAACTGGGTGATTGCGGGGCTGCGCGAATGACGGCCCGGCCGCGGGGCGGGACGGCGCGATCGGGGCGGGCGGCCGGTCGTGCGTCCGGGCAGGTCGCGGTCGAGTGGCTGATGGTCGCCGGCATCCTCACGGCGGTCGCCATCCTGCTGACCGGCATGTTCAAGCCGGTGCTGGTCGACATGGTCCGGATGCTCGCGCGGCACGTGCGGACGGTGGGCTTGTGAGCGGGCGCGGCCGCCGGACCCGTGGGCAGACCACCACGGAGTACCTGATGATCGCCGGCCTGATGACCGCGATGCTCATCGTGATCACGTCGATCGTCGTGCCCACGATGAAGTTCGTCGGGGTGCAGGTCGTCCAGCACATCGTGGTCAACCTGTCGAGCCCTCCCCGTGATGCCGACGACCCGCCGGCGCCCTGCCCGGAGTTCGTCGAACCCGAAAACGGCGTTGAGTGTCAGTGAGCGGCCCACCGGGCCAAGGAGATCGTATGGAACCCATGACCACGGGTAGCGGCGTCGTCCGGACCATTCAACGCAATCGTGCGGCTCGCCGCCTGCGACGGGAAGACGGCCAGACGCCCACCGAGTACCTCATGATCGTCGGCATCATGGCCGCGGTCATCCTGATCGCGTTCGTCTTCTTCTTCTGGGAATCGCACGTCAAGCCGGCGGCGCAGACCTGGTCGGGACAGGCGGCCGGGGCGATCAAGTCCTCGGAAGGCAAGCAGACCTCGCCCTCGCAGTAGGCGCGGCGAGGCCAATCGTGCGCGATCGGACGACGGCATCCCGGCGGGGACGGCGCGGGCAGGCCGCTCTCGAGTCGATGATGATGATGGGGTTCATGATCCTCCTCATCTTCGGCCTCATGCACATGGTGATGTTCGCCATCACCAGGTACATGGTGAACTACGCCGCGTTTGCGGCCGGCCGGGCGGCGGTGGTCGGCAACGATCCGGAGGCCGCCGCCAAGGCCGTCATGGGCAACTTCAACTGGTACGCCAGCGAAGGCGGCGAGCCGCCCGTGGAGGTGTCCTACACCAACCGCGACGGCGCGTCCGGCTACGAGGTGCGGACCCGCGTGCCGTTCGGCCTGCCGATCTACACATGGATCGATCCGCAGGGCGTGGAGATCGTCGCGTTCGCCCCGACGACGGCCCAGGACGACGCGCCGAGTGGAGGCGACAATGGCGAATGAGCGCGGGCAGTCGACGCCGTTCTTCCTGTGCTCCCTGGCGCTGATGACCGTGATGGTCGGCACGCTGGTGAACGTCGGGCAGGCGATCAACCGCCGCATCGCCCTGCAGGTCGCCGCCGATGCCGGCGCCTGGACCGGCGCCACCAACATGGCGATCGGCATGAACGCGGTGGCCGACGTCAATCAGTGGCGGCGCGACATCGAGCCGCTGATCAGCGTCGGACTGCCGATCGGCGGTCCGATCGGCCTGGGCGGCACGATCATCTCCATCTGGGAGTTCGGGACGACGATCATCAACTTCGTCGATCTCGGCATCCAGCTCGGATACGCCAAGAAGCCGTACGACGAAGCGGCGCGCGTCACCTGGTACAACAACCAGGACCTGTTCCCGGGCGAGCAGCTGCGCTGGTACGAAGGCTATCGCCTCGGCTGGATCTCCGACGGCGAGGACGAAGTCAGCGACGAAGTGCCGTTCAGCAAGTCGCGCGACACCGTCTGCCCCGACCAGCCGTTCCTCTCCAGCACCTTCTTCGCGCTGCCGTGCGTCGTCGACGAGGACCCGATCGAACGCGACCAGTTCTACCTGGAGCCGTGCTTCCCGCTCGGCGAGTGTCCCCGCACCTACCACTACGTGCGCTGGTACGAGAAGTCGGGGCGCGAGGTGTCCTTCGTGTGGATCGTCGAGGCGCCCGAAGCGAAACCGATCTACAACCCGTTCAACGTCTTCGGCGAGGACGCGATTCCCGTCATGCGGGCCGGGGCGGTCGCCAAACCGGTGGGCGGCGACATCCTCGACGGCGACTCGGACTATCGCGTCAAGCTGAAACCCCTGACCAGCGCGGACATGTACTTCGCGCCAGCGGCGGTGCTCAATGGCGGCAACTACGATCCGGTCTTCGATACGTGGCGCAGGATCATGTACTGACCGGCGCCGCCGGTCGGGCCAGGCCACCATCGAGACGATGCTCATCGCCTTCCTGGGCGTCGTCTTCATGGCGGTGACGTTCCAGTTGTACCTGGCCAATCGCAGCGTCACGCGGAGCCTCATGGAGGTTCACGCGAACATGCTGTCGAGCATGTTCGAGTACAACTCGGACAGCTACCCGTACAACCCCGAAACGGTCAAGGTGATCTGGTCGCCCAACCACGGCGTGCCGTCGGCGGGCGCGATTCCGCGCGTCGGCCTGCTCCGGAACGACCTGCCCGACGACCTGCGCATCTACAGCCACTGGGTCGAGCAGCACGGCGATCCCGACGACGACTGCGAGCCGTCCAGCCCGCCGTGCAAGCGCACGAAGGCCGGCGGCGGCCTGGACGCCGGCGACGCCTGGACGGTGGCCGCCGAGGGCTATGCGGTGCTCGGCCAGGGCGACTACGTCGGCTGGCTGATCTACAACGGCGAATCCGCCATCCTCGACGTGACCGGGCTGGCCGAGACCCTGCAGGACGTCCAGCAGACCGCCCAGCAGTTCGAGAAGGTCAAGGAATGCGTCGACGACACTGTCGGCTGCGCGTGGGACTGCGTGTGGGGCGACTGCCCCTGGGACGACTGATCGACGGCCCCGCGCCGTTCGGTCCGGCCCCGCCAACCTGTTTCCTCAAGCGAACCGCCTATGTCCGGACGCGCCAGACTCCTCCTTTCCATGGTCCTCGGCCTGCTGGCCGTCTTCCTCGTGTACGTCTACGTGCGCGGGCGTGAGCGGCAGCTGTACGAGGAAGTCGACATGCAGAACGTGGTGGTCACCCGCGAGGCGATTGCCGCCGGGACCGCCATCGACGAACGCGCCGTCCAGCGCGTCGCGGTGCCGCGCAAGTACCGGCAGCCGCAGACCTTCCCGACCCTCGAAGAGGTTGCGGGCCGGGTCGCCGTCGTGCCGATCGCCGCCAACACCCAGGTGAGCGGCTCGATGCTCGCCGACGCCGGCGCCGAGGCGCTGTCGTTCGAGGTCCCGCGCGGCCGCCGGGCCGTCGCCATCACCGTCACCGACGACACCGGCGTGGGCGGGTTGATCCGTCCGGGCAACTTCGTCGACATCGTCGGCACGTTCGAGTTCGGCCGGCCGGTCGGCATGCAGAACGGCCGCATGGCGTATGCCGACGAGCGCACCGAGGTGCGGACGATGATGCAGAACGTCTTCGTCGTCGCGGTGAACAAGGAACTGCGCCGTGAACGGGTCGAGGCCGAGACGCGGGGCTCCGCGGGCACCGGCCAGCCGCCGGCACGCGAGCGCACGCTCCGCACCGTCACGCTGCTGGTCGAGCCGCAGCGCGTGCAGGAACTGGTGCTGGCGCAGGTCGTCGGCGACCTGACGCTGTCGTTGCGGTCGTCGCTCGACGACACCGCGGTGCAGCTGCCCTATCTCGATCCGCTGCAGCTGCTGAACGTGCAGATTCCGCTCAAGCCGAAGTCGCGGCCCATGCAGTCGTTCCGCGACGTCGGCCGGGGCCTGTTCTAGAAAGTAGCGCGTCATGTCCCTCTCCACGACGTGCCGGTTGGTCTCGGCGAGCCTGCTGGCGCTGGCGGTGCTCGCGCCGGCCACCCTGGCGTTCGCCCAGCCCACGAAGGACGAACTCACGATCTACGTCAACGAGGTGACGACGTGGTCGCCCGGCTACGCGATGGGCGACATCGTCCTCGGCGCCCCGGCGACGGCCGGCTACGAGCCGGTCTCGGGGCGTCGTCAGTTGATGCTGCGCGGCAAGAAGGTGGGGCGCACGACCCTGAACATCTGGGACCAGCGCAAGACCCTGCGCCACGAGATCATGCTGATCGTCACGACGCGCGAAGCGGAGACCGTGGAGGCCGACCTCAAGCAGCTGCTGGCGCCCTATCCCAACGTGCTGATCTCGAAGCTGGGGGGCGAGATGCTGCTCACCGGCACGGTCGCCGCGCAGGACGACCTCACGGCGGTCAACAACATCGCCCGCGTCGCCAGGGTGCAGTCGGCCGTACGCGTCGCGGCGGGCCTGCGCCCCACCGGCCCGATCGCCGGTCCTGGCGGTCCGGTCGGCCCAGGCAGCGCGCCGGGCGGTTCGTCGGCCGGCCCGGTCGCCGAGGCCGCGCCGACCGCGGTGCGCTACGAGCTCGAACTGTTCGAAGCGAGTTCGCAGTTCAAGACCGGCGAGTACGGCCGCGGCGTCGAGCCGTCGGGCCGCAGCCTCTACAAGGGCACGGTCACGGCCGACATCGGCGGCGAGGGCGAGCTGTTCATCGGCGGACCGGCCGTCGATCCGAAGAAGAAGAACGACAAGGGCCTCGAGGACACCGGCATCCGCCTCACCGTCCGGCCGCGCGTCGGCACGCGTGGCGGCCTGGTCACGGCCGTCGAAGTCGAGACCAACGTGCCGCTCGAGTACGCGCTCTACGACCCGGAGGTCTGGCGGCGATCGCGGTACTCCTTCACGACGTCGGAGGGGATTCCGTTTGCCGTGTCGGGCAACGACCTGCTGGCCGCGCCGGCGATTGCCGGCGGCCGCGGCGCGATGGGCACGGTGACAAAGGGCTCGCGGGTCGCGGGCAGTGTCCCGGGCGCGTCGGGCAAGCCTGGTCTCAACTACGTGCCGGTGTTCGGCAGCCTGTTCGGGTCCAACAACTACAAGACGAAGAAGACCCAGATCCTCGTCGTCTTCCGCCCGGCGCTGACCGTCGCGCCGCAGCCCTGATCCGATGGCCCGGCTCAAGGTCATCGCCGTCACCTCCGGATCGGGCGGGGCCGGCAAGACGTTCGTCGCGACCAACCTGGCGGTCGGCATCCTGCAGCAGGTGCGCGGCGGCGTGCTGTTCTTCGACGCCTCGGCGCCCTGCCCCGGCGACGGCTGCCAGAAGATGGGGCTGCCGCGCACCAAGAGCGTCAGCGACCTCTTACCGTTGCTCGAGCGCCTGACGCCGGAGTTCCTGTCGTCGTATCTGATGTCGGCGCCGAGCGGCGTGCCGTGCCTGTCGCTGGTCACCGACGTGGTCCAGGCCGGCGCCCTCACGCGCCCGGTCATGGAGCAGGTCTTCCAGGTGATCGACCAGGCGTTCGACTACATGGTGATGGACCTCGGGCTGCTGACCGGCGAGGTCGGCGCGTTCCTGCTCGATCGGACCGACCAGATGTGCGTGGTGGTCGATCCCGCCCCGCAGGGGCTGGTCCGGGCCGGTCACGTGCTCGGCCTGTTGCGCGCCGCGCAGGTGCCGGCCGCGGCCGTCGCGCTCACCGTGAATCGCGCCACCGAGCACGCCAACGGCCTCAACGCCGCCCAGCTCGGCCCGCCGGTCCTCGCCGTGATGGCCGACCAGGCCGACACCGTCACCTGGGCGGAGAGCAAGGGCCGTACGCTCATCGAGCTGCGGCCCGACGACGAGATTGCCGCGGCGTTCGCCGATCTGTCGCGCACCTTCATCCAGCGCGCCTTCCGGCATCGCGCCGAGGCGGCGCGCGACGTCGAGAGCCCGGCGGCCGAGGTCAGGCGCGATCTCAAGCTGCGCATCCTCCGCCGGCTGATCGAGGAGATCGACCTCCGCAAGGGCGATCTCGGCTACCTGCACGATCCGGTCAAGCGCCAGGAGATGCACGTCCGGGTCGAGGGCAAGCTGGTGGCGCTGGTCCAGGAGGAAGCGGCAGACGTCTCTCGACAGGATCGCCGTCAGCTCGTGAAGGAGCTGATGGACGAGGCGCTCGGCCTCGGCCCGCTCGAGGACCTGCTCGACGATCCGGCCGTCACCGAGATCATGGTCAACCGCATCGACCAGGTGTACGTCGAGCGCAAGGGCCACCTGACGCTGAGCCATGTGAGCTTCCTCAGCAACGAGCAGCTGCGCGGCATCATCGAGCGCATCGTCGCGCCGCTCGGCCGGCGCATCGACGAGAAGGTGCCGATGGTGGATGCGCGCCTGCGCGACGGCAGCCGCGTCAACGCGATCATCCCGCCGCTGGCGCTGCGCGGCCCGGCCATCACCATCCGGAAGTTCTCCAAGCGCCTGCTCGGCGTGCCCGACCTGATCGGGTTCGGCTCGCTCACCGAGCAGATGGCGACGCTGCTCGGGGCGGCCGTCCACGCCCGCCAGAACGTCGTCATCTCCGGCGGCACCGGATCGGGCAAGACGACGCTGCTGAACGTGCTGTCGTCGTTCATCCCCGACGACGAGCGGATCGTGACGATCGAGGACGCCGCCGAACTGCAGCTGCCGCAGGCGCACGTGGTGTCGCTCGAAGCGCGTCCGCCCAACATCGAGGGCGAGGGCGCCATCACCATCCGTGACCTGGTCCGCAACTCGCTCCGCATGCGTCCCGATCGCATCGTCGTCGGCGAGTGCCGCGGCGGCGAGGCGCTCGACATGTTGCAGGCGATGAACACCGGTCACGACGGGTCGCTCACGACGCTGCACGCCAACACGCCGGCCGACGCTCTGAGCCGGCTCGAGACGCTGGCGCTGATGTCGGGGCTGGAACTGCCGTCGCGGGCGATTCGCGACCAGATCGCCTCCGCCGTGCAGCTCGTGGTGCAGCAGTCGCGCCTGCAGGACGGCAGCCGCCGCATCACCTACATCACCGAGGTCTGTGGCCAGGAAGGCGCGGCTTTCGTCACCCGCGACGTGTTCCGGTTCGAGCAGACCGGACTGTCGCCCGACGGCAAGGTCGTCGGCCAGTTCCGGCCGACCGGCCATGTACCGGCGTTCGTCAAGAACCTGCCGAACTTCGGCATCCAGGTCCCGGAGGAGATCTTCCTCCACCAGACGCTATGAGTCCGACGACACTGCTGCTCTTGAAGGGCCTCGGACTGGGCGTGGTCTTCGTGGCATCGGCGCTCTTCGTCAGCGGCGGCGGCGAGTCTGTCGGCGCCTGGTGGCGGGTGCGCACGCGCACCTACGGATCCTGGATCGTCGACGAGTTCGACGCGATGTTCGAGGCGATCACCATCGAGCGGGCGCAGGCCTTCATCACCGGCATGACAGCCGCGGGCGCGCTGATCGGCTTCCTGATGGGCAACTCGCTCGGCAGCCGCATCTTCTTCGCGCTGTTCTTCGGCGGAATGGGCTACTTCCTCCCGCGCCTCTTCGTGCTGTGGCGTCGTCGTCAGCGCCTCGATCGGATCGACGACCAGCTGGTGGACGCACTGCGCCTGATGTCCAACGGCCTCAAGGCCGGCCTCAGCCTGCAGCAGGCGCTGGAGCTGGCGGTGCGCGAGACCAAGCCGCCGATCGCCGACGAACTGGCGCGCGTCGTCAAGGAGATCCATCTCGGACGCCTGATGGACGATGCGCTGCGGCGGTTCGCCGAACGGGTGCCGCTCGAGGACGTGCGGATCGTCGTCGATTCGATCCTGACGCTGCGCGAGACGGGCGGCAACTTGAGCGAGACGTTCGACGTCGTCGCCAACACGATCGTCGAGCGCAAGAAGGTGTCGGGCAAGATCAAGTCGATGACCGCGCAGGGCATGGCCCAGGGCTTCATCATGTGCCTGATGCCGCCGGGCATGCTGCTGCTGTTCTCGTTCATCGACCCGACCTACACCGAACCGCTGTTCGGCACGCTTCTGGGATGGGTCGTGCTCGCGCTGGTCGCCGGGCTCGACCTCATGGGGTTCTGGGCGATGCTGAAGATCGTGAGCATCGACGTATGACCGGTGCGGCGGCGCGCGGGCAGACGACGACCGAATACCTGATGATTGCCGGCATCATGACGGCGATCGGCATCATCATCCTGATGTGGATGTTCCAGCCGTGGCGCCGCACGACAGCCGACGTCGCCGACTGCATCCGCACCGACGACTGCGAGGCGACGAGTGCCCAGTAGAGGAGCGGCGGAATCGTGCTGACCGTGATGCTCGGCCTCGGCCTCCTGTGCGTGTTCCTGGCCGTCGTGCTGCTGGGCAGCATGGGCGGGGGCGCGCGGCAGCGTGATTCCGGCGCGCCGCGCGGTGAAGTGCCGCAGCAGGCGCCGGCCGCGGTGAAGGTGTTCTTCCCGATCATCGCCCTGTTCAGCCGGCTCGCGGCCGGCGTGAAATGGCCGTCCTACCGGGAGCGGGCCACCTCCGCCATCGCGCGTTCGGGCTGGGGCGAGCCGTTCACGGTCGACCACCTGCTCGCGTTGAAGATGCTGACCGCGCTGTTCCTGCCGCTGTTCGGCGCGATGCTGTTTCCGCTGCTCCGCAATCCGGCGGTGTTCGTGATCGCCGCGGTCGTCGCGTTCCATCTGCCCGACTACCTGCTCGCGGCCAGCCGCAAGGCGCGCGAGCGCGAGATCGTGCGCGCCCTGCCGGGCGCGGTAGACGTGCTGTCGCTGTCGGGGGGGGGGGGGGGGCCGGGGCGGGGGGGGCGGGGGGGCGCGGGCGGGGGAGGGCGCGGAGGGGGGGGGGGCGGCGGACG
>CBIHOS010000203.1:0-8855 GCA_966211945.1 uncultured bacterium
GTCCGCCGTAGCAGGTGCGAAGGCGGAAACCGCCCATCAACCGGCGTCGGCCGATGAGGCCGACGACCATTACGCCGCGGCGACAGGGCGCCTCGGGGAGGCGCCCCTACCTGCGTGAACCAGGCATCGCCAACCACGCCATCGGCCGTCTGCCTCCCATCGACGTCTGTGTCTGGGCGTGGCGCGAGCAGACCCCGGCACCTCTTCCAATCCTGACCGCGCCCGGAGCCTCCCGTTCTGGGTCGCCGCCGCGGGCGGCTACGCGGCGCTCGCGATCGCCTACTTCTGGCCGCTGCCGCTGCGGCTGGCAAGCGCGATCGGCCACGACAACGGCGACCCGCTGCTCAACACCTGGATCCTCTGGTGGACGGCCGCGCGCTCGCCGCTCACCAGGGCCTGGTGGGAGGCGCCGGCCTTCGCGCCGATGCCGGAGAGTCTCGCCCTCTCCGAACACCTGCTCGGCCTCTGGCCGATCACCGCCCCGATGCTCGCGCTCGGGCTCCCGCCGCTCGCCGCCTACAACGTCCTGCTCATCGCCAGCCTCGCGTTGTGCGGTCTGGCCGCCTGCGCGCTGGTGGTACACCTGACCGGCAGCCGCAGCGCCGGGATCGTCGCCGGGTGCCTGTTCGCGCTGGCGCCCTACCGCCTCGCGCAACTGGCGCACCTGCAGATCCTCGCCAACTGGTGGGGACCGCTGGCGCTGCTCGCCCTGCACCGGCAGGCGGCGACCGGCGGATGGCGCTGGGCGATCGCCTTCGCGGCGAGCTGGCTGCTGCTCGTCCTCACGTCCGGGTATCACCTGCTGTTCTTCACGATCGTCGCGGCGGCCGCCGGCGCGTGGCTGTTCATGCGGCCCGGCGTGTGGCGGCGGGCCGTGCCGGTGCTCGTCGCCACCGCAGCCACGGCGGTGCTGCTCGTGCCGCTGCTGCGCACCTACGACCGCGTGCAGACGTTCCAGGGGCTGACGCGCAAGCCCGCCGAGATCGACGAGTACAGCGCCGACGTGCGGCACCTCGGCGTCGCCCCGCCGTTGTCACGCCTGTGGGGCCGCGACCGGCCCGAGGCCTACGGCGAGGTCGCCCTGTTCCCCGGCGCCGCGCTCGTCGCCGGTGTGCTGCTCACGGTCGGCATGTGCGCATTCCGGGCCGCCCGGCGATCGGCTCCGGCCAGCGAAGTCGCCGGATCGGCCGCTGCCGTCGCGAACGCGGGCGCGGTGCCGCGCTGGCCGACGGTGACCGCGCTCACACTGGCCGCCATCCCGCTCGGTCTCGCTGCCATCGCCGCGTCGGCGCCGGGGACGCACGCCATCGGCGGCGTCCACTTCTCGCTCACGACACCGGCAAAGCCGCTGACCGTCGCATGGCTGCTGATCGCGATCGCACTCGCGCTCAGCGGACCAGGACGACGCCTGCTCGCGCGCCGCGGTCCACTCGCGCTCTACACCCTGCTCGCGATCGGCACCTGGCTGATGACGCTCGGACCGCGCGCCAGGGTGGGCGGCCTCACCGTCATGTATCACGCGCCTTACGCATGGCTGATGGCGCTGCCGGGCGGCCTCGCCATGCGGGTGCCGCCGCGCTTCTGGCTGTGGACCGTCCTCGCGCTCGCCGTGGTCGCCGGCTTCGGCGTGGCGGCGCTGCGGCGGCACGCGCCGCGGGCCGGGCTGGCCGCCGCGGTGCTGCTGTCGGCGGCCGCCATCGCCGACGGCTGGCCGCGGCGGATGCCCGTCGCCGACGCACCGGAGACGGTCGCCCTGCCGGCCCTGCCGGCGGCGGCCCGCGTGCTGGAACTGCCGCTCGGAGAGGCAGACCGCGACATCGCCGCCATGTGGCGGGTACGCGATCACGGCCACCCCGTGGTCAACGGCTACAGCGGCTACGACCCGTTCCATTACCAGGTGCTGAAGGCGGCGCTGAAGGAGCGCGACGCCACCGTGCTGCAGGCCCTGGCCGAACCGGCCGGCCTGCTGATCGCGCTCGACGGGCAGGCCGACGATGCGGCGGCGCTGTCGGCGATGGTGGCGGCGACGGGAGCGGTGCCCCTGGCGACGAGCGGCGGACGCTGGCGCTTCGCGATGCTGTCCGCGGGGTCGGCGCCGGCCGTGCCGGCCGGGAGGCGCCACGTCCCCCGCCGGGTTGCGGGCATCGACGGCGGGGAGGTCACCGGCCCGACCACGGACGCCGATCCCTACTCCCGGTGGTCGACGCTCGCGCCGCATCAGCAGGACCAGGGGCTCATCGTCGAACTCGCCGCGCCGATCGACGCGGCGGCCCTGGAACTGGGCCTCGGCGCGTTCGCCGTGGACTACCCGAGCCACATCCGGGTCGAGGCGCAGGTGGACGGTGCCTGGGAGGTGATCCACGCCGGCCCCGGTTCGGCGCCGGCCCTGCGCGCCACGCTTGCGGCCCCGACCGATCCGCGCATGGTGATCCCGCTCGCGCCGCGCCGCGCCGCCACCTTCCGCATCACGGCGGGCCCGCAACTGGACCGCAGGCCGTGGTCGGTGAGCTCGGTCGCGCTGCTCGAGCGGTGATGAGACGGCCGCGTTGGGACAACGGGCCCTAGCCGGGACGCCGGACTTGCCGCATTCGTTGCATGACTAAAACGCATAGTTCCTGACGTCGTCATACACTGACTGCACGCTTCGCCGCCCGACGGGTACGTGTCCCCGACGGAGTCCCCGGTGAGCGAGGGTGCCCCATGGACAATACGCAGTCGCCCCCGCCGTCGCAACGCGGCCTGTACGACCCGTCTTTCGAACACGATGCCTGTGGCGTCGGGTTCCTCGCGCACCTGCGCGGACACGCCTCGCACGACCTCGTCGACCGTGGCCTTCGCGCGCTCGAGCGCATGGAGCATCGCGGCGCGACCGGGGCCGAGCCGAACACCGGCGATGGCGCCGGCATCCTGATCCAGATTCCGCACGCGCTGTTCGAGCACGAATGCGCGCAGGGCGCCGTCCACGATCCCGAGAGCGGCAAGCCGCTCGCCGCGCTGCCGGCTGCCGGTGGGTATGCCGTCGGCCTGGTCTTCAGCTCGCCCGACCCGCAGGCCGCGGCGCTCGCCAAGCTGATCTTCGCGATGGTGGTCCGCCAGGAAGGACAGGTGCTCCTCGGCTGGCGCCGCGTGCCGACCGAGAACCGCAGCCTCGGCCAGACGGCGCGCTCGGTCGAGCCGGTGATGGACCATGTGTTCCTCGCGCCCGGCCCCGACACGGCCGACATGGCCGCCTTCGAGCGCAAGCTGTACGTCATCCGGAAGCGCTTCCAGACGACCATCCGCACCAGCGGCATCGACGACACCAGGTATTTCCACGTCCCGAGCCTCTCGGCCCGCACGCTGACCTACAAAGGCATGCTCACGCCGCCGCAGGTGCGTGAGTACTTTCCCGACCTGAGCGACCCGCGGACCGCGAGCGCGCTGGCGCTGTTCCACTCGCGCTTCAGCACCAACACGTTCCCGAGCTGGGAGCTCGCGCACCCGTACCACCTGGTCGCCCACAACGGCGAAATCAACACGCTGCGCGGCAACATCAACTGGATGCGGGCCCGCGAGGCGATGCTGTCCTCCGAGCTGTTCGGCGACGACCTGAAGAAGGTGCTGCCGGTCGTCCGCGAAGGACTCAGCGACTCGGCCTGCCTGGACAGCGTGCTCGAACTGCTCGTGCAGTCGGGCCGGTCGCTGCCGCACGCCGTGATGATGCTGGTGCCCGAGGCGTGGGAGCACCACGACACGATGAGCGCCGAGAAGAAGGCGTTCTACGCCTACCACTCGTGCCTCGTCGAGCCCTGGGACGGCCCGGCCTGCGTCACCTTCACCGACGGCGTCCAGATCGGCGCGGTGCTCGATCGCAACGGCCTCCGCCCGGCCCGCTACTGGGTGACCGCCGACGACTACGTGATCCTCGCGTCGGAGGTCGGCGTGCTCGACGTGCCGCCGAGCCAGGTGATCGAGAAGGGCCGCCTGCAGCCCGGCCGGATGTTCCTCGTCGACCTGGCCGAGCAGCGCATCGTCTCCGACGAGGAGATCAAGCACCGCATCGCGACCGAGAAGCCGTACCAGGACTGGGTCCACCAGCACCTCATCCCGATCGAGGCGCTGCAGCCGGCCGAGACGCCGGCGCCGCACACCGGCGACGACCTCCGGACGATGCAGCATGCGTTCGGGTACACGCAGGAAGATCTCAAGGTCCTGATGGCGCCGATGGCGCTCAAGGGCGAGGAGCCGATCGGCTCGATGGGCAACGACGCGGCGCTCGCCGTGCTGAGCCGCCGCTCGCGGCCGCTGCCCGACTACTTCCAGCAGCTGTTCGCGCAGGTCACCAACCCGCCGCTCGACGCGATTCGCGAGAAGCTCGTGACGTCGGTCGGCACCGCGATCGGTCCCGAGCGCAACCTGCTCGACCCGCAGCCGGAGAGCTGCCGGATGGTGCTCTGCGAGAGCCCCTTCCTCGACAACGCGCAGATGGCGCGCTTCAAGGCGCTGCAGCGCTACGACCGGGCCGGCCGCCTGCTGACCTCGTCGTCGTGGCGCGACGACCAGCCGTTCTACGTCACCGTCCTCGACATGGTCTTCCCGGCCAACGAAGGTCCGGACGGCCTCGAGCCGGCGCTCAAGGCGATGTTTGCCAAGGCCGACACCGCCATTGCCAACGGCGCCAAGGTGCTGGTGCTGTCGGACCGCGCCGTCACCAGCGACCTCTGCCCGATTCCGGCGCTGCTGGCCGTTGCCGGCCTGCAGAACCACCTGGTGCGCGAGCGGACGCGCACGCGGGTGACGCTGATCGTCGAGACCGCCGACGCGCGCGAGGTCCATCACTTCGCGACGCTGATCGGCTACGGCGCGAGTGCCGTCAACCCGTGGCTGGCGCTCGAATCGCTGTCGCAGCTGAAGGAGCTCGGTCTCGCCGAGCCGACCGTCGCCGACGAGTATCTCCAGGCCAAGTATCTCAAGGCGGTGGAGAAGGGCGTCGTCAAGGTGATGTCCAAGATGGGCATCAGCACGGTGGCCAGCTACCGCGGCGCCCAGATCTTCGAGGCGGTCGGGCTCGCGAAGGACCTGATCACCCGTTACTTCACGAACACGCCGTCGCGCATCGGCGGCATCGGCATCACCGAGATCGCGCGCGAGGCGCTCGTCAACCACGCGCGCGCCTACGCGCCGGTGCCGCAGGTGGAGCGCGAGCTGCTGCCGGGCGGGCAGTACCAGTGGCGGCGGGACGGCGAGCTGCACCTCTTCAACCCGGAGACGGTGTTCACGCTGCAGCACGCCACCCGCAGCAAGCGGTACGAGGTCTTCAAGCAGTACACCAGGGCGGTCGACGATCAGGGCCGCGAGCAGGCGACGCTGCGCGGCCTCTTCGCGCTGCGGACCGGCACCCGGCCGCCGGTGCCGATCGAGGAGGTCGAGCCGATCGCGTCGATCGTGAAGCGCTTCGCCAGCGGCGCCATGAGCTTCGGATCGATCAGCGCCGAAGCGCACGAGACGCTCGCGATCGCGATGAACCGCCTCGGCGGCCGCAGCAACTCCGGCGAGGGCGGCGAGGATCCGCACCGCTTCACGCCCGACGCCAACGGCGACTGGCGGCGCAGCGCGATCAAGCAGGTGGCGTCGGGACGCTTCGGTGTCACAAGCCACTACCTGGTCAACGCCGACGAACTGCAGATCAAGATGGCGCAGGGCGCCAAGCCGGGCGAGGGCGGCCAGCTGCCGGGCAACAAGGTCTACCCGTGGATCGCGAAGGTGCGGCACTCGACGCCTGGCGTCGGCCTGATCAGCCCGCCGCCGCACCACGACATCTACTCGATCGAGGACCTCGCGCAGTTGATCTACGACCTGCGCAATGCCAACCCGCGCGCCCGCATCAGCGTGAAGCTGGTGTCGGAGGTCGGCGTCGGCACGGTTGCGGCGGGCGTCGCCAAGGCCAAGAGCGACGTCATCCTGATCAGCGGTCATGACGGCGGCACCGGCGCCAGTCCGCTCACGTCGCTGAAGCATGCCGGCGTGCCGTGGGAACTCGGGCTGGCCGAGACGCAGCAGACGCTCGTCGCCAACCGCCTCCGCGATCGCGTCGTGGTGCAGGTCGACGGCCAGATGAAGACCGGCCGCGACGTCGTCATCGGCGCGCTGCTCGGGGCCGAGGAGTTCGGCTTCGCGACCGCGCCGCTCGTCGTCATGGGCTGCGTGATGATGCGCGTCTGCCATCTCGATACGTGTCCGGTCGGCATCGCCACGCAGAACCCGGCGCTGCGCGCGAAGTTCACCGGGCAGGCCGATCACGTCGTCAACTTCTTCCACTTCGTGGCGCAGGAAGTGCGCGAACTCATGGCGCAGCTCGGCTTCCGGACCATCCAGGAGATGGTCGGGCGGGCCGACCTGCTCGACGTGCAGCCGGCGGTGGACCACTGGAAGGCGCGCGGGCTGGACTTCGCGCGCATCCTCGACACCACGCACCTGTTCGGCGCCGAGGGCGCGACGCCGCCGGTGCTGCACCGCACCGTGTCGCAGCAGGTCGATCTGGGCCGGGTGCTCGACGCCGAGCTGATCGCGCTGTGCGAGCCGGCGCTCGAACGCCGCGAGAAGGTCTCGCTGACGCTGCCGATCAGCAACGTCCACCGGTCTGTGGGCACGATGCTCGGCAGCGAGGTCAGCCGCCGTCACGGCGGGCAGGGCCTGGCCCACGACACCATCGACCTGTCGTTCCACGGGTCGGCCGGTCAGAGCTTCGGCGCCTTCCTGCCGGCCGGCATCACGCTGCGGCTCGAGGGCGACGCCAACGACTACGTCGGCAAGGGGCTCTCGGGCGGCCGCGTCATCGTGCGCCCGTCGCCGGCCGCGCCGTTTGCCGCCGAGGCCAACGTCATCGCCGGCAACGTCGCGCTGTACGGCGCGACCAGCGGCGAGGCCTTCATCCGCGGTCTCGTCGGCGAACGGTTCGCGGTCCGCAACAGCGGCGCCGTCGCCGTCGTCGAGGGCGTCGGCGATCACGGCTGCGAATACATGACCGGCGGCCGCGTCGTCGTGCTCGGCCGCACCGGCCGCAACTTCGCGGCGGGCATGAGCGGCGGCGTCGCCTACGTGCTCGACGAGCAGGGCGACTTCTCGCAGCGCTGCAACCTCGAGATGGTCCTGCTCGAGGAGCTCGACACCGAGGACGAGCGGTACGTGCTCGAGCTCGTCGAGCGGCATCGCGCCGTCACCGGCAGCCCGGTGGCGACCCGGCTGATCGAGCACTGGTCGACGCTGTCGGCGCGTCTGGTGCGCATCATGCCGAGCGAATACAAGAAGGCACTCGAGGCGCAGCGCGCCGAGTTGCAGGGAGTGGCGGTCTGATGGGCAAGATCACTGGTTTTCTCGAGATCACCCGGCAAACGCCGGCGCGACGCCCGGTGGCCGAGCGGGTCCGCGACTGGGAAGAGGTCTACCAGCCGTTCCCGGCGGAATCGCTGCGCGGCCAGGCCAGCCGCTGCATGGACTGCGGCATTCCGTTCTGCCATCAGGGCTGTCCGCTCGGCAACCTGATTCCCGACTGGAACGATCTGATCTACCGCGATCGCTGGCGCGAGGCGTCGGCGCGGCTGCACGCGACGAACAACTTCCCCGAGTTCACCGGGCGGCTCTGCCCGGCGCCGTGCGAAGCGGCCTGCGTGCTCGGCATCAACGACCTGCCGGTCACGATCAAGCAGGTCGAGATGTCGATCGTCGATCACGCGTTCGAGCAGGGCTGGGTCGTGCCGGAGCCGGCCGCGGTCCGCACCGGACGGAAGGTCGCGGTCGTCGGTTCAGGCCCCGCCGGCCTCGCGGCGGCACAGCAGCTGGCGCGCCAGGGACACGACGTCGTGCTCTTCGAGCGCGCCGATCGGATCGGCGGCCTGCTGCGCTACGGCATCCCCGACTTCAAGATGCATCGCCGCCTGCTCGATCGTCGCCTCGAGCAGATGGCGGCCGAAGGCGTCGAGTTCCGGACCAGCGCCGACGTCGGCGGCGCGGTCACCGGCGACGCGCTGCGCGGCGAGTTCGACGCGATCTGCCTGGCCGTCGGTGCGACGCAGGCGCGGGCGCTCACCGTGCCCGGCGCCGATCTCCAGGGCGTGCACCTCGCGATGCCGTACCTCGAGCGGCAGAACCGTCTGGTCGCGGGCGACGACCTCGTGCACGAACCGTCGCTCGATGCGGCCGGCAAGAAGGTGATCATCCTCGGCGGCGGCGACACCGGCGCCGACTGCCTCGGCACCGCGCACCGGCAGGGCGCCGCCAGTGTCAGGCAGTACGAGATCGCCCCGCGTCCACCCGACAGCCGCAGCCCCGCCGATCCCTGGCCGCATTGGCCGAACATCTACCGGGTGTCGGCGGCGCACGAAGAGGGCGGCGAGCGCGGCTACGCGCTCATGACGACGAAGCTCGAGGGCGAGAACGGCGTGCTCCGGCGCCTGCACGGCGTGCGCGTCGAGATGGTGCAGAAGGACGGCCGCCTGTCGTTCGAGCCGGTGCCGGGCACCGAGTTCGTCGAGGAGGTCGATCTCCTGCTGCTCGCGATGGGCTTCACCGGTCCGGAGCCGCTGCCGATCTTCGAGCAGCTCGGCGTCGAGTGCGACGCGATGGGCCGCGTGAAGGCCGATGCGGTCACCCGCCAGACGACCGCGCCCGGCGTGTTCGTCGCCGGCGACGCGCGCCGCGGCGCCTCGCTCATCGTGTGGGCGATCGCCGAAGGCCGTCAGGCCGCCGCGCAGATCGGCGCGCACCTGTCCGCAAGGTAGGCGCGTTGGTAGGGGCGCCTCCCCGAGGCGCCCTGACGCGATGGCGTAATGGTCGTCGGCCTGATCGGCCGACGCCGATTGATGGGCCGTTCGGGGAAC
>CBIHOS010000204.1:0-8852 GCA_966211945.1 uncultured bacterium
ACCTGTCCGCCGGGCCAGCGAATCTCGACCTGCTCGACGCCGGACGCCTGGCCGAGCCCGAAGGTCAGCGGCAGTTCGCTCTGCGACAGGTAGCTCGAGCCGGTCTTCACCATCGCGAGGCGTGTGACCCCACCGGCGGTGACGCGCACCTGCGCGCCGATCGCCGAACGGTTCGCCTTGACCCCCGTCAACGACAGGCGGAGCGCGCGGCCGCCGCGCGACTCGTTGCGCAGCACGCGGGCCGGGCCGTTGTTGACCGTGACGACGATGTCCTGGTCGCCGTCGTTGTCGATGTCGGCGTGGGCGGCGCCCCGCGCGACGACCGGCTGCGCCAGCGCCGGAATCCGTGCTGCCACGTCTTCGAAGCGTGCCTTGCCCAGGTTGCGGAACAGGTGGGCGGGCTGGGCGTAGGCGATCTTCGGCTGGACCTTCGCGATGTCGTCGGCGACGTGTCCGTTGGCCGCGAAGATGTCGAGCGCGCCGTCGTTGTCGGCGTCGAAGAAGAAGCAGCCGAACGTCAGCGTCAGCAGCGAGTCGCGTCCGAGCGAGGTCGAAGGCGCCTGGTCGGTGAACAGGCCCTCGCCTTCGTTGCGGTACAGCGACAGCGTCTCGTTGGAGAAGTTGCCGATCAGCACGCCGGGCCGTCCGGAGCCCTCGAAGTCGGCGACATCGGTGCCCATGCCGGCGCGGGCGGCGCCGGCCTCGTTGAAGGCGACGCCGGCGGCGACGGCCTCGTCCACGAAGGTGCCCTTGCCGGTGTTGCGGTACAGGCGATTGGGCTGCGTGTCGTTGGCGACGAACAGGTCCATCCATCCGTCGGCGTTGAAGTCGATCAGGCTCACGCCGAGCGCCTTGCTCGACGGGTCGTGCAGGCCGGCCTTGCGCGTCACGTCCACGAACGTGCCCTTGCCGGTGTTGCGGAACAGCCACGGCGAGTCGCCCTTGTAGACCTCGGGCGTGCAGTACGACTTGTGCTTGCCGTCGAGGGCGCAGCGCAGGTCCTT
The DNA here is from genome assembly GCA_966211945.1 of uncultured bacterium. Taxonomy (GTDB): domain Bacteria; phylum Acidobacteriota; class Vicinamibacteria; order Vicinamibacterales; family Vicinamibacteraceae; genus Luteitalea. Next base: position 1,005 of record CBIHOS010000204.1, read on the forward strand.
GTCCTGCTGCCACTGCACGTAGTTGGTCACGTAGAGATCGAGGCGGCCGTCGCGGTCGTAGTCGAGCCAGGCCGCGCTGGCCGAGAACGCCGCGCGCCCGACCCCGCTGCGGGCCGTGACGTCGGTGAACGTGCCCTTGCCGGTGTTGCGGAACAGGCGGTTGCCGCCGACGCCCGTCACGAACAGGTCGACGAAGCCGTCGTTGTCGTAGTCGGCCGCGGCGCCGCCCATGCCGTACATCTCGACGGCGAGGCCGGCGGCGCGGGTGACGTCCACGAAGCGCCCGCCACCCACGTTGCGGTACAGCGCCGGCAGGCTGCGCGAGGGCGGCCGGCCGGCCCAGGCCTTGCCGTTCACGAAGAACAGATCCTGCCGCCCGTCGTTGTCGACGTCGAGCACCACGACGCCCGACCCCATGGTCTCGGGCAGCAGCTTCTGGCCGAAGGCGCCGCTGTTGTGCCGGAAGGTCACACCGGCGGCAGCCGTGACGTCGGTGAAGGCCAATCCGGGCGTGGTGGCGCGTTGCGCGGACGGCGAGACGGTGAGGGTCGCCGCCAGCGCGGCCGCGGCGATCGGGAGACGTGAGAGTTGACGCATGGGCGAACGCCCAGCTTACCCGTGCGTGCGGGCCATCACGCGTCATGCAAATGGACTAGGGAGGCGCCATTAAAGGTAGGGCCGTCATGGCGCGGCCCACGACAGGCCGGGCTGGAATGTCAGGCGCGTTCGGGGAACGCGCCCTACCGGCCGAAGACTGCCGACTGGCCTTCGACGACGCGGTGGTAGGTGTCGATCTTCAGGCTGGTGAGGCGATCGACGCGCTTGCTGGGTGCGGGCCAGGCGATCTCCACCCAGTCCACGGTCGTCGCCGGGCCGAGGCCGAGGACGTCGCGCGGGTCGTGCGCGGAGAGGTAGCTGCCGCCGCCGGTCTTGAGCCGCCGGGTGATCCTGCCGCCGGCAGACCAGCTGATTCGGGCGCCGATCGCGTCGCGATTGCAGGTGGTGCCCTGCAGCACGAGTCCCACCCAGTGGTGGTCCTGGCCGGCGCGGTTCTGCAGCAGCAGCGGGGCGCCGCCGTTGTTGTTGATCAGCACGTCGAGGCGGCCGTCGTTGTCGAGATCGCCCACCGCGAGTCCGCGCGCCGAGAACCGCTCCTTGAAGACCGGTCCGCCCGTGGCGCTCACGTCCGTCAGCCGGCTGCCGTCGTTGTGGAAGAGGAGCAGCGGCTCCTTGTAGGTCACCTGCGTCGAGTAGTGCTCGATCATGTCGTCGGGGTGGCCGTTCGAGAGCAGGAGGTCGAGGCGGCCGTCGTTGTCGTAGTCGAAGAACTTCAGGCCCCAGCCGCTCATCAGGCGGGTGGACTGCGCCACGCCGTTGGCGTGGGCGACGTCCTGGAACGACTCGTTGCCGCGGTTCTTGTAGAGCGAGAACATCTCCTGGTCGACGTTGGCGACAAACAGGTCCTGCCAGCCGTCCTGGTCGAAGTCGGCGGCGTCGACGCCCATGCCGGAGCGCGGCTGGCCGTTGGCCGAGAAGCCGACCTCCGAGGCGAGGCCGATCTCCTCCCACCTGCCGGCGCCGCGGTTCATGAACAGGAAGTTCTGGACGGTGTCGTTGGCCACGAACAGATCGAGCGCGCCGTCCTTGTCGACGTCGGTGGCGACGACGCCGAGCGCCTTGCCGAGCGCCCGCTGGATGTCGGTGCCGCGGCCGACCTCGGTGAACGTCCCGTCGCCGTTGTTGCGATAGAGGAACGACGAGGACGGCTTGAAGACGCGCGGGATGCAGTAGTAGCGGCGCCCCAGCTTGTTGTCGCCGCAGAACACGTTGGTCTTCAGGGAGAACTCGACGAAGCTGCAGACGAACAGGTCGAGGCGGCCGTCGTTGTCGAAGTCGAACCACGCGGCGCTGGTCGTCCAGCCGGGCGTGCGCAGCCCGGCCTTGTCGGTCACGTCGGTGAACGTGCCGTTGCCGTTGTTGCGGTACAGCGTGCAGTTCCCGTAAGCGGTCACGAACAGGTCGGCGAAGCCGTCGTTGTCGTAGTCGCCGACGGCGACGCCCATGCCGAAGGTGCCGCCCGGCACGCCGGCCCTGTCGGTGACGTCGGTGAACGTGCCGTCGCGGTTGTTGCGGTAGAGCGCGTTGCGGACCGGCGATGCCGGCGTGTGGAAGTCGGACGGCCCGCTGTTGACCAGGTAGACGTCCATCCACCCGTCGTTGTCGTAGTCGAGGAAGGCGCAGCCCGATCCGCACGTCTCGGGGAGGTAGCGGAACTCGGACATGGCGTTGTCGTGGCGCCAGGTGATGCCGCTCCGCGACGCGGGGACGGCCTCGAACAGCGGGGCTGGGGCTTGCGCGGCGCCTGTCGGCCACGGCAGCGCGGCTGCCGCACCGGCGGCGCCGGCGGCTCGCAGGAACTCGCGGCGCGTCTGCCGCGGGAGCCACAGATCAGGCATAGCCCCGCGTTGTACCACGACGGTTACTGCCGCCCACGGCCTGCGGCCTGGAGCCTACGAGTGGAGGCTGGGCCACTCGTCCCACGTGAGCTTCAAGTGGTCCTTCCAAGCGCAGCCACGTCCTGGAATCTCTGGCGTGATTCGTGGTCTCGCCGAGCCGGCTCCGAGTCGTACGGCTCAGCGTGGTCCTACCACACACCTCGGCAGTGAACAGCGGGTCCGGCAATTTTGTCCTCCAACGGGATGAATTGTTAACTCCAACGATTTGAAGCAGTTGAAGGCGCTTGACAAGGTCGAGCACGCGACTGATACTCCGCTCACCTGAATCTAGTAGTGGTGACGCCGCGCCGGGGTTAGATCCGGCGCGCCTGAGTGACAGAGGCGAACTATGCGTGTAGTTCGAAGCTTTGGGCTCTGGACGAGCGTGGTCCTGCTCCTCCTCGCCGTTCCGGCCGTCGCAGCAGCGCAGAACACCGCGACACTCCGAGGCACCGTCACCGACCCGTCGGGGGCGGTCCTGCCAGGCGCGACCGTCACCGTGACAAACGCCGGCACCCGCGACGCCCGGACCGCGGTGTCCGACGAGCGCGGCGGCTACACCTTCGCGGGCCTCTTCACCGGCACCTACCAGCTCAAGGTGGAGCTGCAGGGGTTCAAGACCTACGAGGCCTCCAACATCGTCCTCTCGCCGAACGACACGCGCGGCCAGGACGTGCAGCTGGAGGTGGGCGCGCTCAACGAGGTCGTCTCGGTGACGTCCTCGCCCGAGATCGTCAACACCGAGACCGGGGCGCGAGAGGGCGTGATCCGCGCCGAGCAGATCGACAGGCTGTCGGTCATCGGCCGCAGTTCGCTCGAGCTCCTGCGCATCCTGCCCGGCGTCGTCGCGCCCGACAACAGCGCCTTCGAGAGCGTCAGCTTCGGCGGCGGCGCCAACAACACGCAGGGCTACACGGTCAACGGCATCCGATCGTCGGGCAACACTGTCAGCCTCGACGGCTCGTCGCTCATCGACATCGGCTCCAACAGCGGCGTCATCGTCACGCTGAACAACGACATGGTGCAGGAGGTCAAGGTCCAGAGCTCGAACTTCCCGGCGGAGTTCGGCTCCGGCGGCATGTCGATCAGCGCGGTGACCAAGTCGGGGACGTCGCAGTTCCACGGCAGCGTCTACGACTACATCCGCCACCACAAGTTCGGCGCCAACGATCGATCGAACTCGATTGCCGGCATCGAGAAGCCGAAGAGCAAGTACCAGTTCCCCGGCGGCAACATCGGCGGTCCGATCCTGATTCCGGGCACCGGCTTCAACCGCGACCGGAACAAGGCGTTCTTCTTCATCGGCTTCGAAGCGCAGCGCCAGAACGTGGACAACGGCGCGCGCTTCGGCGTGGTGCCGACCATGCGGCAGCGCCAGGGCGACTTCGGCGAGTTCGTGAACGCCAACGGCCAGAACCTGAACCAGCCGGTCGGGCCGGTGCTGATTCCGCAGGGCTTCCCCGGCGCCGGCACCGTCGCGCCCAACGCCGACCTGTCGCCTTACATCACGCCTCTCGGCCGCGTCCTGACAGGCCTCTATCCCGAGCCGAACTACAACGATCCGAACAACCGTTACAACTACGTCTTCAGCCAGCTGGCGCCGACAAACCGCACCGACCTCAAGATGCGGTTCGACTACAACATCTCCAACAACACGAAGGCGTTCGTCCGCGTCGCGATCGAAGGCGAAGAAGTCGAGAACGCGCGCGGCATCTGGTGGGGCGCCTCCGACGTCGCCCTGCCGTCGCCCGACGTCGGCACCAACAAGGGCCGCTCCTACTCGGGCACCGTCGTCACCGTGCTGAGTCCGACGATGACCAACGAGGCGCTCGTGTCGTTCAGCCGCCTGCGCCTCGACGATCGCTACAAGGATCCCGCGGCGATGCGCCTGGACAGCTACGGCGTCGGCTTTGCCGGGACCTTCCCGGGATCGAGCCCGTACATCCCGGGTGTCGTGCCGAACTGGGGCGGCGGCGTGAGCAACATGTGGAGCGCGGCCAATGACATGTACGCGCACAACGACGAGCTGACGCTCCAGAACAAGCTGACCAAGCTCGTGGGCGCGCACTCACTCAAGTTCGGGGCCACGCTGCAGCGCCTGCAGAAGCAGCAGAACTTCAACAACAACGAAGAGAACTACCTCGTGTACTCGCCCGGCTGGACGCCCGGCAGCACCGGCAACGCGGTCGGCGACATCCTCACCGGCCGGATCACCGAGATGCACTCGGGCACCAAGTCGCCCGACGGCGAGTTCCGCATGTGGAACTTCGACGTGTTCGCGCAGGACTCCTGGAAGCTGCGTCCGAACTTCACGCTCGAATACGGCGTGCGCGGCGGCTACTGGACCAACAACCGCGAACTGAACGGCCTCGGCGGCTACTTCGATCCGACCCGCTACGACCGCAGCCTCGGCACGATGTTCACCGACAGCACGCTGCAGCGCCTGAACGGCATCTGCTACGTGGACACCGGCTGCGCCGACAGCGGCATCCTCGGCAACCGCGCGCCGTTCGTCATGCCGCGCGTCAGCTTCGCGTGGAACCTCGACGGCCAGGGCAACAACGTCCTGCGCGGCGGCTACGGCCTGTACTACAACCGCAACATGGGCAACGTGGAGTACGACAATGCCCTCAAGTACCCGCCCTACACCTACAACGACATCAAGACCGACGTCTTCGCGGGCGCCGACTACGGCGGCGGCATCGGCTTGAACTACGACACCGCCGTACAGGCGACGCTGGCGAGCCGGGCGAGCTCGTTCGACATCACGACGCTGACGCCCACGTCGTTCACCTTCCCCAAGACGCACAGCTTCAGCGTGTCGTACGCGCGGCGCATCCCGTTCAACCAGGTGCTCGAGATGGCCTACGTCGGCACCCGCGGCTTCGACCTGGTGTCGCGTGTCAACTCGAACGCCGTGCCCGAAGGAGCGCTGCTGCGAGGCGCCGTCGGCAACGCCGACCTGAACAACCCTGTCCACCGCGCGGCGCTCGACGATGCGGCGATCAACACGTTCCGGCCGTTCCCGACCAACCGCGCGATCACGTTCTACGACTACGAGGGTGAGTCGTCCTACAACTCGATGCAGCTCACGCTCAGCCGGCAGACGAGCCGATCGCTGCAGTACTTCTTCACGTACACGCTGAGCCGCACCAAGGGCACGCTCGGCGACGAGTACCGCAATCGCGATCCGTTCAACCCGGCCCGCACCTACGGCGTGCGCGCCGAGGACCGCACCCACATCTTCAACGTCTCGTGGAACGCGTTCCTGCCCGATCCGGTGCCGGGCGGCAACCCCGTCCTGCGCGGGCTGCTGAACGGCTGGCAGATATCCGGGATCTCGACGGTCGCGAGCGGCATCCCGATCTGGCTCGGGTTCACGGGCCCGGCCGGCAGCGGCGATACGTCGCAGGCGTATTACGGCACGCCCGACACGGTGCTGCTGACCGCGCAGGGCAACCAGTCGATCGGCGGACTGGCGCCCGTCTACACCTGCGACCCGCGGATGGGCGGCACCAAGCTGGGCGAGAAGCTCTTCGACATCAACTGCCTCTCGTTCCCGGCCTTCGGCGAGGTGGGCGAAGTGCTGCCGCCCTACGACCTCCGCACGCCGACGCGCATGAACCACGACATCACGCTGTTCAAGAACTTCGCGCTGCCGCGCGACCAGCGCATCCAGTTCCGGATCGGCGTGTTCAACATCTTCAATCAGGCGTTTGCGACGACCGCGGTCGCCCGCGAAGATCTCGACCTCGTGCTGGATACGACCTGCAACCGGTTCGCGGACAACGTGCCCAACGGCGTCGGCGGCACCGCCAACGGCGTCTGCGACCCGACCGGCGGCTTCGGGTTCACCGAGAACACGGTCCGCAACTTCGGCAAGATCAACCTGCTGCGCGGCCGGCGGGTGGTAGAGTTCGCGCTGAAGTACTACTTCTGAGGCTGGGCGCCCTCCAGGGCGCACCTGTCCCTCTGCCGCATGCGTGTTCCTGCTCCTGGTCCGGCCGCTCGCGCGCGCCATTTCAGACGCGCTGCCGTCGTCATCGTCGTGACACTGGTCGTGACGCTGCCGTCGTCGGGCGCGGCGCGGCTCGATGCCCAGGCGGCGGCCCAGGGCCGCCCATCGTCAAAGGCCGCGCCTGCGGCGCCGAAGGCCCGCGCCGCGCGCCCGCCGCAGGCCGGTCGATTCGCGGCGATCTCGGCCAGGGCCGACGCGGCGAGAGAGAAGGGCCTGCTCGCCGAGGCCGCCGATCTCTACGTCGAGGCGCTCGCGATCAAGCCGGCGTGGCCGGAGGGCCGGTGGGCGCTCGGCACGACGCTGTACGAACTCGATCGGTTCGCCGAGGCGCGTGACCAGTTCCGGCGCGTGCTGGCGCGGCACGACGACAACGGCACCGCCTGGGCGTTGAAGGGGCTGTGCGAATTCCGGCTGAAGAACTACGACACGGCGCTCGCCGACCTGCTGAAGGCGCGGGCGCGGGGCGTGACCGGCAGCCGTGACGTGGCCGAGGTCGCGCGCTACCACACGGCGCTGCTGGCCACGCGCACCGAGCAGTTCGAGCAGGCCCTCGGCATCCTCTCGGACTTCGGTCTCGAGGGCAACGATTCGCCGTCGATCATCGAGGCGCTGGGCATCGCGACGCTGCGGCTGCCGCTGCTGCCCGAGGAACTGCCGGGCGAGAAGCGCGAGATGGTGATGATGGCGGGGCGGGCGCGGTACTTCATGGCGGCGCGCCTCGGCAGCGCCGCCACCAACGCGTTCGACGCGCTCGTGGCGCGGTATCCGGAGACGCCCAACGTCAACTACGCGGCCGGCGTGTTCCTGCTCGCCGAACAACCGGAGAAGGCCGTCGAGGCCTTCAAGCGCGAACTGCGGGTCTACCCGCAGAACGTGTGGGCGCGCATCCAGATTGCGTTCGCGCTGGTGCGCACCGGCGAGTTCGCCGCCGCCAGACCGTATGCGCAGGAGGCCGTCGATCAGGCGCCCACCGAGTTCGTGGCGCGCAACGCGCTCGGGCAGGTGCTGCTCGAAACGGGCGACGCGGCTGGAGCAGTACGCGAACTGGAGGCCGGCGTGAAGCTGGCGCCAGACAGCCCGCAGATGCACTTCGCGCTGGCGCGTGCCTACAGGCGCGCCGGCCGCGGCGCCGAGGCCGACAAGGCGCAGGCCGAGTTCACGCGCCTCGATCGCCTCGTGCGCGCGGCCCGGACCGGCGAGTCTTCGGTTGGCGGCATCGACACCTCGACCGGCCCGCCGCGACAGCAGTAGGAGCGCCATGACGCAAGCAGGCCCGGGTCCCCGCCCCAAGGCCCAAGCCCCAAGCCCCAAGCCCCAAGGCCCATGGCCCAAGGC
>CBIHOS010000205.1:0-8750 GCA_966211945.1 uncultured bacterium
ACGGCCTACAGCCTACAGCCTACGGCCTACAGCGTCAGGTAGGCTGCAGGCGACACGCTATAGGCTGCTCGGACGCGCCGGCGGCGCGTCCCCACCAATCCCGTACCCGGTACCCCGTACCCGGTACCCCGTACCCGGTACCCCGTACCCGGTACCCCGTACCCGGAACCCGGAACCCGAGCCTACTGCTCGAACCGGACCGTGACCGTCATCAGGACCGACACCGGCGTGCCGTTGAGGAGCGTGGGCGCGTACCGCCACTGCGCCACGGCGTCGACGGCGGCGGCGTCGAGCAGCGGCACCGATCGCAGCACCTTCACGTTGCTGACCTCGCCGGTTGGCGAGAGGACGGCCTCGAGGATGACGGTGCCGGTGACGCGCGCCTGCTGCGCGATCTGCGGGTAGACCGGTGCCACGTGCCGCAGCTTGCGCGGCGCCTGGATGCTCCCGCCGACGCGGAGCGGCTTGGGCGATGGCGTCGGCGGCGCCGGTGGTTCGCCGACCGAGGGCCGGTACCCGAACAGCGCGGTGCCGTCGGCGGCGCCCAGGCTGCTGCCCGCCGTGACGCCCTGCATCATCGGCGGCGCTTCGCCAGAGGCAATCCCGGTCGGTGCCTCGGTGGGTGCCGCGGCCGACGACGGCGCCGCGACAGTGGTCGCCGCGCTCGTCACCGCGCGCGTCGTCGAGACGGTCCGGGCCGGCACGGCCGCTTCCTCGATCCGTTCGTAGGCGGCGGCTTTCACGAAGGCGCCGATGCGCTGCGACGGGGCTGGCAGATCCGCCTGCCCGAACAGCGGCACCACCACGACCAGTGTCACCACCACGACGTGCGCGGCGAGCGAGACGACGACCGTCGTACGGGAGGCCGCTGGCGCGGCTGACGACATCGGCGCGTCGGGACGCGCGGGATCGACGAGAGACATGAGACCTCCTCCATGCCCTTGCGGGCGCCGGACCGCTCCGCCGCATGGCAGCGGGCGTGTGTGGGTTGAAGAGGCCTCGTTGACTACATAGACACCACACGACGAAAAAGGGCGCGACTGGCGTCGCGCCCTTTCAGAAATGCGAAATGCGAAATGCTGAATGTCGAGAGCCGAATCACGGCCCAAGGCCCGCACTGCCGATTGCCGGCTGCCGGCAGCGAAGCCGTCAGGCCTTCTGGCCCTGCTCTTCCTGCAACAGCGCCTTGCGGCTCAGGCGAATCTTGCCCGACGGGTCGACGTTGAGCACCTTGACCAGGAGCTGTTCGCCTTCCTTGAGCTCGTCGCGCACGTCCTTGACGCGGTGCAGCGCGATCTCGGACACGTGCAGGAGACCATCCACGCCGGGCATGATCTCGACGAAGGCGCCGAAGTCGGCGATGCGCTGCACCTTGCCCATGTAGGTCTTGCCGATCTCCGGCGTCGCGGTGAGCTCCTGGATGATCGCCAGGGCGCGGGCCGCCGACGCCTCGTCGTTGCTCGCCACGTTGATCCGGCCATCGTCCTCGACGTCGATCTTCACGCCGGTGCGGTCGATGATGCTGCGGATCATCTTGCCGCCGGGTCCGATCACGTCGCGGATCTTGTCGACCGGGATCTTGATGGTGACGATGCGCGGCGCCCACTGCGAGGTCTGCGACCGCGGCGCGTCGATGGTCTCGGCCATCTTGCCGAGGATGAACAGCCGGCCGTCGCGCGCCTGGGCGAGCGCCTGCCGCATGATCTCCATCGTGATGCCGCTGACCTTGATGTCCATCTGCAGGGCGGTGATGCCCTGGGCGGTGCCGGCGACCTTGAAGTCCATGTCGCCGTAGTGGTCCTCGGCGCCGGCGATGTCGGTGAGCACGGCGAACTTGCCGGTCTCCTCGTCGAGCACCAGGCCCATGGCCACACCAGCCACCGGGGCGCGCAGCGGCACGCCGGCATCCATCATCGCCATCGAGCCGCCGCACACGCTGGCCATCGACGACGAGCCGTTGCTCTCGAGGATGTCCGAGACGACGCGCACCGTGTAGGGGAACTGCTCCTCGGTCGGCATCACCGGCACGAGGGCGCGCTCGGCGAGCGCACCGTGGCCGATCTCACGCCGGCCCGGACCGCGCATGAACCCGGTCTCGCCGACCGAGAACGGCGGGAAGTTGTAGTGCAGCATGAACCGCTTGTAGGTCTCGCCGTCCATCGTCTCGATCTTCTGCTGATCGTCGGCGGTGCCCAGCGTGGCGGTGACCAGGGCCTGCGTCTCGCCGCGGGTGAAGACCACCGAGCCGTGGACGCGCGGCAGCACCTGCGCCTCGCTCCAGATCGGACGGATCTCGTCGAAGCGGCGGCCGTCGAGGCGCTGGCCGCGCTCGAGGATCTCGCTGCGCAGGACCTTCTCCTTCAGGCCCTTGAACACCTTCTTGGCCTCGGCGCGACGCTCGACCTCGGTCTCCGGATACGACGCGATCAGCTCGGCGAGCACCTGGTCGACCCGCCCGTAGTTCTCGAGCTTGTCCTTGATGCGCATGGCCTCCGCGAGGGGCTGCAGCGCCTTGCCCTCGACCTCCTGCTGGAAGGTCGCGTCGGTGTCCTTGGCCGCCACCGTCAGCTTCTTCTTGGGCGTCGCCGCCACCAGGTCGTCGATCGTCGCGACGATCTGCTTGATGGCCGTGTGGCCGGCGTCGAGCGCGCCCACCATCTGTTCCTCGGCCACTTCCTGGGCGCCGGCTTCGACCATCATGATCGCGTCGGCACTGCCGGCGATGATCAGGTCGAGCGCGCTTTCCTTGCGCTGCTTGAAGGTCGGGTTGATGACGTACTGCCCGTCGACGTAGCCGACCCGGACGCCGGCGATGGTCTTCTGGAACGGCATCTCCGACAGCGCCAGGGCGCAGCCGGCGCCGGTCACGGCGAGCACGTCGGAGTCGTAGTCGGTGTCGGCCGAGATCACCATCGCGATGATCTGCGTCTCGAAGGCCCAGCCGGCCGGGAAGAGCGGCCGGATCGGCCGGTCGATCAATCGACTGGTAAGTGTTTCCTTCTCGGTCTGCTTGCCTTCGCGCTTGAAGAAGCCGCCCGGAATGCGGCCCGACGCGTAGGTGAACTCGCGGTAGTCGACGGTCAGGGGCAGGAAGTCGATGCCGACGCGCGGCGAGGACGCATGGCAGGCCGTGACGAGCACGACCGTGTCGCCCATCCGGACGAGGACCGAACCATCGGCCTGCTTGGCGAGCTTGCCGGTTTCGAACGAGAGAGCCCGGCTGCCGAGCTCGAGACTGCGTGTGTGCATGGGATGCCCTGTCATGGTCAGTGCCAGGGACCCTGTCTGCCCTGGCGGTGTGCGATGGACGAGCCTCTCGCGCTTGCGTGGGGGCCGCGCGGCGGGGTGGTGGTCCGCCGGGCCTGCGACGCGCGCGGAGCCGGCGCGGAAACGTCAAAGGGACGGAAGCTTGCGCCCCGTCCCTGTATCGTGCCCGCTACTTCCGGATGCCGAGACGCTTGATCAACTGCGCGTACCGGTCGGTGTTCTTGGCCTTGACGTAGTCCAGCAGCCGACGACGCTGGCCCACCAGCTTGAGCAGGCCGCGGCGCGAGTGATGGTCCTTCGCGTGCGTCTTGAAGTGCTCGGTCAGGTAGGTGATGCGCTCGCTGAGAATCGCCACCTGCACTTCCGGAGAGCCGGTGTCGGAGTCGTGCTGGCGGTAACCCTCGATCAGGTTGGTCTTGCGGTCCTTCGTCAGTGCCACGTGTGCTACCTCTGCGATCGGTCCAGTCGACTCCCCGGCGAGGCTGGGGGACCGTTCCGTCGTCGTGTGGGATGGTCATGACGCCGGTCGAACGGGCGTCAGCGAACTCCACATGATAGCTGATCGCCAGCCGGCGGCGCCAGCGCGGCGGGCGTCTCGGGGGGCGGACGGCCGGGCTGGGACCCACCTTCGCCTGGCGGCTTCGGTGCGCCAGCCAGCCGGCCCTACCTTGGTCAATGCGGAGACGCGACAGAGGGCTGTCGGCTCGCTCGTCGACAGGTAGGGGCCCGTTGTCCCAACGCGGCCGTTGCCGACGGCTAGGTACCCGGTACCCGGTACCCGGTACCCGGCTAGATCAACACGATATCGGCGTGCAGCAGGCCCGGCTGGCCGGGCATCGGGCGCGCGAGCGCGACCAGCGCACCGCCGCTCAACAGCCTGACGCGCCCCTGCCCCTCGTCGGTACCCGTGGCCTGAGGGGCTTCCGGCGGCCGGACGGGCCGGCCCTGGCGGATGTCCTGGACCTCCGGTTCCCCGACGCCCACGGCAGGAAGGTGCAGCAGCAGGGCGCTCATCGGCACGAGCGCATCCTGCACCCGGCCGCCGCCGAGTACCGTGTCGAGCCCGTGCGCGTCGTCCAGCGTGAACTCCCCGCTGGCCGTCCGCCGCAGTGCCGTGAGGTGCGCCGGCACACCAAGGTGCTGGCCGAGATCGCGCGCGAAACTGCGCACGTAGTAGCCGGCCGACGTCTCGAGCTCGATGTCGGCCGTCCGGCCCGCGCCGTCCCACGCCGCAAGCGTCACCACATGGGCCGTCACGTCGGCGGCCGCCAGCGTCACGGTCTCGCCGCGGCGGGCCAGCTCGTAGGCGCGCTCGCCGTCCACCTTCTTGGCCGAATGCGCCGGCGGGATCTGCGCATGGGTGCCGCGGAACGCCGGTAGCGCCGACCCGATACGGTCGCCGTCGAGGGCGGCGAGCGCCCGCGCATCGGCCGTGGCGACGACCTCGCCGGTCGCGTCGCCGCTGTCGGTAGCAGTGCCGAACGCCACCGTTGCGCGGTATCGCTTGCGACTGCTCATGAGGAACTGCGAGAGGCGCGTCGCCTTGCCGACGACGATCGGCAGCACGCCCGTGGCGAAGGGATCGAGCGTGCCGGTGTGGCCGACCTTCGTGCCGCGCGGCAGCCGCCGCCGGACCGCCGCGACGATGTCGTGGGAGGTCATGCCGGCGGCCTTGTCGACCACGAGGACGCCGTCGGGCGGCGTCACTGCACGGCGGCCCGCAGCAGCGGCAGCAGCACCGCCTCGACGTCCGTGATCGCCGCGCTCGTCGTGAAACCGCTGGCGTTGGCGTGGCCGCCGCCACCGAACTGCTGCGCCACGGACCGCACGTCGATCGTGCCCTTCGACCGCAGACTGACCCGCGTCACGTCGCCATCGTCGTTGCGCAGCATGCAGACGGCACGAATCGATTGCGCGGTGAACGGCAGGTTGATGAGGCCTTCGGTCTCGTCGGGCGCCGAGCCTGCCCTCTCGTGGACGTCGGGCGTCAGCGTCAGGATCGCGAGCCGGCCGTCGGCGTCGAGCCGCATGCCGTGGAGCAGTTCGCCGATCAGCCGGACGCGTCCGAGGCTGAAGCTGTCGTAGGCGATCTGGCCGATGCGGACGGGTTCGGCGCCGGCCGCCACACAGCGCCGGGCCAGCTCGAAGCTGCGCGCGGAGATGTGGGAGTGCCGGAAGCCGCCGGTATCGGTGAGCAGGCCGAGATACAGGAACGTCGCGATCTCGGGCGTCCAGGCGACGCCGAGCGCGTCGATCGCGTCGGCGACCATCTCGACGCACGCGGCGGCGCCCTCGTCGAACCAGTTCACCGTGCCGTACGCCGTGTTGCCGAGGTGATGGTCGATGTTCGCGATGGCCGCTGCGGCGTCCAGGCCCTCGATGCCGGTCCGCACGAGCGCGCCGGACTCCATCACGATCACCGTCGCACCGGTCGCGTCGACCTGCCGCACGATCTCCAGCCCCGCCATCGAGGGCAGCATCAGAAACGGGGACGGCGGCGGATCGCTGCACAGCGTCCGCACCGTGCGCCCGAGCGTGCGCAGGGCAGCCGCCATCGCCATCACCGAGCCGATCGAGTCGCCGTCGGGCCGGGCATGCCCGCAGATCACAGTCGGCCGGTCCGACTGCAACGTCACGAGCAGCGCGGCCGGCACGGCCACGCGCGTGTCACTCACCACGGTCATCGGCGGGGCCGGGCTCGGCAGGTGCGTCGGCCTTCTCGCGCGCGTCGCGCTCGGCGGCAATCTCGCGCAGCAGCGTCTCGACGCGCTCCTGGCGCTCGACGTTCTCGTCGTAGTGGAACTTCACCTCGGGCGTCCGCCGCATGTTCAGGTCCTCGGCGAGACGACGGCGGACGAACGCCGTGGCCCGGTCCAGGGCACGCGCCGTCTTGCGGCGTTCCACGTCGTCGCCGACGAGCGTGTAGTACACGTGCGCCAGGCCCATGTCGCTCGTCAGCTTGACGTGCGTCACGGTCAACAGGCCCACGGCCGGATCCTTCACCTCGAAGGCCAGCAACTGACTGACCTGGTCCTTGATCTGATCGGCGATGCGCTCGGCGCGGGAGCCGGAACCTTGCATAGGGAGATTCTACGTAATGCGCAATGCTCGATGCGCAATGTCGAAGGCCGATGGCCGACGGCCGGAAACGGAAAGGGCGCCGTTGTGGCGCCCCAACCGTTCGCTGGCGCCTCGTGGCGCCTCGTTGACGAGCCGGCTAGCCCGGGATGGTGACGGCGATTTCCTCGGAGACGAAGACCTCGATGATGTCGCCGACCTTGATGTCGTTGAAGCGCTCGAAGGTCATGCCGCACTCGAGGCCGTTCTTGACCTCGGACACGTCGTCCTTGAACCGGCGCAGCGAGCTGAGCTTGCCGGTGTGCACCACCGCGCCCTCGCGGAGGAGCCGGGCCTGCGCATCGCCCGAGCGGCGGATGACGCCCTCGGTGACCATGCAGCCGGCGACCGTCCCGGACTTGGGCGTCTTGAAGACTTCGCGGACTTCCGCCATGCCGATGCGGGCGTCCTTGAAGGTCGGTTCGAGCATGCCCGCCATTGCCGCGCGGATCTCGTCGGTGACCTTGTAGATGATCGAGTGCAGGCGGATATCGACCTTCTCGCGGTCGGCCACCTGTTCGGCATTGCGGTCGGGCCGCACGTTGAAGCCGATGATGATCGCTTCGGACGCGGTGGCCAGGAGGACGTCGGACTCGTTGATCGCGCCGACCCCCGAGCTGATGACCCGGACCTTGATGCGCTCGTCGCCGAGCTTCTGCAGCGAGTCGGCGAGCACTTCGGCCGAGCCCTGCACGTCGGCCTTGATGATGAGCGCGAGTTCCTTGACGCCGCCTTCGGCGATTGCCTTCTGGAGCGTCTCGAGCGTCATGCGGCCGCCGCGGGCGCCGAGCGTCTTGGCCTTGGCCTGCTCCTCGCGGAACATCGCGATCTGGCGCGCCTTGGCCACGTCGTCGACGGCCTGGAACGTGTCGCCAGGGGTCGGGACGCCGCCCAGACCGAGCACTTCGACCGGCGTCGACGGGCCGACTTCGCGGACGCTGCGGCCGCGGTCGTCCTGCAGCGCGCGGACCTTGCCGACGATCGTGCCGACCAGCACCGTGTCGCCGACGTGCAGCGTGCCGTCCTGGACGAGGACGGTCGCCACCGGGCCGCGACCGCGATCGAGCTTGCCTTCGAGCACGGTGCCCGAGGCGTTGCGCGAGGCGTTGGCCTTGTGTTCGCCGATTTCGGTGACGAGCAGAATCATCTCGAGCAGCGTGTCGAGATTCTGCTTGGCCTTGGCCGACACCGGCACCATGACCGTGTCGCCGCCCCAGGCCTCGGCCAGCAGCCCGATCTCCGACAGCTCGCGCATGACGCGCTCGGCGTTGGAGTCCGGCTTGTCGATCTTGTTGATCGCCACGATGATCGGCACCTTGGCCGCGCGGGCGTGATCGATGGCCTCACGCGTCTGCGGCATGACGCCGTCGTCGGCCGCGACCACCAGGACGACGACGTCGGTGACCTTGGCGCCGCGCGCACGCATCGTGGTGAAGGCGGCGTGGCCCGGCGTGTCGAGGAACACGATCTTGCGACCGTTCAACTCGACGGCGTAGGCCCCGATGTGCTGAGTGATGCCGCCCGCTTCGCGCTCGGCGACGCGGGTCGTGCGGATGCTGTCGAGCAGCGTCGTCTTGCCGTGGTCGACGTGACCCATGACCGTGACGACCGGCGCGCGTGCCTCGAGGTCCTCGGGCTTGCTGGCGCCCTCCTCGAACTCGACGATCTCCTCCTCGAACGAGCGCACCTCGACCTCGGCCCCGAACTGGCGCGCGAGCATCGTCGCCGTCCCGGCATCGAGCGTGCTGTTGATGGTCATCCGGAGTCCCTGCTCGAGAATGACCTTCATCACGTCCTTGACCTTCGCCTCGAGCTTGTCGGCGAGGTCCTTCACGGTCATGCCCTCGGCGAGGGTGATGATCCGCGTGATCGGCGGCGGCGCCGCCGGACCCTGCACGACCGGCGCTTCGATGCGCGACCGGCCACGGCCACCACTGCGGCCGCCGGGGCGCGGACGATGACCACCGGGCCGATACCCGCCGCCTGGCTGCGGCGGGCGCGGGAACTGCGCGGCACCCGGCCGCTGACCCGGCTGACCGGGCTGGCCCGGCACGCCTCCGAGCGGACGTCCGCCCGGCCCGACCACGCCTGGGGCGCGGCCGATGTTCGCGTACGTCGGCTGGTAGCTCGGACGGGCGACCTGCGGGAGCGGCGAGCGGATCGGCTGCGACGGCAACGGTCGCGGACCGCCCGGCAGGGCAGCCCCCGGCGGCAGCGGACGCGGGCCGGCCGTGGCCGGACGCGGCGGTCCTGCCGGGCCGGCCGCGCCCGGAGGCGGCGGACGACGGACAGGAGCCGGCGGCGGCGTCGGTGCCCGGCGCGGCCGCAGCGGCGGCGCCCTGACCGGCCGGGTGGGATCCGCGACG
>CBIHOS010000206.1:0-8741 GCA_966211945.1 uncultured bacterium
CGCCTGTTCTTCGCCGGCCATCACCCGCACCGCGGGCCGGCAGATCTCACCGCGATTGACGCCCGCGCGAGGCCTCGAGCAGGACCTTCCGCAGATGCGGCGCGAGTCCGTCCACCATCCGGCCGAACCCGAGCTCGGTCGGATGACTGTCGTCCACGGTGCCGTCGCCGTCGGCGCCGAGGAGCGCCGCGCTCGACACCAGTGTGATGTGCCTGTCGCCGGCCCTGCGACGCGCCTCGTAGATGCGATGCAACGAGGCGTTGGACGTCGCGACATCCGCCGCCTTGGCGGGACGGAACCGCAGGTTCGGGTACGGCAGGTGTTCGACGAGCACGATCGGCGTGCGCGGGCGTGCCGCGCGTATCGTGTCGATGAACCCGGGCATCCGCTCGACGACCTGGGCCGGCGTGAGGTTCGGCAGCGCGTCGAGCACGTAGACGGCCGGGTCCAGTTCGGCCAGCAGCCTGGCGACCTCGGGCTCCGCCTTGCCGTTGCCCGAGAATCCGAGATTGATCACCGGCACGTCCAGCCGGCGTCCGAGCATCGCGGGGTAGGCCATGCCTGGACGGCTGGCGCAGCAGCCCTGCGTGATCGAGGTGCCGTAGATCACGATCGGGCGTGTCGCCGGCGGCGGTTCGAAACGGAAAGACGCACCCTCGGGCACGCCGACTTCCAGTCGCGACACACCGTTGTAGAGCGGCAGGTACGCGCGGAACTGGCGCGTGGACGGCGTCAGCCCGACGATGACGTCGGCCTCGTTGGTGGGCGATTCGGTCGGGCGGGCCCCGCCGACGAAATGCCACGTGCCGCTCTCGAGGGCGTACAGGTCGAGGCCGCTGACACCGGTCGCGGGCATGTGCGGCAGCGCCAGGCGGTCCTGCGTCACGGTCCACCGCATGCGGATCCGCGTCGCATTGCTCGTGAAGCGGACGCTCAACCCCGCCGAATGCCTCGACAGGCCCCACACGGCCTCACGCACATCGTCTTTCGCTCTGGCCGGGAACCGATCGAAGTCGTGAGCGGTGTCGCTCCACCCCTGGCCTTCGAGCATTGCGCGCGTCACCTCGTGCCACCGTAGCGTGACCGGCGGCTCCGGGGCGGTCGGCTGGGTTGCCGCAACGGCGGGGAAGAGCGCGACGATCAGGAGGCAGGCGCGGAGTGCGGACATGAGGGTCAGCGCGGCGCGGAGTCGTCCCGGCTGATGAGGCCGGAGTCGCACCGTGTCTGCGTGGGCTGAGAACGTAGCACAGCACGGCGTGCGTTCACGGCAGGAACGCCGCCGGCTGTGCCTTCGCCCTCACTGCGGTCACCGAATGACCGCGCAGCGCGATCGACACCGACGTCACGTCGCCGGCCCGGCCGCGCGCGAAGGTCACCGCCAGACCTGGCAGCGCGCGCGCCGTGAACGCGTCGCGCCCGGTCGCGAACAGCTGGACGTCGCCAACGCCCGGCATGTGCAGGTACGGTTCGCCGTGGAACAGGAACACCCTGATGCTGCCGCCCGGCGTGAGCGCCCGGCCGGCGATCGCGGTCGTCGTCTGGCCGATCTCGTAAGCGCCCATGTACGCGTCGACGGCGGTCGGGCCGTGTGGTGCGCGCTCCGGGGGTGTCGCTGCCGGCAACTGGCTCACGAACGGCGTCGGCTGCAGCGGGCGAAGCGCGGCCTCGGCATCCGGATCGCGACGACGGGCGGCGACGAGGCGTTCGACCAGCGCCCAGTGATCGCTTCCGTCGACCGTCCTGGCATGGTCGGTGTCCGCCCGGTGGACCACCACGAGTTGGGCAGCGGGGACGACCCACAGCCCCTGTTCGCCGGTGCCGAGCGCCCTGAAGAACGACATCCGGCCCAAGGCGGGATACCGGGCCGTGAAGGTGGAGCCCGCCTGGTAGGTCCACCACATGTAGCCGTACCCGGTGCCATCCCCGTCGTCTGTATGGGGTCGGGTGCTCTCCCTGACCCACTCGGCCGACAGAATTCGGCGGCCGTTCCACCGGCCGTCCTGCAGATAGAGCTGGCCGACGCGCGCCAGGTCGCGCGCCGAGATGCGGAAGGTGTGAGCGGGATGGCGGGACTTCGTCGGCTCGTACACGGGGAAGCCGTGCCCCTGCCTCCAGTCCTCCATTCCCAGCGGCACGACGAGGCGCTGCACGAACGAGGCATAGAGGTCCTGTCGCGTGGCTCGCTCGTAGACGACGCCGGCGACGTTGAAATCCCAGTTGTTGTAGAACCAGTGGCTGCCAGGCGCATGGCTGCCGCGAGCGGGCCGCTGGTTCTGGCTCATCGGCGCATACGCGGCCGGCAGGTAGACGCCGCTCCTGGCCGCAATCACCTGCCGAATCGTCGCCGATCGCTCGGTGGCGGTCAGCAGTGTCCGCTCGTCGATGGCGAAGTCGGCGAGACGGGCGTCCAGGTCGATCTCGCCGCGCCCGGCGGCGATGCCTATGAGCGCGCTGACCAGGCTCTTGCGGACCGAATGTGCTTCGAGAGGCCGCGAGACGTCGCCGCACGCCAAGAGCACGTGGCCGCGGTAGACGGCCATCACGGCAGCGCTGCGAAGTTCGTCCGCCCGGTCACACACCGCAGCCAGTGCGTCGGCGTCGAAGCCGGCCTGCGCGACGTTGGCGTACTGCTGCCAGGGACGCGAGGATGCGGCAGCACGGGGCACCTCCACCGCCGGCCTCGCCGAGGGTCTCGCGCAGGAGGCTGTCGCAAGCAGAGCCGCAAGCACGTGGACACGCCAGCCGCCAGACGACCACATGCGCCCACTCTACCGTGCCCGTGCGCCGCGGGCGTGGTGTTGTCGGCCCGCCCCGCCCCCTCATCGTGTAGTGTCGAACGAGCAGGGACCGCGGTCGCGCCATGGAGGCGCCACGGCCCTGGACAGGAGCGCAGCCGTGCTGACATGGAAGGAAGTGGTCGATCGGGCTCAGAAGGGCAACCCGGCGCCACCGTCACGCGTGATTCGTGACGACGCCGAATGGCGGGCGCAGTTGACGCCCGAGCAGTACGCCGTGACCCGTCAGCACGGCACCGAACGCGCCTTCAGCTCGGAGATGTGCAGCCGATTCGAGCCGGGGCGTTATGCCTGCGTCGGTTGCGGCACGCTGCTGTTCGACGGCACGACCAAGTTCGAATCGGGCACCGGCTGGCCTTCGTTCACGCAGCCGGCCAGCCCGGACGTCGTGGCCTACACGGGCGATGAGTCGTACGGCATGGTTCGCATCGAGGCGACCTGCAGCGTGTGCGATGCCCATCTCGGGCACGTCTTCCCCGATGGTCCCGCGCCGAGCGGATTGCGGTACTGCATGAACGCCGTCTCGCTCGAGAAGCTGCCGCACAACGAGTGACGCGCTGTGCCTGCCTGGCGGACGGCCAACGTCCCGGACTCGAACAGCGGACGCCTCAAGGCTCGACGGTGTGGCGCCCGTGAAAGACGTTGTCGGGGTCGTACCGCCGCTTGACCGCCTGCAGGCGCGCGTAGTGGCCGCCCCAGTACATGGCCTGCCAGTTCCGATCGAAGTAACTGGTCTCGGACACGTAAGCGCCGGCGCCGGGCGCGAGTGCGCGCATGGGCGCCATCGCCTGCCGCACCTGCGCTGCTTCGCGGGCGGCCGTCGCCGCGTCGGGTTCGTGGCCCGGGATGCCGGGCCACGCCGGTGGCGCATCCGCCGCGCAGATCACCAGCGCGAACGCATCGAGTACTTCGGGGTTGGTGGCGGTGTCGCGCGTCGCGGCAAGCGCGGCCGGCGTCCCGCCCGCCATGCCCTTGTTGACGTGCAGCGTGACGCTCCATGCCTTCGACGCCGCGATGAGCGCCTCGGCCAGACGATGCTGCGCGCCGGCGTTCAGCAGCGATGCGGGCAGCCACATCGATTCGTACGCGTGCAGGAGCTGTCCGGCCTCGCCGAGGTTGGTGGCCCAGAAGACGTTGCCGGCTGGCGCGCCGGGACGGTCGTCGCCGACGACGATGCCGGGCAGTGAGCGCAGGAACTCCGGATCCCAGAAGCGCCGGGCCGGTACGGCGATGAGGGTCGGAGCGGCGGCGAGGCGATACTCGCCCGGGCGGGCCGCGAGCCACGACAGGAACGGCTTCCACACCGCCTCCACCGAGGCGCGATCGAGGCCGTGGCACAGCATCGAGACGCTGAGTGTCCGACCGCGGTCGAACCGCAGCTGCTCGCCCCAGGCCGGATTGAACAACGCCTCGGCATAGAAGGCGACGATGCGTGTCACCAGTGCCGCCCATGCCGCATCGTCGGCCGCCGTGACCGAGAAGAGCACGGCGCCGAAGGTCTCGGGCAGCGGATGGGTCGCGAGCGTCAGGCGCGTGGCCACGCCGAACGTGCCGCCGCCACCACCTTTGAGTGCGAAGAACAGGTCGTGCTCGCGCCACGCGTTCACGACGCGTGTCCGGCCGTCCGCCGTGACGATCTCGGCTTCGAGCAGGCTTGCGGCGCCGGTGCCGAACGCCTTCGAGAAGCTGCCGAAGCCGCCGCCGAGGACGAGCCCGGTGACGCCGACGGTGAGACAGCCACCACCCTGGACGTAGCGGCCGTGCTTCGCCGCCACTGCTTCGTACACACGGCCCCAGATGGCGCCGGCTCCAACCGAGACAGCCGGACGAGCCGCCGTGCCGGCAGGCGCCCCGTCCGGCACGAAGCTCTCGAGGACTTCGATGCGGTCCAGGGCGCGCGTCCAGACGAGCAGCGAGTCGGCGGCATTGGAGTTGCCGAAGTAGCTGTGCCCGCCGCCCTTGACGACCAGTCGCACGCCTTGCCGCCGCGCAAAGTCGACGGCCGCGGCGACATCGGCGGCCGACTCGGCGCGTAGGGCGTACCGGCTGGCCCGCGACACCCACGCGCCGTGCCAGCCGAGTGTCTGGGTCAGCGCGGGATCGTCGCCGAGGTAGTAAGGGTTCTTGATGCGCGCGAACAGATCTGCGGCACCGGCGCCGCCGGCACGCGCACAGGCGTCGAGCGGCGAATTGACGGCGACGAGTCGCGGTCCGAGGCGGGCCCGCAGCGCTTCGAATGCCGGCGTTCGAGCCCAGGCCCCCTCGGCGGCCGTCTGTGCGGGCGCGGCGCGCGACAGCGGCACGGCGAGGAGCGATCGGAGGATCTCCCTTCGGTTCATCCGGCAGCACTGTACCGCGAGCCCGCCGTGAGGCATTGGCTGGCGCCGAGGTCTCGTCCGCTGCCCTGCAGGAACGGATCGCACGACACCCGCGTGATAATGCCGGCGGGGGCGCCTCCGTCCGAGCCACGGTGCCCGCGGATCGGTCCCGCCGTGACGACGCTCGGGAGGACGAGAGGAGAGGTGATGTGAGACTGAGGCTCATGCCAACGCCGCGGATCGCGCTCTTCTCGGTGCTGCTGCTGGCAGCCCTCGCCGTACCCGCGGCGCAGCCGGCCCGCCGCATCGCCGTCACCATCGACGACGGCCCCTTCGTGAACGCCAGGCGCGTGGAGTGGCTGCGCAATGCCGAGGCCGGTACGACGCGGCTGCTCGCGGCGCTGCGACGCCATTCCGCGACGGCCACACTCTTCGTCAACGAGCGGCAGCTGCAGGACGGCGGCCCGTCAGAGGTCACGGCGCGGACGGCCCTGCTGCGGCGCTGGGTCGAGGACGGCCACGCCCTCGGCAATCACACCTACGCGCACGTCGACGCCAGCGCGCTCACCGCCGACGCGTTCACGGCCGACGTCGCGCGCGGCGACGAGGTCTCGTTCCGCCTGATGGCGCCGCGGGGCGCGTATCAACGCTTCTTCCGGCATCCCTACACGCACACGGGCGAGACGCCGGAGAAGAAGGGGGCCATCGGGCGCTTCCTCGGAGCACGTGGCTACACGATCACGCCCCACACCATCGAGAACGCCGACTGGCAGTTCAACCACCCGTTCGTGCGCGCGGTGGACGCCGGCGACAGCGCGGCCGAGGAGAAGGTTGCCGACGCGTACCTCACGCACAGCCTCGAGGCCGTTGCGTTTGCCGAGGGCGCCAGCCGCCGCGTGTTCGGCCGTGAGATTCCCCAATTGCTCCTGATCCACACCAACCACGTGAATGCGGCGCTGCTCGACACGCTGCTCGGGCGCATTGCCGCGCGCGGCTATCGCTTCGTGCCGCTCGACGAGGTGATGAAGGACGACGCGTACCGGACACCCGACACGTGGGTCGGCCGGGGCGGTCCGACCTGGCTGTTCCGCTGGTCGCGCAGTCTCGGTCAGACGGTGAGCTTCGCCGGTGAGCCCGAGCCGCCTGCCTGGATCGCCGACCCGCCGCCAGCGCCGTCGCGCGAAGGGAAGCGCCAATGACTGCAACGGCGTACGACGCCATCATCATCGGCGCCGGTCAGGCGGGACCGTCGCTGGCGCGCCGGCTCACCGGCGCCGGCATGCGCGTGGCGTTCGTCGAACGCAAGCTGTTCGGCGGCACCTGCGTCAACACCGGCTGCATGCCGACCAAGACGCTCGTCGCGAGCGCCTATGCCGCCCACCTGGCCCGGCGGGCGCACGACTACGGCGTCGTCATCGATGGTGCGGTGCGCATCGACATGGCGCGGGTGAAGGCGCGCGCCGACAAGGTCGCTGCCGATGCGCGGGCCGGCGTCGAACGCGGGCTGCGCGACGACCCGAACTGCACCGTGATCACGGGCCACGCGCGGTTCGAAGGACCCGACACGGTGCGCGTCGGAGAGGTGTGGCTCACCGGCCCGCGCATCTTCATCAACGTTGGCGGACGGGCGCGCGTGCCGGACTTTCCTGGCATCGGCGCGGTTCCGTTCCTCACGAACTCGTCGATCCTCGCGCTCGACACGGTGCCCGAGCATCTCGTCATCGTCGGCGGCAGCTACATCGGCCTCGAGTTCGCGCAGATGTATCGGCGGTTCGGTGCGGCGGTGACCGTGGTGGAGAAGTCGCCGCACCTGATCGCGCACGAGGACGAGGAGATCTCCGGCGCGGTGCGCGACATCCTCGCGGCCGAAGGCATTGCCGTGCGCACCGACGCGACCTGCATCGCGCTGGCCCGGCGCGACACGGGCATCGAGGTCGGCGTGGACTGCCGCGACGGCGACCCGGCCGTCATCGGGTCGCATGTCCTTCTGGCGGTCGGCCGCGTGCCGAACACCGACGACCTGGGCCTCGATCGTGCGGGCGTGCGGACGGACGCCCGCGGCTACGTCGAGGTCGACGATGGCCTGGCCACCAACGTGGCCGGCATCTGGGCGCTCGGCGACTGCAACGGCCGCGGCCAGTTCACGCACACCGCGTACAACGACTACGAGATCGTCGCGGCCAATCTGCTCGACGGCGCCGGTCGGAAGGTCGGCGACCGCGTGCCCGGATACGCGCTCTACATCGATCCGCCGCTCGGACGGGTGGGGCTCACCGAGCAGCAGGCGCGCGACCGCGGCCATCGCGTGCTCGTCGGCAGCCGGCCGATGAGCAAGGTCGGCCGGGCGAAGGAGAAGGGCGAAACGCTCGGGCTGATGAAGGTCGTGGTCGACGCCGAGACCCGGCAGATTCTCGGCGCCGCGATCCTCGGCACCGGGGGCGACGAGGCCGTGCACGGCATCCTCGACGTCATGAACCTGCACGGTACCGCCGACCAGCTGCAGTGGGCCGTGCCCATCCATCCGACGGTGTCGGAGCTGATCCCCACCCTCCTCGGCAGCGTCACGCCCGGTGAGTGAATGGCGGTGACCGATCTCGAACGCGAGCGTGAACTGGCGGCTCGACACAGCCTGCAGTTCGTGAGCGACGGCATGGTCGTCGGGCTCGGCACCGGCGGGACCGCCGCACATGCCATCCGGATGATCGGCGCCCTGGTTCGCGACGGCCGTCGTCTCGTCGGCGTCCCGACGTCGGCGCGTACTGCCGCCCTCGCCCGCGATCACGGCATCCCGCTCGTGACGCCGGACCAGGTCGACACGATCGATCTGACGATCGACGGCGCCGATGAAGTGGTACCGACGTGCGACGCGGTCAAAGGGGCGGGCGGTGCGCTCGTGCGCGAGCGGATCGTCGCGGCCGCGTCACGCCGCGTCGTCTTCATCGTCGATTCGAGCAAGCTGGTGGCGCGTCTGGGCACGGGCCCCGTGCCGTTCGAAGTGGTGCCGTTCGGTCGATCTGGCGTCGCGCGGCGTCTTGCCGCCCTGGGCTTCGAACCGGCGCTCAGGCTGACGCCGTCCGGCAGCGTCTTCCAGACCGAGAACGGCAACCACATCCTGGATGCGCGTTGGCGGCCTGCCGGCGAGTTGCCAGACGATGACACGCTCCGCGGGATCGCGGGCGTGGTCGACCATGGCGTGTTCAGGGGCGTCGCCCAACTCGTCGTTGTCGGCCGGGGCGAGCAGGTCGAGGTGCTGGAGCGTCGATCGGGGCGCTGACGCCCATATTGTCCACCTTCGGGCGTGGCCGGGTATAGAGTGGCGACCGGAGCGCCTTTTCCGGTGGAGAGCAGACCGATCACGTGGCAACGGCGCAACGCCGTCAAGGCGTTGCTGGGGCTTCTCGCTCCGGCGCGGATGGCCGCGGCTTCGTCGCGGGTCGAGACGCTCATCGGCACGGGCAGCCCGGGCGACGGCGCAGACCAGGTCAACAACCCGTACGGCCTCGCGATCGGACCTGACCAGGCGTTGTACTTCTGCGACCTGGACGCGCAACGCGTGCGGCGTCTGGACTTGACGACGCGCCGGACGACGGTCGTGGCAGGCGATGGACGGCGCGGGTATGCGGGCGAC
>CBIHOS010000207.1:0-8739 GCA_966211945.1 uncultured bacterium
GTAGGCTGTAGGCTGCATGGCTCACCACGTGGCCGTCGTCACCTGGGACCGCTTCGACGCGGCGTTCACCGACAACCGCTACAGCCGCGCCCACCGCTGGACGTTCGACGGTGGCGCGACCATCCCCGCGTCGTCGTCGCCGCACGTCGTGCCGGTACCGCTCTCCGACCCGCTCGGCGTCGATCCGGAGGAGGCGTTTGTCGCCTCGCTCTCGAGCTGTCACATGCTGTGGTTCCTGTCGATCGCCGCTGGCCGCGGCTTCGTCGTGGACTCGTATGAGGATCACGCGGTCGGGACGATGGCACCAGACGCCAGCGGTCGGCTTGCGATGACGCGCGTCGCGCTGCGGCCGTCGATCGCGTTCAGCGGATCGTCGCGGCCGACCGACGAGGACATCGCGGCGATGCACGACGAGGCGCATCATTCGTGCTTCCTCGCGAACTCTGTGCGGACGGACGTCGTCGTGGAGCATGAACGTACGACGACATCGCGCCTGACGAAGCCGAAGGCGGCCGCGAGATCAGGGTGAAGGTCAAAACAGGTGGCCCTGGTCGACGGTGTCTACTGGGCGCGCATCACGTTCATTTCCCGAGCCCTGCGGCAGCACGGAGGGCGAACGCCGCGCCGCAGGTCGTGGATGGGTCCGCGTGCATCAGCCCGAGCTGTCCTGGCGACCGATGTTGTGGTTCCACTCGCGCGGCTGCTGACGCCTGTCGGTGAAGGGCTCCAAACGCCCGGTGGACGTCGATCGCGGAGGGGCCCGCTGCCAGCGAGACGATGGCCCGTTTGCGATGCAGGGCGGCTTGGGCGTATCGTCAGGCCTTCCAAGGAGCCTGCGATGACTGACAACGATACGGCGCGCGCCGGCATCGATGCGACGAACCGTCGTTTCGAAGCCGCCTTCGATGCCGGCGATCCCGCCGCGGCCGCTCGCGCGGTGTACACACGCGATGCGCGAGTCCTGCCGCCGGACCTGCCGATCGTGCGCGGCGTGAGCGCGATTGCCGACTTCTGGGTCGGCGCCGTCCAGCAACTCGGGGCGACGGCCGTCCGCCTGTCGACGCAGGAGCTCGAGATACACGGCGACTCGGCGCACGAAGTGGGGCACGCGACGCTCACACTCGCCGACGGCGACGCCCACGCGAAGTACGTCGTGCTGTGGAAGCGCGAGGACGGCGAGTGGCGCTGGGACGTCGACATCTGGAATCTGGGTGTGTAAGAGGCCCGGGTCGCCACGAACCCGGGAATGGCGGCGCCGGTCACAGTCAGACCCTTCACGCGCCCTCGTCTGTTCGATCGTCTGTTCGTAGCCGCCCGAATCGTCGGGCGGTTCCGCGCGGGTCCGTCGAGATGATCAGGGCGGCTCGGGGAGCCGCCCCTACCAGCGCGCGGCGATACCCGATACCCGATACCCGATACCCGATCTATCCTGCCCCCATGCCCCTGATCCGCTTCACCCCGACGCTCCAGCGGCACGTCGCCTGCAGCGAGATGCAGGTGGACGGCGCCTCGGTGCACGCCGCTCTCGGCCAGGCCTTCAGCACGGTGCCGACGCTGCGCTCCTATCTCGTGGACGAGCAGGGCGCGCTGCGCAAGCACGTCACGGTGTTCGTCGACGGCGCGCCGATCCGCGATCGCACCCGGCTGAGCGACGCGCTCGAGCCCGGCAGTGAGATCGACGTGATGCAGGCGCTGTCAGGAGGCTGAGACCGCGCGCGTCTCTGCCGCGACGGACAACGGCGCGATCGATGACTTCGACACGGCAGCGCCGTCCAACGTGATGGAGAGAGAAACCATGCCCGAAGCCCTGTTGGTCGCCACGCGCAAAGGTCTGTTCACCTACCGGCACGACGGCGGGACGCTGGTCCTCGAGGACACGGCGTTCCTCGGCGACCCGGTGACCATCGTCCTCCGCGACCCACGCGACGGAGCGACGTACGCCGGGTTGAACCTCGGACACTTCGGCTGCAAGCTGCACCGCCGCGAGGCCGACGGCACGTGGCGCGAACTGACCGCGCCGGCGTTTCCGCCCAAGCCCGACGATGCCGAGGTGGTGCGCGACCCGATGCGCGGCGAGGAAGTGCCGTGGAAGGTGCAGCAGATCTGGGCGCTGGCCCCCGACTACGCGCAGCCCGGCGCGCTCTGGTGCGGGACCATTCCCGGCGGCCTGTTCCACTCGACCGACCGCGGCGAGACATGGTCGTTGAACATGCCGCTCTGGATGCTGCCCGAGCGTGCGCAGTGGGGCGGTGGCGGCTACGACTGGCCCGGCATCCACAGCATCGTCACGCACCCGGATCATCCCGATCGGGTGATGGTCGCCGTCTCGACGGGCGGCGTCTGGCGCAGCGACGATCGCGGGCTCACGTGGCGCATCTCCAGCCAGGGGATGCGGGCCGAGTACATGCCGCCCGGGCAGGAGTACGACCCGGTCGCGCAGGACGCTCACCTCATGGTGGCTGGCGCGACAGACCCCGATGTCCTCTGGGTGCAGCACCACAACGGCATCTTCAAGTCGGTGGATGGCGGCGCCGCCTGGACCGAGGTCACCAGCGCAAAGCCGTCGGCCTTTGGTTTCGCCGTTGCGGTTCACCCGGCCAATCCCGACGTGGCCTGGTTCGCGCCGGCGATCAAGGACGAGCGCCGGATTCCGGTGGACGGCAAGGTGGTCGTGTCGCGGACGCGCGACGGCGGCGCCTCGTTCGACGTGCTGACGCAGGGCCTGCCCGGCGCCAACGCCTACCACCTGATCTACCGCCATGGCCTTGTCGTCAGCGGCGTCGGCAACGGCACCGGTGCGCCGCAGCTGGCGATGGGCAGCACGACGGGCTCGCTCTGGACCAGCGCGGACGAGGGCGAGCGGTGGACACGCGTCAGCGCCGACTTACCGCCGATCTACGCGCTGCACTGGGTGGGGTAGGACGCCGAACGCCGAACGCCGAACGTTCCCGTTACCTCGCGTGCCGCAGCTTGCTGTGGTGATAGCCGTAGGCGAAGTACACCACCAGGCCGATCGCGAGCCAGATCAGGAAGCGTTCCCACGTCTGCCAGGGCAGTTCCATCATCAGGTAGCCGCACGACAGGATCGCGAGAATCGGCACGAACGGCACGAGTGGTGTGCGGAATGGCCGTGGCGCGTCCGGGTTCGTGCGACGCAGCACGAGCACGCCGAGCGCGACGAGCACGAACGCGAACAGCGTGCCGATGTTTGTCAGCTCGACGATTTCGTCGATGTTCGCCAGGCCCGCGAGCAGGCCGACGAACCACCCGGTCAGGATCGTCGTGATGTGGGGTGTCTGGTACTTCGGGTGCACCTTCGCGGCCCACTGCGGCAGCAGGCCGTCGCGCGCCATCGAGAAGAAGATGCGCGGCTGGCCCATCTGGAAGACGATCAGCACCGAGGTCGTCGCAAACACCGCGCCCGCCGAGACGATGCCGGCCATCCAGTCCATCCCCCGCATCGAGAACGCGGTGGCCAGCGGCTCCGCGGTGCCGAGCTGATGCCAGGGCGTGAGGCCCGTCAGCACGATCGCCACGGCCATGTAGATGATCGTGCAGATCACGAGGCTGCCGATCATGCCGATCGGCATGTTGCGCTGCGGATCACGGGTCTCCTCGGCCGCCGTCGACACCGCATCGAAGCCGATGTAGGCGAAGAAGATGATGGCCGCGGCGCTGCTGATGCCGGCAAAGCCGTTCGGGGCGAACGGCGTCCAGTTCTCCGGCCGCACGTAGAACACGCCGACGCCGAGGAAGAACGCGATGATCACGAGCTTGAGCACCACCATCGCGGTGTTGAAGCCGGCGCTCTCGCGGACGCCGCGCACCAGCACCCACGTGATGCCCATCACCGACAGGAAGGCCGGCAGGTTGAAGAGGATGGGCACGCTGCCAATCCGTGGCGCCGTCAACACGGCCTGCGCGTTGCGGATGACGTTGGGCGCCAGGTCGGCAGTCGCGCCGCCGGCCGCCTGGTACTCGGCCAGCGCCCGGTACGCCGTGCGGTAGTCGATGCCGAGCCACACGGGCCAGGTCAGGCCGAAGCCGCGCAGCAGCTCCTGGAAGTAGCCGGACCAGGAGATGGCGACCGCCACGTTGCCGATCGCGTACTCGATGATCAGGTCCCAGCCGATGATCCAGGCGACCAGTTCGCCGAGCGTCGCGTAGGAATACGTGTAGGCCGACCCGGCGACCGGCACCATCGAGGCGAACTCGGCGTAGCACAACGCGGCGAACCCGCACGCCAGCGCCGTGAGCACGAACGAGATGACGAGCGCCGGTCCGGCGCCGAGGTGATGGGCGCCGCCTGCCGCGGCGCTGCCGACGGTGGAGAAGATGCCGGCGCCGATGATCGCGCCGATGCCGAGCGAGATCAGCTGGACCGGGCCGAGCGATCGCGCCAGGCGGGGGCCGCCGTGGTCGGCGTCGCTCGTGAGCTGACTCAGCGGCTTGACCGCAAAGAGCTGGGACACGCAGTGCACTCCTCGAAACAGGAAACTCGGCAGCTAAAAGTACACCAGACGCCTCGTCCCACAGCCCACGGCCGCGAGTAGACTAGCGTCCATGCGTCACGTAGTGTCGTCGCTGGCCGTCGTGGCCGCGCTGTGCCTGTCGCTGCCGGTGCCTGCCCTCGACGCGCAAGCGCCGTCGGCCGGACCGCAGATCGTGATGGAGACCGACAAGGGCACCATCGTCATCCAGACCTATCCCGACAAGGCCCCGAAAACCGTCGCGCACATCGTCGCGCTGGTGAAGAAGAACTTCTACAACGCGCAGCGCATCCACCGTGTGGTGAAGGGCCAGCTCGTGCAGTGGGGCGACAAGATGTCGCGCGACATGACCTATCGCGAATGGTGGGGCCGCAGCCCAGGCGGCAGCAGCGGCACGCCGATCGGCGTCGCCGAGTTCAGCAAGGGCCTCAAACACGTGCCGGGCACCGTCTCGATGGCCCACCCGGGCAACGCCACGCGCGCCGACAGCCAGATGTTCATCTGCCTGTCCGCGATGCCCAGTCTCGACGGCAAGCACGTCATCTTCGGCCAGGTCACCCAGGGCCTCGACGTCGCCCGTAAGCTCGTCGTGACCGATCGCCTCGAGCGCGTGACCGTCAAATAGGTGAGGCCGTCCGCCGCTGGACGGTCCGAGACTCAGAACAACCCGTCGCCCTTCACGACGCCTTCCAGCTGCGGGAACCGCTCCAGGAACGTGCGCGGGAACGGCGCCGTGACCGGATCGCCGAGCCGCGCGCGCACCTGCGCGGCGTTGGCCACGGCGTTCCCCGCGAAGTGGTTGTTCGTGTAGAGATACATCTTCTTGCCGAGCGCCGCGGCCGCCGCCGCCACGTCGACGAACGGATCGAGCTCCTCGCTGGCGTAGAGGTAGTTGTAGCGGTCCTCGGCCGCCTCGTGGTCCCACCACTGCGCGGCATTGCGGCCGTGCAGCCGGACGTACGCCCACGGCCGGTGCTTCAACTCCTCGAGGAACACGCCGGGCGACTGCCATACGGACGACGTGAACTTCGGCTCGTCGATCAGCACCCACGCGGCCCCGGCGCGGTCCAGCAGCGCGAGCGTCTCGCGGCGCGCGTCGCTCCAGCTCCGGTGCCGCAATTCGACGCCCACCGGCAGTCCCTGCAACGCCCCGGTGAGCCAGTGGAGATAGGCCAGCGCCTCGGGTGTTGCCGTGAAGCTCGCCGGAAACTGCGCCAGGAGCGGGCCCAGCCGCCCCGCCTCCCGCAGTGGTGCCAGCGCAGCGAGCGTCGCCTGCAGGACGTCGGGCGCGATCTCGGGCACGGGCGGCAGGTCGCGCGTGGACGGCGCATGCAGGCGGGGATGCGTGAACTGCTGGTGCAGCTTGACGGCGAACTCGAAACCCGGCGGGGTCCGTTCCACCCATTTCGTCGTCATCGCGGCGTCGAGTGGGCGATAGAAAGAGGCGTTCACTTCGACCGTGTGAAACCGCCCGGCGTACCAGGTCAGCTCGTCGGCGCCGCCACGAGCCTTCGGCGGCGGGTAGACGATGCCCTTCCAGGCCCCCCGGCCGCCTGGGTAGTGCCAGCCGGACGTGCCGACCTGAATCAGGGGAGCGCGACGAGCCATTGGTACAATTTTCTGTCGGGATTGGCCTGCCGGCCATCACACTGAACCTGAACGCCGACTCGTCCGCCACAGCGCGAGGAGGCGCAGGTGGAACGCCGACCGTCGATACCCGATACCCGATACCCGATACCCATTCCCGTTCCCGTTCCCCCTACGACACGGTCCATGTCCGCCTCGCCTGCCCTGACGATCACCGAAATCTACCCCTCGATCCAGGGAGAGTCGTCGTTTGCCGGCCAGCCGTGCACGTTCGTCCGCTTGACCGCCTGCGATCTGCGCTGCGCGTGGTGCGACACCGTCTACGCGTTCACCGAGGGCCGGAAGCAGCCGCTCGACGATGTCGTCGACGAGATCCGGCGGATCGGGCTGCCGCTCGTGGAACTGACGGGAGGCGAGCCGCTCCTGCAGAAACAGTCGGTGCCGTTGATGCAGCGGCTGATCGACGAAGGCTACACGGTGCTGCTCGAAACCGGCGGGCACATCTCGATTGCCGACGTCCCACCCGCCGTCCACCGCATCGTCGACGTCAAGTGCCCGGGCAGCGGTGAGTCACAACGGATGCACTGGCCGAACCTCGATCTCGTGACCGGCCGCGACGAAGTGAAGTTCGTGATCGCCGACCGGCAGGACTACGAGTACGCCCGCGGCGTCGTCGGCACGTACGCGCTCGACACGCGCTGCGGCGCCGTGCACTTCTCGCCGGCCTGGGGCCTCGTGGAGCCGGCCGACCTGGCGGCGTGGATCCTCGAGGATCGCCTGCCCGTGCGCCTGCAGCTGCAGCAGCACAAGTACATCTGGGCGCCGGCCGCCCGCCGCGTATGACGACGACTGCCGCACCTGCGATTCTCCTGCTCAGCGGCGGACTCGACTCGTTCACGGCTGGCGCAATCGCCCGCGACGAGGGGTTCACGCTGTATGCGCTCACCGTGCGCTACGGGCAGACGCACGGGCAGGAGATCGAGGCGGCGCGGCGCGCGGCGCGGGCGCTCGCCGCCGTCGAGCACGTCGAGATCGACCTCGATCTGCGCGGCATTGCGCGCTCGGCGTTGACCGGGGCGGGTCAGGTGCCGCTCGATCGCGACGTTGCGGCGGCCCACGACGACATCCCGAGCACGTACGTGCCGGCCCGCAACACGATCTTCCTCTCGCTGGCGCTGGCATGGGCCGAAACTGTCGGCGCCTCGGACATCGTCATCGGCGTCAACGCGCTCGACTACTCGGGCTATCCCGATTGCCGGCCGGAGTACATCGCGGCGTACGAGCAGGTCGGGCGGCTGGCCACCGCAGCCGGCGTGCAGGGCCGGCCCCTGCGGATTCACGCGCCGCTGCAGCACTCGACGAAGGCCGAGATCATCCGCCGCGGCCTGGTACTCGGCCTCGACTACGGCCTGACCCATTCCTGCTACGCCCCCCGCGAGGACGGCCGCCCGTGCGGCCGCTGCGACAGTTGCCAGTTGCGGGCGCGGGGCTTCGCCGAGGTCGGCATGGCCGACCCCGCACTGGACGCGCCACGATGACGACTTCGCCACCCTCGACGGGCACGACGTTGTTTGCGAGCTCGGACGCCGAGATCCGCTCGGCCTTTCCGGTGATGCGGCAGTTGCGCCCGCATCTCGACGAGGCGGCGTTCGTCGACACCGTGCGCGCCGCAGAACGTCTCGGCCTGCGCATCGTCCTGCACGTGGACGATGGCCGCGTCGTGGCGGTGGCGGGCTTCCGGCTGCTGGACCAGCTGAAGTCGGGCCTCGTCCTCTACGTCGACGACCTGGTCACCGATGAAGCGGAGCGCTCGAAGCGCTACGGCGATGCGCTGCTCGACTGGCTGGTGGCGCACGCGCGGGAGCAGCAATGCGTGGCCTTCGAGCTCGACTCGGGCGTACATCGATTCGCCGCGCACCGCTTCTACTTCCGCAAGCGGATGCGCATCAGCGCCTATCATTTCCAGCTGGATCTGTAACCGGGGCCACGCCTTGAATCACGTGATGCGTCTCCTCGCGGCAGGAGTCGTCGCCGGCTGGCTGGCGACCGGTGCCGCCGGCGTGCGCGCACAGGCCGGCACGGCGCATTCCGTCTCGGGCCGCATCATCGCCGGGGTGATGGGGCATGAGGGCGCGCCGTGGCTCGACCGCGCCGAGCGCGAACGCGAGGAGCGGCCGAGTGTCGCCATCACCGAGCTCCGCCTCGAGGGCGGCATGGTCGTCGCCGACTTCGGCGCGGGTTCCGGCTACTACACCGAGCGGCTGGCCAGAGCCGTCGGCCCGACCGGCAAGGTGCTCGCGGTGGATCTCCAGCCGGAGATGCTGGAACTGGTGGGCGCTCGCGCCACGCGCCTTGGCCTGACCAACGTCGAACTCGTTCGCAGCACCGCCGACGATCCGCGCCTGCCTGCTGGTGCCGTCGACCTGATCCTGATGGTCGACGTCTATCACGAGCTCGCGGCGCCGCAGCGCGTGCTGCGCGCGATGAAGGCGGCCCTGTCGCCACGCGGCCGCATCGCGATCCTCGAGTTCCGCAAGGAGGATCGCAACGTGCCGATCCGCGAGGAGCACAAGATGAGCGTGGCACAGGCGATGCAGGAGTTCGACGCGGAAGGGTTCGTGCTCGATCGGCGCGTCGACGTGCTGCCATGGCAGCACCTGCT
>CBIHOS010000208.1:0-8720 GCA_966211945.1 uncultured bacterium
AATTCCTGAAACTTCTTCTACACAAACAACGACGAGACCGAGGTCTCCTCGTGGATGCTGCGAATCGCCTGCCCGAGCAGCCGCGCCACCGACAGGCACTTGATCTTGGTCGAGGTCGCACACGCATCGCTCTGCGGGATCGTGTTCGTGACGACCAGCGTTTCGATCGGCGACTTCTCGATGCGCTCGATGGCCGGCCCCGAGAGCACGCCGTGCACGGCGCAGGCGATGATCCGCTCGGCGCCGTTGGCCTGGAGCGCCTGCGCCGCCTTCACGATGGTCCCGGCGGTATCGATGATGTCGTCCTGCAGCACGCAGGTGCGGCCGCGGACGTCGCCAATCACGTTCATCACCTCGGCCGCTCCGGTCTCCGAGCTGCGCCGCTTGTCGATGATCGCGAGTTCGGCGCCGACGCGCTTGGCGTAGGCACGGGCCCGCTCGGCACCGCCCGCATCCGGGGAGACCACCGTGACGTTCGGGAAGTTCTGGCGCGCCAGATAGTCGATGATGACGGGCGCCGCGAACAGGTGATCCACCGGGATGTCGAAGAACCCCTGAATCTGGGCCTTGTGCAGGTCCATCGTCAGGATGCGGTTGGCCCCCGCCGCGCTCAGCAGGTTGGCCACCAGCTTGGCCGAAATCGGCACGCGCGGCTTGTCCTTGCGGTCCTGCCGGGCGTAGCCGTAATACGGAATCACGGCGGTGATGCGCGAGGCCGACGACCGACGGAACGCGTCGATCATCACGCACAACTCCATGATGTTGGCGTCCACCGGCCGTGACGTCGGCTGCACGATGAACACGTCGGTGCCGCGGATGTTCTCGTCGATCTGGAACGAGACCTCGGTGTCCGGGAATCGCTGCAGCCGGGCCTGCCCGGGCGCGACGCACAGGAACTCCGAGATCTCCTGTGCAAGCTCGGGGTGCGCACTACCTGTGAACACTTTCAAGTTCGATCGCGCCATTGTCGGTCGGTCAGTTGCCGTCGCCCCGGCCAGGTTCGGAAAACCGGCCCACCTCGTACTGCACTGCTGTTCGACCCGCACCGACCGCACCGCACGCCGGACAGAGTGGCTGGGGCGGAAGGATTGGTTCCCGCGCCGGCGAGCCCTGCGAGCCGGAGCGTGTCACAGAAGCCTTCCGACCGCCCAATTCCTAGCGCAGGAATTGGCTGGGGCGGAAGGATTCGAACCTTCGAATGCGGGATTCAAAGTCCCGTGCCTTACCGCTTGGCGACGCCCCATTGTCGACCCAAGAGGCGCCGGACGTGGACCGCGTCCGGCGTCTGCGCTGCCCCGCTCACACCGGCTGCCGACCCGGCCGACCGGCCAGGACATCAGGACGTGAAGGGCCCCCGGCCGACAGCATGCCGGGGCGCGCAAACCCATAGCCTACACGAACGGCGCTCAGCCGTCCAACGGGACAGAGGGACGCAGAAGGGTCGGCAGTCGGGAGTCGGCAGTCGGCAGTGACCGTTCGCGCCGGGACGGCCCCGTTCGACCGTCAGCCCCCGAGGCGACGACACACGGCCGCCGCGGAATACTCGTCCCTCGAGAGCAGCCGGGCGCGCCAGCTGCGCGTGCCGGAAGGCCAGCCGGTCTCTGCGGCCTCGAGGTCGAAGCCCGGCGCGAACAGCCCGTAACAGGCCGATCCGCTCCCGGACATGGCCGCGTGCCACGCACCAGCGGCGATCAACCGCTCGACGATTACCCGGATCTCGGGGTGGCGCTCCGCGACCGACCCCTCCAGGTCGTTCCGCCAGTCCCGGCCGGGACCATCGGTCCGTCCAACGCGATCGACGTTCAGGCGCGCCGGGCCGCCCGCGTCGAACCAGCCGTACGCGTCGCGCGTGGAGACCCCAAACGGGGGCCGGACGATCAGGACGTCGGCCGGTCCCTCGTCGTCCAGCGGCGTGAGGTCGTCGCCAATCCCCTCGCCCCGCATCGCGCCGCCCCAGGCGAAGTACGCGACGTCGGCCCCGAGCGGCCGCACCACGGCTGCCAGCCGCTCGCGGGTGACGTCGGCCCCCGCCGCCGCCGCGATCAGCCGCGCCGCCGCCACGGCGTCGGCACTGCCTCCGCCCAGGCCCGCCTCCGCCGGCACCACTTTCCCGAGGCGCAGCGTCCAGCCGTCGAGAGACACGCCGAGCGCCGCGGCCATCGCCGCCGCGCCCTTCCACGCGAGATTTGTCGCGTCGAGCGGCACTCCAGGCGTGTCGCACACGAGCGTGAATGGGCCGGGCGACGGGGCCAGCGTCAGGGTGTCGGCCAACGCGATGCTGTGCAGCACCGTGGTGAGGAGGTGATACCCGTCGTCGCGGCGCCCGCACATGCGAAGGTCCAGATTCACCTTGGCTGGCGCCGCGGTCGTCCAGCCCACCGCCACGGGGGCCGTGGTTCTCCGGCCGGGGCTAGCGCTCGACGAGTTCACGGCGCTTCTTGAGGTCGCCCACGCCGACGACCCGCGTGCCTTCAGGCACCTCGACGTCCAGGGCGCCCTCGGGCAGGGCATCCATCGCCTCGGGCGCGTCCACGGCAAACGCGGCGTCGGTCCGCGGCGCCCCGGGGGCGCGGTGCACCAGGCGGATGGCCGCCGGCCAGCCGCTGGCGGCGCGCGTGTACTCGATGCGCCAGCGGGCGTCCTCGGCCGCGACGATCACGGGAGGTTCCGCTGCCTCCTGCCGCTGCAGCCACAGGCGCCGGTCCCCGGCGAGGTCGATCCGGGTCCAGGCGTCACCGGCGAACGACGCGCCGCCGGTCACCTTCCAGTCGGCCAGGCCGCACCCGGAGACGATGGCGAGAAGGTCGGCGGGAGTCAGCCTGACGCCGACGATTGCGTCGAGCAAGTCCGCGGCTGACGTGCCGCGGACGACCGCCGTCTCGCGCGGCAGCAGCAACACGGCCTGCGACGGCTGCGCGGCGAGTACGAAGACCGGCGCCCCGAACGGCGCGAGGCCTTCGATCCGCATCGAATCGCTGGCGAGCCCGACCTGCAGCGTGCCGCGCACGCGCTCGCCGTCGATCCGTCCCGACAACCGGAGATCGGCCGTCAACGCCTTCGGGGCCCGGCAGGATGCGCGCGCCGCCTGCTCGGCGCCGGCCACGTCGGTCAGTGGCGTCCCGGCGCCGGTCGGCAGCGCGACGCGCACCTTCGGCGCGCAGGCGGCGGTGACGAGGACGAGTGCCGCGGCGGCCAGTCCGGCGATCGGCCGGAGGACGCGCCAGCGACAGGTTCGCATCGGCTCACCGCTGACGGGCACGGGAGATCTTCGACTGGATGGACCGGCGGTCGATGGACTCGCCGTCGCCCGCCAGGGCGCGTTGCCAGGCGGCAATCGCCCCGGGCGCATCGTTGAGCGCCAGCAGCACGTCGCCCAGGTGGTCCTGGATGACCGAGTTGGTGCGGGAGAGATCGGCAGCGCGGCGCAGTTGATCGCGCGCTTCGCCGAGCTTGCCCTGCTTGAAGAACGCCCAGCCGAGGCTGTCCAGATAGGAACCGTTGTCGGGGTCGGCGGCCACGGCCCGCTGAATGAG
Source organism: uncultured bacterium (assembly GCA_966211945.1). Taxonomy (GTDB): domain Bacteria; phylum Acidobacteriota; class Vicinamibacteria; order Vicinamibacterales; family Vicinamibacteraceae; genus Luteitalea. Next base: position 3,534 of record CBIHOS010000208.1, read on the forward strand.
GCGCACCGCCTCGTCGAGTTCCCGCCCGTCCTCGACCAGCATGTATCCGAGGTAGTTCAGGGTCGGCGCGTGCTCGGCATCGACGTCGAGCGCCTTGCGGAAGGCGGCCACGGCGGCCTCGCGCTTCTGCATCCGCTCGAGGATCGCGCCCTTCTGGAACCAGTACAGGACGTGCTCGCCAAATGCCGCCTCGCCCTCGGCCAGCAACGCCAGTGCCTGCGACTCGCGCTTGCCGTCGGCCAGCGTCGTCGCCAGGGCCAGCAGCGCGGTCGGATCCTCCGGACGACGGGCCCGTTCGGCCTGCAGGACCGCCACGGCATCGTCGATGCGGCCGGCGCCGGTCATCGCCTGCGCCAGCATGCGCCCGACCTGCGGGTCGTTGGGCCTGGCGGCGCGCACCTGTTCGCCGACCGCGACTGCGCGTTCCCAGCGGCGCGCCAGGACGAGCGTCTGCAACAGGTAGGCATCCATCGACGGATCGGGTCTGGCGGCGCGGGCCTTCTCGATCACCGCGATGGCCTGGTCGTGCTGCCCGAGCGCCATGTGCGCGTTGGCGAGCCGCAGCGTCACGCCGAGCGCCGACTGCGCGTTGGCCAGGGCCGCCGTGCCGACGATGGGGGTGAGGTCGGCGATGACCTTGGCGTGGTCGCCGCGATCGGCGTGGATCTGCGAGAGCAGCACCGGCCCCCGCACGTCGGTCGGGGCCAGCTTGATCAGCGCCAGCGCGGTCTGCTCGGCGCCTTCGCCGTCGCCCATCTCGCGCTGGGTCTGCGCGAGGAGGTAGCGCGCCTGCAGGTCGTTCGGACGGCTCTCGATCACCTCCGTCAGGATGGCCCTGGCTTCCTCGGGCTTCTCCGCGCCGAGCAGCGCGGCCGCCTGCCGCAGTCGCAATTCGACCGCGTTCGGGTTCTCCTGCGCCGCAAGTCCGTACGCCTCGGCCGCCTTCGCCCACTGGCGCGACTTCTCGAAGAGGTCGGCCTGGAGCAAGCGAGCCCGGAGCAAACGCGGTTCCGACGCCAGCACCTGTTCGACGATCTGCAGGGCCCGATCGCGCTGGTCCAGGCGATCGAGCGCCTGCGCGTAGAGGACGCCGGCCTCGTAGGCGCCGTTGTCCCGGTCGTAGACGCTGCGCAGCACGCGCGCGGCATCGGCGGCGCGGTCCACCTGCAGGTACAACCGGCCGAGGACGACCGGCACGTTGAGGTCGTGGGCGCGGCCGGCGACGGCCTTCTCGAGATGGCCGATGGCGCGTTCGAGGGCGGCACGATCGCGACCGGCGGCCGCCTCGCCCTGCATCGCCGAGGCCGGCACCGACAGCATGCCGAGCATCCAGTGCGCGTCGGCCCACTCGGGATCGCGTTCGAGCGCCCGCTCGGCGGCCTTCTTCGCGTCCTCGGGCCGATCCTGCCGGGCATAGAGCTGGGCGAGTTCGGTCAGGATGGCCGGCGACTCGTCCAGGGCCAGGGCGCGTTCGTACGCGGCGATGGCGGCCGCGGCATTGCCCGACGACTCCAGGCGCCGGGCCTCGAGAAACGCCTGGTACGCCTCGCCCCGCGAGGCCGGCCCGGCCTGGGTCGTCCCGGAGGGGGGCGTCGTGGTGGGGGCCGTTCCGGATGGGGCCGGCGCGGGCGCCGGCTGCATCGCCAGCGTGAGGGCCAGCAGGACAAGGGAACGCATAGTCGATTATCCCGTGCGTCTGCGATGTGGTCTACCCTTCGACGCCCCGACGCCGCCATCTTCGCGTGGCACCGGGGTGCGCTCAGGGTTTATAGTCGCGGCCGTGCGCGTGCTGATGGTGCGACTGCGCCTCATCGGCGACGTCGTCTTCACGACCCCTCTCATCGGCGCGCTTCGAGCGGCGCTGCCCGACGCGCACCTGGCCTACCTCATCGAGCCGGCGGCCGCGCCGGTCGTCCGCCACCATCCCGCATTGGACGATGTCATCGTCGCGCCCCGTTCGCGCGGCCTTGCACGCCTGCGGGACGACCTGGCACTCGGCGTCCGCCTCCGCCGCGAACGGTACGACGTGATCCTGGACCTCCACAGCGGGCCGCGGGCCTCGTGGTTGACCTGGCTGAGCGGCGCCCGCCGCCGTATCGGGTTCGACGTCAAGGCACGCCGGTGGGTCTACACCGATCTCGTCGCCCGGCCGCGCGAACTGCGGCCGCGCCACTCGGTGGAAAACCAATGGGACATCCTGACGCCGCTGCTGCCGGACCTGCCCCCGCCCAGCCCGGCGGAAAATCCCGTGACTATGGTGCACGCTCCTGCGGCCGATACTCTGGTCGACGGGTGGATGTCGCGCGAGGGGCTGCAGGGGGACCATCAACTGGTGGTCGTCCACGTGAGCGCCGGCAATGCGTTCCGCCGGTGGCCGCTCGCGTCCTTTGTCGAGCTGGCTGCCCGCTTGACGGCGGCCGGTCGCAATCGTCGTATCATCCTCACGTCCGGACCGTCGGAAGCGGCAGCTGCCGCCGCCGTGGTCGCAGGCGTCCGGGAACGCCGGCCGGAGCACCCGGAAGGCGTCCGCACCTGTGGGGACATGTCGTTGGACGAGCTGCACGCCCTGATTGGCCGGGCCCGGCTCTACATCGGTGGCGATAGCGGGCCGCTGCACGTGGCAGCGACGACCCGCACGCCGATCGTCGGTCTCTATGGACCGACGTTGCCCGTGCGGTCGGCGCCCTGGCGCGACCCGCGGGTTTTCAGCGCGGCCGTGGATGTTGGGGTCCTCCCCTGCCGGCCGTGTGAACAGCGCGTCTGCGTACCCGGGGATTTCCGGTGCCTGACGCACATCACCGTCGACGCGGTCGTCGCGGCCGCCGAGCGCGCGCTCGCGTCGCCGGCCGCAGCCGATCAGGTCGGCTGAGAAGGATGTCGAGCACGACGTGACCGCTCCGGCACTGCGTACGGCCCGGATGGACCGCCTCGAGACGCTGTCGCTCTCGGTCCTCTTGTGCTTTGTCGCCGCGCTGCAGCTGTCAGTGGCCGCGTCAGGGGTGCTGCTCGCGCTCACCCTGCTCTGTTGGGGCGCCCTGGTGGTCCTCCGCGAGGAGCAGCTGGAGGTGCCGGCGTTCTTCTGGCCCCTCGGTGTGTACGCCGCCGTCACACTCCTGTCGACGACCGCCTCGCTGGATCCGGCGACCAGTCTCGTCGATTCCAAGCAACTGGTGCTGTTCCTGATCGTGCCGCTGGTCTACCGGCTGGCGCGAGGCCATCGCGCCCACCTGTTCGCGTCGGTGATCATCGCGGTTGGCGCGGCCAGCGCCCTGGTGGGGCTGTTTCAGTACGGCTTCCTGCACTTCGACAATCTCGGGCGGCGGCCGCAGGGCGCGCTGACCCATTACATGACCTACTCCGGCGCCCTGATGATCGTGGCGTGCGTCGCCGCGGCGCGCCTGCTGTTCGGCAGCCGGGATCGGGTCTGGCCGCTGCTGGTGCTGCCGGCGGTGCTGGTGGCCCTCGGGCTGACGTTCACGCGCAGTGCCTGGGTGGGCGTCTGCATCGGCCTGGCCGTACTGCTGGCGCTGAAGGATCGCCGGCTGGTCGCGGCGGTGCCCCTGTTCCTGGCCGCTGCCGTCGTGGTCGCTCCGGCGAGCATCACCGATCGCGTGTACTCGATCTTCGACCTGCAGGATCCGACCAACCGGGATCGGGTGGCGATGCTCAAGTCGGGCGCGGCGATGGTCGAAGATCACCCGCTGACCGGCGTCGGCCCCGACCAGGTCAAGGCGGTCTATCAACAATACCGCGTCGCCGAATCGGTGCAGCCGCTCAACGTGCACCTGCACAACGTGCCGATGCAGATCGCCGCCGAACGGGGGCTGCCGGCCCTCGCCGTGTGGATCTGGTTCATCGTCGCCGTCGCCAGGGACCTCTTCGCGCGCCTGCAGCACCGCACCGGCGTGACCCGGGCACTGGCCGCTGGCGCGCTGGCCTCACTGTGCGCGATGCTCGGGGCCGGGTTCTTCGAGTACAACTTCGGCGACTCGGAGTTCCTGATGCTGCTGCTGGTGGTGATCACGCTGCCATTCGCCGCCGAGCGTCCCGAAACGCTCCCGCGCCATCTCTGAAGGAGCGTAGTCGCGGGCCTTGCCGGCCCGCGCCGTTTTCGTGGGCGGCTCGGGGAGCCGCCCCTACCAACCTCAATATCGTGTGTCGCGCGTGGCACGCAGGCGCCGCCATCGCGCCCACACCCGATCCGTCGCGCGATGGTCGTCGCGGGCCTCGCCGGCCCGCGCCGTCTCGTGGGCGGCTCGGGGAGCCGCCCCTACCTACCGGCCTCACCCCGTCCTGCCCTACCGTCCCGTCCTCGTGCCGTTCAATGCCGGAAGTGCCGGCGGCCGGTGAACACCATGGCGATGCCGTGCTCGTTGGCGGCGGCGATGACCTCTTCGTCGCGCACCGAGCCGCCCGGCTGCACGATCGCGGTGGCTCCGGCAGCCGCCACCGCGTCGAGGCCGTCGCGAAACGGGAAGAACGCATCGGAGGCGACGACCGATCCGCGCAGGGCGCCCTCACCGGCCTTCATGATCGCGACCTTCACGGAGTCGACCCGGCTCATCTGCCCGGCGCCGACGCCCAGCGTGCGGTCGGCCGACGCAAACAGGATGGTGTTGGACTTGACGTGCGCGCAGACGCGCCACGCGAAACGCAGCGCCTGCCATTCGTCGGCGGTGGGCTGCCTGGCCGTCACGACGCGTAAGCCGTCGCTCGCGGACGACCACGGGCTGCGCGCCTCCTGGACCTGGTCGCGAGCCTGGACGAGCGAGGCGCCGAGGATCGACCGCCACTCGTAGCTGGTCCCGCCGGCGAGCGCCGCGAAGTCGGCCGTCACCACGCGCAGGTTGGCCTTGCGCGCGAGGATCGCCAGCGCCTCCTCGTCGACCGACGGCGCCACGACCGCCTCGATGAAGGTCGTGACGATGGCCTCGGCGGCCGCCGCGTCGAGCCGCCGGTTGAAGCCGACGATGCCGCCGAAGGCCGACAGCGGATCGGCGTCACGGGCCCGCACGTACGCGTCCGCGGCGTCGCTGCCGGTCGCCACGCCGCACGGGTTCGTGTGCTTGATGACGCTGGCCGCGGGCTCGGTGAACTCGAGGACGATCCGGGCCGCGGCGTCGAGGTCGAGCAGGTTCGTGAAACTGAGTTCCTTGCCCTGGTGAATGGTGACGGCGCCGAAGCCGC
>CBIHOS010000209.1:0-8707 GCA_966211945.1 uncultured bacterium
CAGCCGTTCTCGGTGCCCAAGCTCGTGGCGATCGTGATCTGCAGTCTCGCGCTGGCTGTCTTGCCGGCACCGCTGCCGTGGCGCGCGATTCCGACGACAATGCGCTGGGCTGCCGGAGTGTGGACGGCAAGCTTCGTCGTCTCGGGCCTGCTCGCGCCGCTGCCCGCGTTCGGCCCGCTCGTCCTCGGCCTCACGGCTCCGCTGCTCGCGGTTGCCGCCGTGCGGCAATCGCGCGGTGAGTCACTCGTCCGTGCGGCCGCGCTCGGCGCAACGGTCTGTGCCGTCGTCGCGGTGTTCCAGTGGTGCGGCGTCGACCCGATCACGTGGCTCGGATGGTCGGCGCCGATCGACGGCGCCAGCGTGCGGATGCGCGTCTACGGCACGCTCGGCAATCCCAATTTCGTCGGCGTGCTGATGGCGATGAGCCTGCCGCTGACCGCGGCCGTGCATCGGCAGTCGACGGCGCCCCTCCGGACCCGCATGTGGGAGGGCGCGCTGGCGCTGCAGGCCGTCGCGCTGGTCGCGACGGGATCGCGCGGCGCCGTGCTCGGCCTCGCCGCCGCCATCGTCACCTATGCGTCGCTGCGCTGGTCGCCGCGGGTGCGCGCGGCGCTGGCGGCGTTGGTGGTGTTCGGCGCCGGTGCCATCGCGCTGTCGCCGGCCCGGCCGATCGACACGACGATCGCCGGCCGCCTGCACCTGTGGCGCGTGGCCGCTCCGCATGCCGTCGAACGACCGGTCGCCGGATGGGGACCCGGCGCGGTCACGCTGCGGTTCGGCGAGTGGCAGCGCGACGCCGCCCGTGCCGGCGTGCGCGATCCGCGGTTCGCCGGTTCGACCGATCACGTGCACAACGACTATCTCGAAGCGCTGATCGATCGCGGTGTGCCTGGGCTCGTCTCGGTGCTGTTGCCGCTGGCCCTGACGATCCTGCTCGTCGTGCGGTACGCCCGACCCGTGTCGCCGGTGCTGGCCGGCGCGGCTGCGGCAGTCGCGGCGGGGGCCGCGTGCGCGCTCGTCGATTTCCCTCTCGCCCGTCCCGTCGAACTCACGTGGTGGTGGCTCGCACTCGCGATCGCATTGGTGAGCACCAGGGACTATCCAACGGCAGTGGCGCGGCGCTGAGTCGGCGCGGCGCTGTCACGTTCGACGACCGTGCGCCCACTTCGATCGTGCAGCCGCGTTGGTTGCGGATGGAGTCGAGCGACATGCGACAGCAGACGAAGTGGACGGGGATCGTGCTCGTGGCCGCGATGGTGGCCGCCTCGGGTGGTGCGCTGTTGCGCGCCGCCAACCTCACGGCGAAGTACGACGCTGAGCTCAGACGCCTGCGCAACGAGTGGCGCACCGCCCAACAGAACGAGGGGCTCGATCCGAATCGCGGCCGCAAGGCCCTCTACGGCAAATACCCGACGCCGGAGATCACGCTCGTGAAGCCGATCGTCATCGCACCCGGTTCGGCCGCGCCGATCTCGGTCGGCGGCCGTTTCGCGCCAGGCACCACGTTCCTGCTCGATCACGATCTCGTGACCCTCGGCACGCCGGTGGCGACCGCAACGAAGTACTCGGCCAGCGCCAGCGTCGATGCCGAGGCGCTGCCCGGTTTCGCCCGTCTCTTTGCCTATGCCCCGGTGAGCGGCGCGTGGAGCCGGGCCGGCGTCGTGCTGATCGGCAGCGCCCCGACCTTGTCGCTCACAGCCAGCAACGGCTGGACGATTCGACTCACGCCGACGGCCAAGACATGGAGCATCAACGGCAGTGACGCGACGCTCGCCTACAAGGCGGAATACCACAAGCCCGGCGGCGCTGCCCCGTTCGAGACGGTCACCGGCGCGCTGTCGTTGTCCGATGATGCGGCACCCGGCGCGAGCTACAGCTTCAACATGCAGCCCGGCCTGGGCGGGACGGCGCTCGAGGAGTACCAGCAGTTGATGTCGAAGATGTCCGACCCGGCGGCGTTCATGAAGATGTCGGCGAAGGAACGGGCCGCGTTCGAGAAGAAGATGGAAGAGGTCGGCGATCGGATGACGAAGGAGATGGAAGCGATGACCGCCAACATCGCCGCGTCGCAGGCCAAGCAGGCCGAGTTCGGTTGCGGGTCGATCAACGTGACCATCACAGGACGTCAGGCGACCGGCAACGTCGGCTGCGGCGCGAAGGTTGGCTATCTTTCGTTGGCGGGAAACCGATCGTAACGAGGCCGTGAAGGCCTTTTGACACGCGGTCCCAATGTGTGAGGCCGGACTGACGCTTTTTTAGTGCGCCAGCCCGGCCATGTTGCGTTATGGTCTGTTGACGCATCACACACGCGCTACGCGTGTTCGCGCACTGGAGGGTTCCACGGTCGTGGCTACCGCACGGAACGTTCCCATCGTCCTCAGTGAGTACCAGCGCGAGCAATTGGTGCGCTGGGTGGCAACTCCCGGTTCTCCAGCCCGCCTGGTCAGGCGCAGCCGCATCATTCTGCAGCTCGCCTCCGGGTCTTCGGTTCACCGCGCGTCGGAGGCGCTCGCGATCAGCGAGCCCACGGTGCGACTGTGGCGTGACCGCTTCAGGACCGGCGGCATCGACGCACTCACGACCGATGCGCCGCGGCCGGGCCGGCCGCGCCGCGCGCGTGACGAGGCGCGCGCCGCCGTGACCGCCAGGCTCAACGGCCCGGCCGGACCGCCGCTCAGCGTGCGCGCGCTGGCGCGCGACACCGGTCTCGGCCGTCACCTGGTGCAGCAGGTGCTGCTCGAACTCGGCATCACCATCCCTTCCGGACGGCCGCGCCCGGCGGGATCGTCATCGGATGCCGAGTCCTAGCCGCCGCACGACCTGATTGACGCCCGGCGGCCGATGCCCCATCGTCGGTCGATGGTGACCTCCGTCATGCGGGTCGGTGAGTCCGCAGCGATCACGCTCGACGACCTCCTGCTCGATCTGTCCGGACTGAAGATCGGTGATGCCGTGCGCGTCCAGTGGAAGGAGGACGGCACGCTGGTGGTGACACCACTGGGGCGCCCGGCCACGCGAGAGGAACTGGCCGCAAGCATCAGACGCGTCGCCACCCCAGCCGACGCGGCGGACGATCCTGGCCGGCAGTCCAGCTGAGTGACGAGTTCCCGGCGAGCAGGTCTTCGCTCGTCGATGTGGACGGAGTCCTGCTTGCAATGCGTGAGGGTCTGGCCGTGGCGCCCGGCGGCCGCGGAGGAAGACCATGCACACGCACGCTGACGCGCGACTCTCGCACGATCGCCTCGCCACCGGCCTCGGCTGGTTCAGTCTCGCCCTCGGCGCCGCGGAACTCGCCGCGCCGCGCGCTGTCGCCCGTCTCATCGGCATCCCTGACGACCCTCGCTTGGTGTCTGTCGTTCGCGCCTTCGGGGCCCGCGAGATCGCCAGTGGTGCCGGCCTGTTGTCGCAGTCGGCCCGTACCGGCTGGGCGTGGTCGCGGGTCGGGGGCGACGCCATCGACGTCGCGTTCCTGTGGTCGGCGTCCAATGAGGACACCGTCGATCGGCAGCGGGTCGCGCTGGCGGCGCTGGGCCTGGCCGGCGTCACGGCGCTCGACCTGCTGTGCGCCCGCGGCCTGCAGCGCGAGGAACAGGCGCGGGCGATGACCGGCGACGTGTGGGAACACGACGTCAGCGTCGAGCGGGCCATCACGGTCAACCGGCCGGTCGAGGACGTGTACGCGTTCTGGAAGGACTACGCGAACCTGCCGCGCTTCATGCGCCACCTCGAATCGGTGGAGACGCTCGGCGAGCAGCACACGCGCTGGACGGCGAAGGGCCCGGCCGGTACGACCGTGTCCTGGGATGCCGAGACGATCGTCGATCGCGAGCACGAGTGGATCGCCTGGCGGTCGCTGGAGAACGCCGACATCGACAACCGGGGGTCGGTGCGATTCAGCCCGGCCCCGGGCGATCGCGGCACCGAGGTGCGCGTACATCTGCAGTACAGCCCGCCGGCCGGCCGCCTCGGCCGCGGCATCGCCTGGATGTTCGGTGAAGAGCCCGGCCAGCAGATCCATGAGGACCTGCGCCGGTTCAAGCAGTTGATGGAGACGGGCGAGGTGCCGCTCTCGGAAGGCTTCGGTCTCTGGAGGCCGGCCCGGCCGTCATCGCAGACCGACGACATCGCGGCGCTTGCCGGCGTCGCGCCGGAGATGGTCGGCGAGTCCGCGAGCCGTGAAGGCGGCCACGCATGAAGGCCGCGTGCTGGCACGGGCGGCGGCACGTGCAGGTCGAGGACGTGCCCGATCCGAAGATCCTCAATCCGCGCGACGCGATCATCCGGATCACGAGCACGGCAATCTGCGGGTCCGATCTGCACCTCTACAACGGCTTCATCCCGACGATGAAGAAGGGTGACGTGCTCGGCCACGAGTTCATGGGCGAGGTCGTCGAGACGGGCACGGGTGTCGGCAACCTCCGCAAGGGCGATCGCGTGGTGGTGCCATTTCCGATCGCCTGCGGCCACTGCGAGCCGTGCTCGCGCGGGTTGACCTCGCTCTGCGAGAACTCCAACCCGAATGCCTGGATGGGCGAGCAGCTGTGGGGCTACGCGCCGTGCGGCATCTTCGGCTATTCGCACATGATGGGCGGCTATCCGGGCGGCCAGGCGCAGTACGCGCGCGTGCCGTTTGCCGACGTCGGGCCGCTCGTGGTGCCCGATGCCCTCACCGACGAGCAGGTGCTGTTCCTGTCGGACATCTTCCCGACCGGCTTCATGGCGGCCGAGGCGTGCGGGATCAAGGGCGGCGACGTCGTGGCCGTGTGGGGCTGCGGGCCGGTGGGGCAGTTCGCCATCAAGAGCGCCTACATGCTCGGTGCCGCGAAGGTGATCGCGATCGACCGCTTCCCCTACCGCCTCCGCATCGCGGCCGAACGGGGCGGCGCCATCACCATCAACTACGAGGAGACCTCGGTCCACGAGGCCCTGCGCGAGATGACGGCGGGCCGCGGCCCCGATCACTGCATCGACGCCGTGGGCCTCGAGGGCCACGCGCCCGGCATCAAGGGGGCCTACGACAAGGCCAAGACCATGATGATGCTCGAGACCGACCGGCCGGTGGCCCTGCGGGAGGCGATCATGAACTGCCGCAGCGGCGGGACGGTCTCGGTGGCCGGCGTCTACGGCGGCTTCATCGACAAGTTCCCGATCGGCGCGATCGTCAACCGGTCGCTCACGATCAAGTCGGGGCAGACGCACGTCCACAGGTACATGCGCCCGCTGCTCGAACGCATCCGGTCGGGCGAGATCGACCCGACGTTCATCATCACGCACCGTCTGGCGCTGGACGAGGTGGCCGAGGGCTACCACACGTTCCTGACCAAGGAGGACGAGTGCCTCAAGGTGGTGATGACGCCGTAGTCGCGACCGTGCGGCCGTATGCTACGCGCCGTCTCTGGATCGAACACTCAGGCGAAGCCCTGCCTTGCTGGTGGTGCGCGGGTGCACCGCGCTCGCACCGGGAAACAATTGCTCAGTCGCGCGTATGAAGAGCCGACACAGGCGATTAGGTCCCATGCGTCCGGGCCGGATGATGCCTGAGTCCGACTCCGCGCCGGCCCAACCGTTCCTCGCGAGAACTCCCGGAAAGTGCCGCCAACTCGACGGCCATGCCCGCCGTCTGACACAGAAGGGGCGACCGGCTTGGTCGTCCACTGCCCGGGTCGACCAGCCGTGCTGGCTGGCAGGATTGCTGCAACTCCAGAGTCGACCTCGTCTCCGGACGAACGTCCACCCTCGCCATGCAACGCCGCGCGTACCTCCGCACCGTGGGTCTGGCCGTCCCAGGCCTGCTGCTGTCAGGGTGGGCTCCCGCCCGCGCCAGCACGACGACGGTGCATCTCGTGATTCGCGACCGCAGCTCCCGCGCGTCCCGTTCCGCCGACGATTCGCTCCGCAAGGGCATCAGTCTCGGCCTGGCCGACGTGGCCAAGGCTGCCGCCATCATCGGGACCACGCTGAACGTACAGCACGTGCGGGGCGACCAAGTCGTGCTGCCGCCAGCGGGCGCGCCCGCCGTCGAGGTGGTCGCGAGCGACGTCGATCCGGGCGAGACCGCGGCCGAGGCGGCCCTGCGCATCCACACGGCGCCGCTCCGGGACTGGCGCCCCGACGCCTGGTCGGTGGCCTCGCGGCACATGGCCGACACCGAGCGGCTCGCCGCCGCGCAGGCCGCCGGCACGAGCGACTGGCATCCGCGCCTGGTGCGCGACGGCGCCCGTCAGCTCAACGCCCGATTCACCCGCCACGCCGGCGTCCCGATGGACAGCGCCGCCTGGCGCGGCTGGATGGCGGTGCGGGTCGCCTTCGACGCGGCCCTGCGCATGCTCGCCGGCGAGGACGACCTGCTGGCGCAGACCTTCGACGGCCACAAGGGACAGCCGCTGCGCTTCTCCGAGGACGGGCACCTGCAGCAGCCGACCTACCGCACCGGCCCCGACGGCCGGCCTGTCGTCATCGCTCCTGCGCCCCCCGACGACGACGTCGTCGACGGCTGACGCGCGCGGCGCCCGTCGCTGGACTACACTCCTGCCATTCCGGAGGAGTCAGCATGCGCCATGCGGCAGCAGGAGTCACGCTCGGTCTCGGCATCGTCATCGGTGCGGCAGGCGCCACGTTGGCCCAGACGGGCGCCGACGCCATCATGGGATCGAAGGCCGTGGACTGGAAGGACATGAGCGCGAAGTCGACCAGGGTCGGCGAGGTTCGCCAGGTGTTCCGCGACCGGACCGCGACGCTCGACGAACTCGAGCTGCACATCACCACGCTGCAGCCCGGGATGACGCCCCACGAGCCGCACAAGCATCCCGACGAAGAAGTCGTCATCATCCGCGAAGGGACCGTCGAGACGTTTCTCGGCGACCGCAAGCAGGTCGTTGGCCCCGGCTCGGTCATCTTCCAGGCCGCCAACCAGATGCACACCATCCGGAACGTGGGAAACGTTCCGGCCACGTATCACGTCATCAAGTGGAATTCACCCGGCATGAAGCCGGCCACCAGGAGCTCTCGTCCATGAGTGACACACGCACGCCCGATCAACCGGGGCTGCCGCGGCGCGACTTCGTGCGCAGCGCTGCCATCGCCGCTGCCGGCCTCACCATCGTCCCGCGCCATGTGCTCGGCAAGGGGCAGACCGCGCCCAGCGATCTCGTGAACGTCGCCGGCGTCGGCATCGGCGGCATGGGCCGCTCGAACATGACCGCGCTCGCGAGCCAGAACATCGTCGCGCTCTGTGATGTCGACTGGGGCTATGCCGGGCGCGGCTACGACGGGATCCCGCCGCAGGTCGCGGCCATGGAGAAGCGCCTCGCCGAAGCCAGCCCGGCACCGACGCCCGAGCAGAAGATGCGTGCGCAGACCCAGATCGCCAACCTGAAGATGTTGGGCGAGAAGGCCGGCAAGGCGACGCGGTACGTGGACTACCGCGAGATGCTCGAGAAGCAGAAGGACATCGACGCCGTGGTGATCGCGACACCCGATCACACGCACGCGATGATCGCGACGGCGGCGATGAGCGTCGGCAAGCACGTCTACGTGCAGAAGCCGCTGGCGTGGTCGGTGGAGGAGTGTCGGGCCCTCGCGAAGAAGGCGGCCGAGAGCAAGGTCGTCACGCAGATGGGCAACCAGGGCCACTCGTCCGACGATGCGCGGCTCGTGAACGAGTACATCCAGTCGGGGGCCCTCGGCGAGGTGCGCGAGGTCCACATCTGGACGAACCGGCCGTACGCGTACTGGCCGCAGGGCATTCCGCGCCCCGCCCCGATGAAGGCCGCCGAAGGGAATCCGTCGGCGCAGCCGTGGAACCTCAAGCACGTGATGGACACGCTTGCGGACACGATGTACAAGCTGCCGCACCCGATGCCCGACAAGCTCGCGTGGGACCTGTTCCTCGGCCCGGCCCCGCAGGTGGACTACCACCCGGTCTACCACCCCTTCAACTGGCGCGGCTGGTGCGACTGGGGCGTCGGCGCGATCGGCGACATGGGCGCGCACCTGATCGACCACCCGTTCTGGGCGCTCGATCTCGGTTATCCGACGACGATCGAGACGCAGTCCACGCCGTACAACAAGCAGACCTACCCGGCCGCGACGACGACGTACTACGAGTTCCCGGCCCGCGGCGCGATGCCGGCCGTGAAGATCTCCTGGTACGACGGCGGCCTGCTGCCACCCAAGATCGAGGATCTCGGCGACGAGGAATTCGACAAGGGCGGCGGCGTGCTCTACATCGGCAGCAAGGGCAAGCTGCTGCACGGCACGTACGCGCAGAACCCGCGGCTGCTGCCGAAGGCGTTTGCCGACAGCACCGCCAAGCCGGCCGAGAAGTTCAAGCGGATCACGACCTCGCACGAGATGAACTGGATCGAGGCGATCAAGGGCAAGGCCGAGGCGACCTCACCGTTCTCCTATGCCGCCAAGCTCACCGAAGTGATGCTGCTCGGCGTGGTCGCGCTCAACGCCGGCAAGAAGATCGAGTACGACGGCGCCAACATGAAGATCACCAACGCGCCGCAGGCCGAGCAGTTCCTGAAGCGGCAATACCGCCAGGGCTGGTCGTTGTCGTAAGGACCACAGAAGGGCCGGTCCCCGGCGACCGTCGGACAAGTGATCCACGGCCTTGCGGCCACCACGGACCATGACGATGGTCGAGCAGCCTATAGCCTGTAGCCTGCAGCCTACCTGACGCTGTAGGCCGTAGGCTGTAGGC
>CBIHOS010000210.1:0-8588 GCA_966211945.1 uncultured bacterium
GCGGCGGCGGCCGCCGCGGTGCCCTCGAGCACGAGCACCAGCTGGCCGACGTCGACGTGGTCGCCGTCCTTGACCGCCACCTCCTTCACCGTGCCGGCCTGTGGCGACGGCACTTCGACGGTGGCCTTGTCGGTCTCGAGTTCGAGGATGCCCTGGTCGGCCGCGACGGCGTCGCCGGGCTTGACGAGCACGCGCAGGACGTCGCCGCCCTTGATGTTGTCGCCGAGGGCCGGGATCGTCACCTCAATCCGCCCGCCACCCGCACCGGTCGCCGCACCGGCGGTCGCGCCCGCTGCCGGGCCAGCGGCGGAGGCCGGCTCCGCAGGCGTGTCACCGCCTCCTGACGCACCACCACCGGCAGACGCCTGATCCTGCTGGTCGACCGCCCTGGCGGCGGCCTTCACCGGCTCCGCGGCCGTATCCGTGGTCGCGTCCTTGGCCGGCGGGGCTGCAGCGCCGCCGCCGTCGCCGGTGATCGTGAAGATCACCTGCCCGACGTCGATCCGGTCGCCCGCCTTCACCTTCACTTCGGCGACGGTGCCCTCGATCGACGACGGCACCTCCACGGTCGCCTTGTCGGTCTCGAGCTCCAGCACTGCCTGTTCCTTCGCCACGGTGTCGCCGGGCTTGATCAGTACGCGGAGCACATCCCCCGCCTTGACGTTGTCGCCAAGCGAGGGCAGCACGAATTCGTTGGCCATGAGCGCTTCTGCCATGCCTGATGCCTGAGTCCTGGTCCCGAGTCACGGGCGCCTCGGCGAGGCGCCCCTCTCTGCGACCGACGCCGAGGCCGCGGCCCCGGGGTCAGCGGCACTACGCCGTGGCCGGGTTGGGCTTGTCCGGGTCGATGCCGAGGTCCTTGAACGCCGCCTGCGCCACCTGCAGGTCGATCTGCTTCTCGCGCGCCAGCAGCGACAGGGTGGCCGCCGCGACGTGCCTGGCATCCACCTCGAAGTGATCGCGCAGCGCCTCGCGGCTCTCGCTGCGGCCGAAGCCGTCGGTGCCGAGCGAGGCCATCGGCTGCGTCACGTGATGGTCGATGCCGCCGGGCAGCAGCTTCACGTAGTCCGACGCGGCGACGACGACGCCCGCCGCCCCGCCGAGCTGCTGCTGCACCCACGAGGTGCGCGGCGCCTCGCCGGGGTGCAGGAGGTTCCAGCGATCGACGGCCTGGCAGTCGCGCTGCAGTTCCACGTAGCTCGTGACGCTCCACACGTCGGCGGCCACACCGTACTTCTCGAGCAGCGTCGCCGCCTCGATCACGCCTGGCAGGATCGCGCCGCTGCCGAGCAGCTGCGCCTTCGCCTTCGGCTTCTTCACGGTCGACGACGAGAACTTGTAGAGGCCCTTCAGGATGCCCTCTTCGGCGCCCTTGGGCATCGCCGGCATCGCGTAGTTGCCGTTCATGAGCGTCAGGTAGTAGAAGACGCTCTCCTTGTCGCGGTACATGCGACGCAGGCCGTCCTTGATGATCACCGCGATCTCGTACGCGAAAGCCGGATCGTAGGCGAGGCAGTTGGGCACCGAGGAGGCGATCAGGTGGCTGTGGCCGTCCTGGTGCTGCAGGCCCTCGCCGTTGAGCGTCGTCCGGCCGGCGGTGCCGCCGAGCAGGAAACCGCGGGCCCGCATGTCGCCGGCCGCCCAGATCAGGTCGCCGACCCGCTGGAAGCCGAACATCGAGTAGTAGATGTAGAACGGGATCGTGTTGATCGCGTGGGTCGCGTACGCCGTGCCGGCCGCGATGAACGACGACATCGATCCGGCCTCGGTGATCCCCTCTTCGAGGATCTGCCCGTCCTTGGCTTCCTTGTAGTACAGCAGCTGATCGCTGTCGATCGGCTCGTACAACTGGCCGAGCGCCGAGTAGATGCCGACCTGGCGGAACAGCGCCTCCATACCGAAGGTGCGCGCCTCGTCCGGGACGATCGGCACCACCAGCTTGCCGAATTCCTTGTCGCGCAGCAGCTTGGTCAGCATGCGCACGAAGGCCATCGTGGTCGAGATGCTGCGGCCGTCCGATCCGTTCAGGAACTCGGCGAACGCCTCGTCGACGCCGGTGAGCGAGAGCGCGTCGGCATCGGTGCGGCGCTGCGGCAGGTAGCCGCCCAGCTGCTCGCGCCGCTGCTTCATGTACGTCAGTTCCGCGCTGTCGTCGGCCGGCTTGTAGAACGGCATCTTGACGACATCGTCGTCGCTGAGCGGGATGTTGAAGCGGGTGCGGAAGCTGAGGACTTCTTCTTCGTTCAGCTTCTTCTGCTGGTGGGTCGGGTTCTTGCCTTCGCCCGTCTCGCCGAGCCCGTAGCCCTTGATCGTGCGGGCCAGGATGACGGTCGGCTTGCCCTTGGTCTCGGTGGCGGCCTTGTAGGCGGCGTAGACCTTCTCGGGGTCGTGCCCGCCGAGCCGCAGCTTCTTCAGCTGATCGTCGGACAGGTGCTTCACGAGCTCCAGCAGCTCGGGATACTTCCCGAAGAAGTGCTGGCGCATGTACGAGCCATCCGACACCGACAGGCGCTGGTACTCGCCGTCGACGACTTCGGCCATGCGGCGGGCGAGCAGGCCCGTCTTGTCGCGCGCGAGCAGTTCGTCCCACTCGCTGCCCCAGATCACCTTGATCACGTTCCAGCCGGCGCCGCGGAACGCGCCCTCGAGCTCGGTGATGATCGAGCCGTTGCCGCGCACCGGGCCGTCGAGCCGCTGCAGGTTGCAGTTGATGACGAAGATGAGGTTGTCGAGCTTCTCGCGCGATGCCAGCGTCAGGGCGCCGAGCGTCTCCGGTTCGTCGGTCTCGCCGTCGCCGAGGAAGGCCCACACCTTGTTGTTGGTCGTCTTCTTGAGCCCGCGTGCCTCCAGGTAGCGCCAGAAGCGCGCCTGGTAGATCGACATGATCGGGCCCAGACCCATCGACACCGTCGGCACCTGCCAGAAGTTCGGCATGAGCCACGGGTGCGGATAGGACGACAGGCCGCCGCCGTCGGCCAGTTCGCGCCGGAAGTTGCCGAGGCGCTGCTGGCTCAGGCGGCCTTCGAGGAAGGCGCGCGCGTACATGCCCGGCGAGGCGTGGCCCTGGAAGAACACCAGGTCGCCGCCGTCGGCATGGTCGGGTCCACGGAAGAAATGATTGAAACCCACCTCGTACAGCGTCGCCGACGAGGCGAACGTCGAGATGTGGCCGCCGACGCCGTCCGAGAGCTTGTTGGCCCGGACGACCATCGCCATCGCGTTCCAGCGCACCAGGCTCTTGATGCGGCGCTCGATCTCCCGGCTGCCCGGGTACGGCCCCTGCTGCTCGGGTGCGATCGTGTTGATGTACGGCGTGTTCGGCGTGAAGTCCAGCGGCACGCCCTTGCGGCGCGCGTGCGTCTCGAGATCGCGGAGCAGTTGGGCGACGCGTCCGGGGCCGCCATGCTGGATGACCCACTCGAGCGAGTCGAGCCACTCCTGCGTTTCAATCGCGGTTACGTCCTGGACGTCCTGGGGGCCGTTGGTCATGGAAGTCTGAGTCCTCTGGGCCGGAGGGCTCGGCGGAATCCGCTCGGGCAGCCCGCCGGGGTATGAACAACGCCTTACATTATCATTCGCGGCATGATGGGTACCAGTCGCGCTTGGACCGCCCGGAACGGGCTCGCGATCACCGTGGCGACGCTGGCCGTGGCGGCCTCCGCCTGCCGCCAGCCGGAGGCGCCGCCGGCCGCGCAGACCACCGCAACCGCGCCCGCCGCGGAGGCCGCGTCGGCCTCGCGTGACGGCCTCGCAGGCAAGGCGGCACGCTTTGCCGCGGCCGACCTCGGCGCCGACGTGTCCGGGCTGGCCGAGACCGAACGCAACGCCCTGCGGCACCTCATCGAAGCCGCGCGCGTGCTCGACGGGCTCTACCTCCGGCAGGTCTGGGCCGGCGGCCCCGCGATGCTGCTCCAGTTGCAGCAGGACCGCACACCGGCGGGCCCGTCGCGCCTGCAGTACTTCGTGCTGAACAAGGGCCCGTGGTCGCGGCTCGACGGCGACGCGCCGTTCATCGACGGCGTCGGCGACAAGCCCGGCGGCGCCAACTTCTACCCGGCCGGTGCGACAAAGGAGCAACTGGAGCGCTACTTCGCGGGCCTCTCCCCCGCCGCCCGGGCCGAGGCGCAGGGCTTCTTCACGACCATCAGGCGCGAGCCCGACGGCAGCTTCGTTGCCGTGCCCTATGCCGTCGAGTACCAGGGCGAACTGGCGCTCGCCGCCACGCACCTGCGGGCCGCCGCCGCCGCCACCGCGGATCCGACGCTGAAGCGCTTCCTCGACTCTCGCGCCAAAGCATTCCTGAGCAACGACTACTACGAGAGCGACGTCGCCTGGATGGAGTTGGACGCGTCGGTCGAGCCCACGATCGGCCCCTACGAGGTCTACGAGGACACCTGGTTTGCCGCCAAGGCCGCCTACGAGGCGTTCATCACGGTGCGAGACGACGCCGAGACCGGCAAGCTGTCCAGATTCTCGGCCCAGTTGCAGGGCCTCGAAAACCGCCTGCCGATCGACGCGCGCTACCGCAACCGGACGCTCGGCGCCCTCTCCCCCATCCGCGTCGTCAACGTCGTGTTCAGCGCCGGCGACGGCAACCGCGGCGTCCAGACCGCCGCCTTCAACCTGCCGAACGACGAGCGCGTCGTCGCTGCCAAGGGCACCAAGCGGACGATGCTGAAGAACACGCAGGAGGCGAAATTCCGTCTCGTGCTGCAGCCGATCGCCAGCCGCGCGCTGGCCCAGGCCGACCGCGAGCGCGTCACGTTCGACGCGTTCTTCACGCACATCCTGATGCACGAACTGATGCACGGCCTGGGGCCGCAGGCGATCACCGTCGGCGGCAGGACGACCACGGTCCGCGCCCAGTTGAAGGACACCTACTCGACGCTCGAAGAGGCCAAGGCCGACATCTCGGGGCTGTGGGCGCTGCAGACGCTCGTGGACGATGGCGTGATCGACAAGGGCATCGCCGACTCGATGTACACGACGTTCCTGGCCTCGACGTTCAGGTCGATCCGCTTCGGCACGTCGTCGGCGCACGGCCGCGGCATCGCGATCCAGTTGAACGCGCTGCTCGAC
The DNA here is from genome assembly GCA_966211945.1 of uncultured bacterium. Taxonomy (GTDB): domain Bacteria; phylum Acidobacteriota; class Vicinamibacteria; order Vicinamibacterales; family Vicinamibacteraceae; genus Luteitalea. Next base: position 5,080 of record CBIHOS010000210.1, read on the forward strand.
GCCGGCGCGTTCGTCGTGAATGCCGACGGCACGTTCCGCGTCGAGCCGGCAAAGATCCGCGACGCCGTCAAGGCGTTGACGACCGAGATCCTGACGGTGCAGGCAACGGGCGACTACACGAAGGCGCAGGCGCTGCTGGCGCGGGCGACGATCCGCCCACAGGTGCAGGCCGTGCTCGACCGGCTCGGCGACGTGCCCGTGGACGTCGCCCCGCGGTTCACGACGGCCGAAGCGCTCATGGGTCGATAGGCGGCAGTCGGGAGTCCCGCCTCCGCCAAGGCTACGGCGGGCAGACGGCAGTCGTTCGTCGTTCGACGTTCGGCGTTCGGCGTTCGGCGTTCGTCGTTCCATGCTTCGTGTGTCAGACGCGGAACTGGTGTCGCGTCTGCCCACCTGTTCAGCGATGACCAGGCCGCGGCGATACCGCGTGCTCACCGGCGAGGAGTGCCTCCATGAACGTTGTCACGCGTCCGTCTTCGCGCACCCACACGATCATCGCCGCCGCGGCGGTGGCGTGGAACGTGCTCGGCCTGGTGCTGTTCCTGATGCAGGTGACGATGAGCGCCGAGCAGGTGGCCGCGCTCGCGCCGCCCGATCGCGCCATGTACGAGGCGACGCCGGCGTGGGTGCTCGGTGCCTTTGGCGTCGCGGTCGTCGCCGGCGTGGTCGGGTCGGTGGGCCTGTTCGCGCGACAGCGATGGGCCGTCACGGCGTTCGCCGTGTCGCTGCTGGCGATCGTCGTCCAGGTCGCGGGCACGTTCGCCACGACGCCCGCGTGGCAGACATACGGACCGGCCGGTCTGATCATGCCGCTCGTGCTCACGACCATCGCCGTCCTGCTCCTCAGGTACGCGCAGCGCGCCCTTTGGTAGGGCCCGTTGTCCCAACGCGGCCTGGGTGATAGAACCCGCTGTCCCAGCGCGGCCTGTCGGTCATACCGATAGAATGCCGCCGACATGCGTCGCCTCACACTTCCCCATCGCACTCGTCTCTTCGCCGGCCTGATCGCCGCGTCACTCGCCGCCGCGGCGGCCCCGGCTCACGCGCAGGCGACGTCGACTCCGGCAGGCGTCGTCTCGCTGTTCAACGGCAAGGACCTGTCGTCGTTCTACACCTGGCTGGTCGGCGATCACTACAGCGACCCCGACAAGGTGTTCACGGTCGTCGGCAACGTCGACGGCGCGCCGGCGATTCGCATCAGCGGCCAGAAGTACGGCGGCATCACGACGCACGACGAGTTCGAGACCTACCGGCTGGTGGTGGAGTTCAAGTGGGGCACCAGGACGTGGGCGCCGCGGCTCGAGCGGGCTCGCGACAGCGGCATCCTCGTGCACTGCCAGGGCCTTGACGGCAACACGCGCGCGGACTTCAACGGACCGTGGATGCGGTCGATCGAGGCGCAGATCATCGAGGGCGGTATCGGCGACATCCTCGTCGTCGCCGGGCACGAGGCGGGTGGCGCACGCACCACGCCCGCACTGACGGCGATGCAGACGCCCGACCGCGACGGCGAGTGGGTCTACGACCCCAAGGGCTCGCCCCGCGTGTTCCGCAACGGCGACCGGATCAACTGGTTCGGGCGCGACCCCGACTGGACCGACCGCCTCGGCTACCGTGGCGCCCGCGACGTCGAGAAGCCGCTGGGCGAATGGAACCGCCTCGAAGTCATCGTCGAGCCGACGCGGATCACCAACGTCCTGAACGGCGTCGTGGTCAACGTCGGCACCGACCCGAGCTACAGGCGCGGCAAGATCCTGATCCAGTCGGAAGGCGCCGAGATGTTCGTACGCCGCGTCGAAGTACACCCGCTCTAGCGCTGACGACACAGCTGGAGCTCGCAGCCTGCGGTCGTCGGCCGAACATCCTACTTGGGGGACACGGCGACAGGGCCGCTACACTTGGGGCGATGACACAGCCTGGACGCAACTCGCCGTGTCCATGCGGCAGCGGACGTAAGTACAAGCAGTGCTGCCAGCGCGCGCAGGACGAGGAGAACAGCCTGCGGCTGCGCCTGCGCGGCGCCGAGGGCGTCGTGGTGCCGGCATTGTTGGCGATTGCCGCCGAGAGCCTCGGCCCCGAGTACGTCGCCGAAGCCTGGGACGAGTTCCTCGTCTGGCCGGACGAGCCGACGTCACCGGAAGGGTCGCCCGAGGTGGGCACGACCTTCGACGCCTTCTTCGTCTTCTCCTTCGTGCCCGACGCAGCCGAGCGCGAGCTGCCGGAGGGATGGCCGAGCGAGCCGCTGGCCCTGCATGTGCTCCGCACGGAGGCCGATGCGATCCAGGCGTTCCATCGTGAGTTCATCGAACAGGCCTGCCGCAGCCCGGCAAGTTTCTTCGTCGTCGAATCGACGTTGCCGGGCCGCGCCATCGATATGCAGGACATCATGACCGGGCGCCGGTTCCACGTGCTCGAGCAGGCGGCCTCGCGCCTGCTCCAACCGGGTCACGTGACGTACGCCCGGGTGCTGACGCTCGCCGGCGGTAGCATCCTGCTCGGCGCCAGCCCATGGATCATCCCGGCATCGTGGCGAATCCCGCTCATCGAGATGCGCGAGCACTGGCGGCCGCGGCGGCGGCTCACATGCGACGAGGTCGAGGAGTACTCGATCGAGCTGCGCGAGACCTATCACGCGATCGTCGACGCGCTGCACCATCCTGAGCCGCCCCGGCTGACCAACACCGACGGCGACCCGCTCGAGCCCACCACGCTCGCCTACCAGCTGTCGATGCCGGCGGCCGACGCGATCGATCGCCTCGTGCCGCTGGCGACGCTGCGCGACGAGATACACGTCAGCGACGAAGTGGTCGACGCCGGCGGCGTGGCGGTCTCGGCGACGCTCTCGTGGATCAAGGCCGGCAACCGCAAGCAGGCGTCGTGGGACAACACGATACTGGGGACGCTCCTCGTCGATGGCTCGCGGCTCGTCGTCGAGGTGAACTCGGCACGCCGTGCCAAACGCATTCAGCGCGAGATCCGCCGTCGCCTGGGCGCGGGTGCCACGCTGGTCGACACCACGACACAGAACATCGACGAGATCCTCGCCGGCGCGGTCGCTGCGAATACCAGCGCGGCTCCGGACGAACTGCGGTCGCCCGAGTTGGAATCGCTCGAGAGTGAGTTCCGACGCAGGCACATGGAGACGTGGTTGGACACGAAGATTCCGGCCCTCGCCAACAGGACGCCACGCCAGGCCGTCACGACGGCGCGCGGCCGCGAGCGGCTCGAGGCCGTGTTGGACGAGATCGCTCACTCGCAGCGGGACGGCGCGTTGGCCGAGGTCGCAGAACTGCGGCGCCGCCTCGGGCTCGTGCGCTGACGACCGAGCCCGCAGCCCGTCGGCGGATGTTGACATCTGATGCGCGATGCACGATGATTCACCCCTTGCGCACCACTGTAGACGTCGACGACGACCTGCTCGAAGCGGCGAAGGAACTCGCGGCGTTGAGAGGAACGACGGCCGGGCGCGTGATCTCGGATCTGCTGCGGCAGGCGCTCGAGGCGCGGCC
>CBIHOS010000211.1:0-8583 GCA_966211945.1 uncultured bacterium
GCCTACGGCTAGAACACACGCTTGGTCAGTCGATCGATACGGAATCGCGCCGTGTCGGCAATCGCCATGACGGCCATGACGCCGGCCTGCACGGGATCGGTGACGACGAGATCGCTGGCCTCGGGCACGCTGCCGGCCATGTTCAGGCTGATCACGGTCAGGCCCTGCGCGCGAACCTCGCGCACTGCCTTCTCGATCTCGCCGCCCATCAGCGATCCGGCCAGCACGAGGATGCGGGCCCGGGGCAGCCGCGGCACCGCGCGCACCGCTTCGGCCAGCGGCTGCTCGCCCACGAGCGGAATCGTGTCCACCGAGATCTTCTCGCCGCGGATGTTGTGGCGGTCGGCTTCGGTGATCGCGCCGATCGCGACCTGACCGACCTGGGCGCCGCCGCCCATGATGATCACGCGCTTGCCGAAGACGTGCTGGAACGTGGCGACGCGTTCGACCTGCTGGACCGGCTCGCTGTCGCGCAGCGCGGCGAGCAGCGGCTCGGGCGACGGCACCATCACTTCGAGCAGGATGCGGGTGACACCGGGCGCCGTGTCGACGATCGTGATCGACGAGATGTCGCCCTGGTGGGCGGCAATGACACCGGCGACGGTGTGCAGCACGCCGGGGCCGCTGCGCGTGGTGATGACGAGGGCGAGCGTGGACGACTGGTCCGACACGCGGGCATGGTACGAGAAGACGAGCCTGCTGCGTCAATCCGTCGTCAGAAGGGCATGACGCCGGCCCCCCTCGACCCCGATCGACTGCGCGACATCGACCCTGGCCCCGACGAGCTGCCCGTCGATCCGCTCCACCAGCAACAGCCACAGACACGCGTTCCCTGGCTGGCGATCGCGCTGCTGATCGCCGCGGCCGGCGCCGCCGTCTGGTGGTTCGCACCCCGCAGCGGGCAGTCGCCCGCCGAATCGGTGGGTCGGACGCCCGCCGAGCCTGTGGCCGAGGCGCCGGTCCGTCCGAGCACCGACCTCGGTGTCGGTGCGGCGGACCCGAACCTGCCGCCGCTCGACGCGATGGACGCCTACGTCCGGCCGCTGCTGGCCGCGCTCTCGTCACGCCCCGAGCTTGCCGCGCTGCTGGCGTCCGACGAGTTGGTGCGCCGCTTCGCGGCCAGCGTCGACGCCGTCGCGCGGGGCGATTCACCGGCCAGGCAGGTGCGCGCCGTGGCGCCGCAGGGGCCGTTCGTCGTGGCGACGACACGCGAAGGGCTGGTGGCGGACCCGAGCAGCTACGCCCGATACGACGGCCTCGTCGCCCTCGTTGCCGACCTGGAGCCGCAGGCGCTGGCCCGGCTGTACGGGCGTCTCGGGCCGCGGCTCGACGACGCGTATGCGGAACTCGGGTCCGGCGGCACGTTCGCCGACGCGATGCGCCGCGCGCTCGTGCACCTGGTGAGCACGCCGGACGTGGAAGGGACGCCCCGCCTGCAGGCGGCTCGCGGCACCAACTACGCGTACGTGGACAGCCGGCTCGAAGGGCTCTCGGCCGCCCAGCGCCAGTTGCTGCGGCTGGGGCCGGAGGGGGCCGAGCGGGTGAAGGCGCGGCTCCGTGAGTTCGGGATCGCGCTCGGCATTCCCGCCAGCGAGTTCGCGTCCCCGGCTGGCGCCGCGTCGAACTGAAGCTCGACGCCTCCGACATGTTGGACGCGCCAAGAGCGGGCTCCGCCCTGATATTCTGGTGTGTCGCAGCATGGCTGGAACCTCTGCCTCCTCCCTCTCCCTCCGTTTCCTGCTGAAGGACGCCGCCGCCGCTACCGGGCTGGCGGCGCCGGCCACGGCGCTCTCGGGGTTGACGGCTGCAGGCAAGGCATTCGCCGTGGCGGCCGCTGCCCAGCACGGCCCGTGCGTCGTGGTGGTGCCGGCCGACAAGGACATCGAGGCGTTCATCAGCGACGCCCGCTTCTTCCTGGGCAGTCTCGACGGGCTCAGCGCCAACGACCTCGATCGCGGCGTGCTGCCGCTGCCGTCGCTGGAAGTCGATCCGTACCGCGGGCTGTCGCCGCACTTCGACGTCGCGTCGGCGCGGGCCCGCGCCCTGCACGCCCTGGCCACCGGTCACGCGCGGATCGTCGTGGCCTCGGCGGCGGCGCTCCTGCCGCGGTTGCCGGCGCCCGAGACCCTCGTTGCGGCGTCGCTCGAACTCGCGCCGGGTCAGGACATCGACCCGATGGATCTCGCCGACATCCTGGTGCGGGCGGGTTTCACGCGTGAGGATCCGGTCGATCAGCACGGGGAGTTCTCGGTGCGCGGCGGCGTCGCCGACATCTTTCCGGCCGGCGATCGCCTGCCGGTCCGCATCGAGTTCATCGGCGACACGATCGAATCGATCCGCCAGTTCGATCCCGCTACGCAGCGCTCCGTTGCCGCCGTCGATCACGTGACGGTGGCGCCGGTCCGCGAGATGGCCGACACGCTCGAGGCCCGCGAGAGCGAACGGCCGGCGACCATCTTCACGTATCTCGGCCGGGCGGCGCGCCGGCGGCTGTTCGTGTCGGAGTTCGACAAGGTGCGCGACGCCGGCGACACGCGCTTCACGGCGTTGCTCGACAGCTACCAGGACGCGCTCGCCCGCGACGAACGGCCGTCGCCGCCGGCCCGGCTGATGCTGCCGTGGCCCGAGGCGATGTCGCTGTTGCCCTCGTCGACGCGGCTGGAGGCGTTTGCCGCCGACGGTCCCGTCGTCGACGACGAGCTCGTCCAGGCCGGCCGTCACGCGTCACCTGATCGTTACGTGTCGTGCCAGCCGGCGCCGATCTTCCACGGCCGCGTGCCCGACTGGGTGGCAGAACTGCGCCGCGGCCGCGAACTCGGCGAGACCGCGGTGCTCGTCGCCGAAACCGCCGGCCGGGCCGAGCGGGTCATCGAGATCCTTCGCGACTACGGCGTCGTCGCCGTCGACATCAGCCGGGCCGAGGTGACCTCGGGCAGCGCGCTGCTCGTGACGACCGGCGAGCTCACCCAGGGCTTCCGCCTGCCGGCCGCGAGGCTGCGGCTGTTTGCCGAGACCGACATCTTCGACGAGGAGCGAGTCGGTCACCAGCGCCGCGCCTCGGCCGCCAAGGCGTTCCTCTCGGACTTCCGCGACCTCAAGGTCGGCGACTTCGTCGTCCACGTCGACAACGGCATCGGTGTGTTCGTCGGGCTGAAGCAGATCGCCGTTGGTCACGAGACGCGCGAGTTCATGGAACTCCGCTACCACGGCGACGACAAGCTGTTCGTTCCGGTCGATCGCCTCGATCTCGTCCAGAAGTTCTCGGGCAGCGGCCGGCCGACGCTCGATCGACTCGGCGGCGCGAGTTGGGAGAAGGCCAAGTCGCGGGTCAAGAAGGCGATGCGCGACATGGCCGACGAGCTGCTCAAGCTCTACGCCGCGCGCAAGGCCGTCCAGGGCCACGCCTTCCCGCCCGACACCCACTGGCAGGAGGAATTCGAGGGAGCGTTTCCTTACGAGTTGACGCCCGATCAGGCCGCCGCCGTCATCGACATCAAGCGTGACATGGAGTCGCCGATGCCGATGGATCGCCTGCTGTGCGGCGACGTCGGCTACGGCAAGACCGAAGTGGCGATGCGGGCCGCGTTCAAGGCGGTGATGGACGGCAAGCAGGTCGCGGTCCTGGCGCCGACGACGGTCCTGGCGCTGCAGCACCTGAAGACGCTGCGGACGCGCTTTGCGGCGTTCCCGGTCCGCATCGACATGGTCAGCCGCTTTCGCAGCAAGGCGGAGCAGGCCGAGTCGTTGAAGCACCTGCGCGAAGGCAAGCTCGACGTGCTGGTCGGCACTCACCGGCTCCTGGCCAAGGATGTCGAGTTCCGCGACCTCGGCCTGCTGGTCGTCGACGAGGAGCAGCGCTTCGGCGTCACCCACAAGGAGCGCATCAAGCAGATGCGCAAGCGCGTCGACGTGCTCACGATGAGCGCCACGCCGATTCCGCGCACGCTGAACATGTCGCTGGTCGGCATCCGCGACATGTCCGTGATCGAAACGGCGCCGCACGACCGCCAGGCGGTGCAGACGTCGGTGCTGCCGTTCGATCCGCAGATCATCGGCTCGGCGATCCAGAAGGAGCTCGAACGCGGCGGCCAGGTGTACGTCGTGCACAACCGGGTCGAGTCGATCCATTCGATGGCCGGCCTGCTCCAGCGGGTGGCGCCCGACGCGAAGATCGGCATCGGTCACGGCCAGATGGGCGAGGAGGCGCTCGAGAAGGTCATGGTGGACTTCATCGAGCGCCGCTACGACGTGCTGCTGGCGACCACCATCATCGAGAACGGCCTCGACATCCCGAACGCCAACACGATGATCATCAACCGCGCCGACCGGTACGGCCTCGGCCAGCTCTATCAGCTGCGCGGGCGGGTCGGCCGGTCCGATCGGCGCGCCTACGCCTACCTGCTGATTCCGCCGGTCGATTCCCTGTCGGAAGTGGCGCGCAAGCGGCTGGCCGCGATCAAGGAGTTCAGCGCGCTCGGCAGCGGCTTCCGCATCGCCGCGCTCGACCTCGAGATTCGCGGCGCCGGCAACCTCCTCGGCGGCGAGCAGAGCGGCCACATCGAAGCCATCGGCTTCGAGATGTACACGAAGCTGCTCGAGGAGACGATCCGTGAACTCAAGGGCGAGGACCTCGAGGACGACCGGCGATCGACGGTCAATCTCGGCGTCGAGTTCCGCATCGACGACGACTACATTCCGGATACGAACCAGCGGCTGGGCATCTACCGCCAGGTGGCGCAGGCGCGGACCGCCGCGGAGGTGGACAAGGTCGTGGACGAGGTGCGCGACCGCTACGGTCCGGTGCCCGAGTCGGTCCTCAGCCTTGCCGACCACGCCCGCATCCGCGTCATGGCCGACCACCTGAAGCTCGAGGCCATCGAGCGCGAGGGCAAGTCCATCGTCTTCAAGTTCCGCGAGTCGGCGACGGTCGATCCGCAGCGGCTGCTGTCGGTGGTCGATCGCCGGGCTGACCTGCGGCTGGTGCCGCCCGGGCACCTCAAGCTCGACCTGGTACCGCCGGTCGTGGCGCCGTCCCTTGGCCGCCCGGGTGGGCCCGCTCCGGCGGTCGCCGGGCGCACCGGCGCCGGCAGGGAAGGCCCGTCGGGCCGGCCGGGGTCGACGCGGACCGGTCCCACGACCCACCGTCCGGTCGCCCAGGGCGGATCGCGCGGGCCTTCCTGGTGGACCGTCCGGGCGACGGCTGGCGAAGTCGCGCCGGGCTTCACGAAAGCCGAAGTCCTCAAGCCATTGCCGGAGGACCCGCGCGCGCCGGATGGCTTGTTCGAACGGGTGACCGGCGTCATGCGGGCCCTGAGCGACGATCTGTGAAGCAGGGCCGGCTGTCCCAGCCGGCCATGTCCTGGCCGGCCGGCCCGTTGCCCGCCCGGCTCGTCAAATAGGAACGCCGTCCGGCGTTCGTCCGGCGTTACCATAGCTAAAGCGATGATGCGAATGAAGTTGCGACGTCTTGCCGGGTTGAGTCTGGCGCTCGGGATGACCCTGACCGTGCTGCGCGCCGAGGTCATCGAGCAGGTGCTCGTGAAGATCAACGGCGAGATCCTCACCAAGACCGACATCGAACAGCTGCAGGTCACCGCGCTCAAGGCGACCAACCCGAACGTCACGGCCGCCGATCTGGCCAACGATCAGGCGCTGCGCAAGATGCTCGACGAAGTCACGCCGCGCGTCATCGTCAACGCGATCGACGAGATGCTGCTCGTCCAGCGCGGGCACGAGCTCGGGCTCAAGATGAGCGACGAGCAGTTCAACCAGATCCTCGGCAACATCCGCAAGGAGAACAAGCTCGATACCGAGGAGAAGTTCCAGGCCGCGCTCAAGCAGGAAGGGCTGACGATTCCCGGCCTTCGCAAGGCGTTCGAGAAGCAGATGCTCATCAACCGCGTCCAGCAGCAGGACGTGTACTCGCGCATCAGCATCTCGGAAGAGGAATCGCGCGCCTACTACGACCAGCACCAGGCCGAGTTCCTCACGAAGGAGTCGGTGACGCTCCGCGAGATCTTCGTGCGGGCCGCAACCACCGCTCCCGCCGAGGGGCCGGCTGCGGCGCAGGCAGCGATGGCCGCGGCGCGCGAGAAGGCGGCCGCCCTCCGCCAGCGCGTGCTCCAGGAAGACTTCGCCACCGTCGCCGGCGAGGCCTCCGACGCCGCGTCGAAGGCCAACGGCGGGCTGATCGGGCCGCTCGGCGTCGACGAGCTCAACGCCGACATTCAGAAGGTCCTCACCACGTTGAAGGTGGGACAGGTGTCCGAGCCCCTCGATGCCGGCAATGGCTATCGCCTCCTGAAGCTCGATGTCCGCGTGCCGAAGAAGCAGGCGACCTTCGAGGAAGCCCGCGATCAGATCGCCGACCGCGTGTTCCAGGGACGCCGCGCGAGCGAGGTGCTGAAGTACCTCGAACGGCTGCGCGCCCAGGCCATCATCGAGTGGAAGAGCCCCTCGCTCAAGGCGGCGTTCGACAGCGGCGTGGCCCAGGCCGCCGCGGCGGTGAAGGAAGCCGAGGCGCAGCAGGCCGCCGAGAAGCAGAAGGTCGGTTCCTCGCAGTGACGACGGCGCCGGTGGCAGAGGCGGGTGCGGCCACCGCGGCAGGGCTCCGCATCGGCCGCGTGGCGCTCGACGCGCCGGTCGGCGTGGCGCCGATGGCGGGGATGACCGACACCGCGTTTCGCCGCCTCGTCAAGCGGCAGGGCGGCTGCGGTCTCGTGGTCACCGAGATGGTGAGCTCGGAAGGGCTCGTCCGCGGCATCGATCGCACCCTCGAATACGCCGAGTACACCGAGGAGGAGCGCCCCGTCTCCATCCAGATCTTCGGCGGCGATCCCGCCAAGATGGCCGACGCGGCCCAGGTCGTCGAGGGCATGGGCGCCGACATCGTCGACATCAACATGGGCTGCCCGGTGCCCAAGATCTCCAAGCACAACGCCGGCTGCACGCTGATGCGCGACCCGCGTCACGCCGCGGCGATCGTCGGTGCGATGGCGCGGGCCGTGAAGATCCCGGTCACCGTGAAGATGCGGGCCGGCTGGAACGAGGACGAGATCAACGCGCCGGCGCTCGCACGGATGGTCGAGGACGCCGGCGCCGCCGCGGTGACCGTCCACGGCCGCACGGCCAGGCAGGCCTATACCGGCAGCTCGGACTGGTCGCTGATCGCTGCGGTTGCCGGGCAGGTCTCGATCCCGGTGTTCGGCAGCGGCGACTGCGTCGAGCCCGAACACGTCATCGATCGCTTGCGAGTCGGCCCGCAGGGCGTGCTGGTCGGGCGCGGCGTCCTGCGCAACCCCTGGATTCTCGCGCAGGCGGCCGACCTGGCCGCCGGCCGGACACCGCAGGAGGTCACGCCGGCGCGCCGCGGCGAGTTCCTGCTGCAATACATCGACCTGCTGGTCAACGAGCGCGTCGGCGAGGCGGAGGGATTCCGCCATACGGCGCCGGTCGCTGCCGATGCCGAAGCGGTAGCCGCTGCAAGAGAAGTGCGGCCGCCCGCCCGCGGTCGCGAGCGGTGGGTGATCAACAAGCTGCGCGCCCTGAACGCCTGGTACAGCAAGGGCTACGAGGGCGGCGCGCAGTTCCGCACGGCGATCAACCAGGCCGAATCGATCGACCAGGTGCGCGACCTGATCGACCAGTTCTTCTACCGCTGACGCGGTCCTTCCCTCAGGCCATCTCGCTGGCAATCGCGTAGTCGTAGATCAGCGCCGCCTCCGCCGCGGCGTTGAAGCGCGCGCCAAGATCGACGTGCAGCGGGTGCGCCAGGTATGCGCGCAGCCCGTCCTCGTCGTCGAACTCGAGCAGCGCCGACCACGGGAAGGGCGGGAAGCCCGAGAGACGGTACTGCGGTGGATTGGCCAGGTGCTGGCCGATGCGGAAGCCGCGAACCGTGGGAATCTCCCGGGCCGCCACCCCCATCGCGTCGAACAGCGCGTCCTGGTCGTCCACGGTCAGGTCCGGCCGCGGCCGGAACAGCACGAGATGGACCACCCGGCTCACGCCTTCTCGTCCTTCTTGCGCTTCCTGTCGGCCGGCGGCAGCTCGCCGACGCGCCACGTCTTCTTCTTCGCCGTCGCCGGGGCCGGCCTGTCGCCGCCCGCGCGAGGCGCGGCGTCCCGGCGCGGGCCGCGTTCGCCGCCGCGCCAGTCGGCGCGCGGAGCGTCGCGATTGGGTCCGGTCCCTCGTGGACGCGCGTCGCCCGACGGCTTCCAGCCCGTCTTGCCTTCGCGGGGCGGACGACTGCCTTCCGCCTTCGGCCGCCAGGCGGGCTTGTCGCCGGCGGGACGTGTGCTGCGGGGCCGATCCCCGCCGGTCGCGCGGTCGCCACCCGGCTTGGGCCGCCAGGCGGGCTTGTCGCCGGGCGGGCGCGAGCTGCGGGGCCGGTCGCTGCCGGGCGGGCGGTCGCCATCGGGCCTGGGTCGCCAGGCGGGCTTGTCACCGGGCGGGCGCGAGCTGCGGGGCCGGTCGCCGCCGGTGGGGCGGTCGCCATCGGGCCTGGGCCGCCAGGCGGGCTTGTCACCGGGCGGGCGCGAGCTGCGAGGCCGGTCGCCGCCGGCCGGGCGGTCGCCCGTCGGC
>CBIHOS010000212.1:0-8505 GCA_966211945.1 uncultured bacterium
CCCTGTTGACACACCACAGGAACAAAGCCGCGACTCCCCTCGTCTGTCTCCTGTGGGACGGCCACATTTCACATGTCGAAACTCGATCTCCTTCAGGGCACGCTCGACCTCATGGTGCTGCAGACGCTGCGCGGTCTGGGGCCGCTGCACGGCTACGGCATCGCGCGGCGGATCGAACAGATCAGCGGCGACGAGGTCCTCCTCAACCAGGGCACCATCTACGCGTCGCTGGTCCGCCTGCAGCATCGCGGCTGGATCACCGCCGAGTGGGGTACGTCGGACAACAACCGGCGCGCCAAGTACTACGCGCTGGCGCCGGCGGGCCGCACCGCGCTGGCCCGCGAAACCGCGCAGTGGCACCGCATCGCGGGCGTGATGGGCCGCGTGCTCGCATGCGCGGAGCCGACCGAATGAGGACGTGGCTGCGCGAGACCTGGCAGCGCGCCCTTGCCGTCGTCCAGAGTGGCCGGCGCGACGCGGACTTCGAACTCGAACTGCAGTCCCATCTCGAACTGGCGTCGGCCGAGTTCGAGGCGCAGGGCCTGGATGCGGCCGAGGCGCGGCGGCGGGCCGCGCACGCGCTCGGCGGCCGTGACGCGGCCAGGGCCGGGCAGCGCGACGCGCGCGGCCTGCCGTGGCTCGAGAGCATCGGCGCCGACGTCCGCTATGCCCTCCGCCGCCTGATCAAGGCGCCGTCGTTCGCGATATCGGTCGCCGCAATCCTCGCGGTCGGCATCGGTGCCAACACCGCCATCTTCAGCGTCGTCAACGCCATCGTCCTGCGGCCGCTGCCGTTTGCCCATGCCGAGCGCCTCGTGTGGATCGCGCCCGACACCGATGCCGAGGGGCAGAGCGAACTGACCTATCCGGTCGCCATCGTCGAAGGCATGCAGCGCGGCAGCACGACGCTGGACGGGCTGACCACGTACTTCCCGTTCTTCGGCTATTTCGATTTCGTGCTGACCGGGCGCGGCGACGCCGAGCGGCTGGCCGGCATGCCGGTGGGCCCGCAGTTCTTCGAGATGCTCGGCGTGACGCCGGCGATCGGCCGGACGTTCAACCGCGAGGAGCTGCAGCCCAACGGCCCCAAGGCCATGCTGCTGACGCACGCGACGTGGCAGCGGACGTTCGGGAGCGACAGGGCGGTCGTCGGCCAGTCGGTGACGGTCAGCGACACGCCGTACACGATCGTCGGTGTGCTGCCGTCGACGTTCGACTTCGCGTCGACGTTCATGCCTGGCGCTCGCGTCGACATGTTCGTGCCGGCCGACTACGAGATGCTGCGTCGGTCGGGCAACGTCTTCTCGGTGGTCGGCCGGTTGCGACCGGGCGTGCCGCTCTCGGCAGCGCAGCAGGAGTTCCGATCGCTGATGCCACGACTGTCTGCCGCCAACCAGGGGTTCGGCGCGGTGACGGCGCGGCTGACGGCGCTCGACCGCTACGTGAACGCGCGGATCCAGAAGTCGCTGCTCGTGCTCTGGGGCGCCGTCGGTCTGGTACTGCTGATTGCCTGCGCCAACCTGTCTGGCCTGCTGCTGGCGCGCACGGCGAGCCGCGGCAAGGAGATCGCCGTGCGCCTGGCAATCGGCGCGGGCCGCGGCCGGATCATCCGGCAGCTGCTGACCGAGAGCGTCGTGCTGTCGCTGCTCGGCGCCGCCTTGGGCGTCCCGCTGGCCTATGCGCTCGTGCGCTACGTGAAGACGCGGCCAGGACTGAGCGTGCCGCTGCTGCATCAGGTCGAGATCGACGCGACGGCGCTGCTCTTCACGGCGCTCCTGGCCATCGCCACGAGCATCGTCTTCGGCCTGCTGCCGGCGGCGCGGGTCGCGTCCGGCGACCCGCAGCGCTCGATGCGCGAGCAGACGCGCGGCTCGACGCACGGCCGCGGTCACGCCTGGCTCCGGTCGACCCTGGTCGTGGTCGAGGTCGCGCTCGCCTGCGTGCTGCTCGTCGGCGCCGGGCTGATGCTGCGGACGTTCCTGCGCGTCCAGGCCGTCGATCTCGGGTTCGCGCCCTCGGAGGTCGTCACGCTGCGGCTCAACACGAGACCACAGATGGACAACGGGCCGCGTCGCGCGCTCATCCAGGAGGTCACGCGTCGCGTCAGTGCGTTACCCGGCGTCGAAGCCGCGAGCGTGTCCGACGCCCTGCCGCTCGACCGCAACCGCACCTGGGGCGCGGCCGTGCCCGGCCGCCAGTACCGTCCCGGGGAGCGCGCACTGGCCTTCGTCTACATCGCCGGTCCCGGCTACTTCCGGGCGATGGACATCGGCATCCGCGAGGGGCGCGACTTCAACGATGGCGACGTCGACGGCAAGGAGGTCGTCGTGATCGTCAACGAGAGCCTGGCGCGCGCCCTGTATCCCGGCCAGTCGGCGCTCGGCCGCGAGTTGCAGAACGGCGACCGGCGCACGCGCATCGTCGGCATCGTGAGCGATGTGCGGCAGACCAGTCTCGAGACCGGCCAGGCCAGCCAGATGTACTTCTCGTACGCCCAGGTCAGGGACGCCGGCCTCGATCTCGTCGTCCGCACGAGCCTGCCGGCCGGGACGATTGCGCCGGCCATCCGCCGGACGCTGGGGGAACTGGACGCGAGCCTGTCGGCCACCGACGTCCGGACGCTGGACACGCTGGTCGACCGGGCGATCTCACCACGGCGCTTCCTCGTCGCGCTGCTCGGCGGCTTCTCGCTGATCGCGCTGGTGCTCGCCTGCGTCGGCATCTACAGCACCGTCGCCTTCACCGTCGGCGAACGGGTCCAGGAGTTCGGCGTGCGGATGGCGCTCGGGGCCTCGGCCGCCGACATCCGCACCCACGTGCTGCGCCAGACGCTCGTCGTCGCCGGCATCGGCGTGGCGGTGGGCGGCGTCGCCTCGTTCCTGGTCGCGCGGCTGATGGCGAGCCTGCTCTACGAGACGTCCACGGCCGACGCCGCCACGTTCGGTGTCACGGCGTTCGTCCTGACCGGCGTGGCCGCGATCGCCGCGTTCATCCCGGCGATGCGCGCCTCACGCGTGTCGCCGATGGCCGCGTTGCGGAGCGAGTAGGGAAGACCCGCTCCGTCGCCGACCGTCGGATGAAGCCGGCGACGGCGTCCGATGTGGGCGCGACTCCATGTCAGCCGTATGATCAGGGCGGACTGGGACGTCGCCCGCCTGCCTGGCGGCCACGCCAGCCAGGAGTGCGATCATGCGCGTGCTGTTTCACTCGTTCGTCGTCGCCGTGCTGGTGGGCGGCGGCACGGCTTCGGCCCAGATCTGGGGACGTCCGCCCGAACCGCGCGGCGGCGGCGTGTGCTTCTACGAGCACATCGATTTCGGCGGCCGCTACTTCTGCGCCAGGGTGGGCGAGCAGTCCGACCGCGTGCCGCGCGGCACCAACGACGAGATCTCGTCGGTCCGCGTCTTCGGCAACGCGGAGGTGGTGGTGTTCCGGGCCGACGACATGCGCGGCGACTCGCGCCGGTTCTCGTCGAACGTCCGCGACCTGCGGCGCGCCGGCTTCAACGACCGGATCTCGTCGTTCGTGGTGCAGCGGCGCGGCTACGGCGGTGGCGACGGCAACTGGGGCAGCGGCGGGAACCGGCCGGGACGCCCGGGTTACGGCAACGGCGGCAACCCCGGCCAGATCACCTACCGGCAGGCCGAGAACATGGTGCGCGTGGCCTACCGGCGCGTCTTCCGGCGGGAACCCGACGCGAACGCCCGGCCGTGGGTGAACGAAGTGATCCAGCGCAACTGGAGCCAGCGCGAACTCGAAGCCGCGCTGCGCGACACGCCCGAAGGCCGCCGCCGGGAGTAGTCAGCGGACCGCGCGGCGCGCCTCGACCAGTTCGGCGCGCGCCGGCTGGTCGGCCGCGGCGGCGATCTCCAGCAGGCTCGCACGATGCGTTGCGGCCGCCGACGGCTGTCCGGCGGCCGCAGCAGCTTTGGCCGCACCCCACGTTGCCCGGAATCGCCGCGGCTCCTTCTTCAGCGTCGCCTCGTACGCGGCCTGCGCCTCCGCCGGTCGCTCCAGGACCATCAGCATGTCGCCGAGCAGTTCGCGGGCTGGCTTGATCGGCCCGGGCGTCACTGCCGACTTCTCGGTGGCATCCTCCATCGCCGCCGCCTCGGTCATCATCAGCAGCGCCTGCTCGCTTCGGCCCTCGCCGAGCAGCACCCACGCCGTTGCGACGCGCCGCTGGATCTCGACCTGGCCGGCCCAGTACGCGTCGCCGTTCGCGGTCAGTGCAGTGCCGAGCGCCGCCAGGTGTGTCACATCGGCGCGGGCCGCATCCAGCGTGCCCAGTCGCGCGGCGCCGAGTGCGCGGGCGAAGTGCGTCACCGCATCGGCCCAGCCATACGGCGACGAGCGCGGAACAAGCCCGGCGGCCTCGGCCCAGGCTTCGCGTTCGAGCGCGTAGCGGGCCGGAATCGCGGCCAGCGCGTAATAGCCCGCCGCGAGCGGCGCGGCATTGCCGGCGCCGGTGCTCGCGAGCTTCGGCGCCAGCGCCGGGACGGCGTCGACGGTACGGCGTGCCGCGGCGTCCTGCGCCGTCTGGAGATACGCATACGCCTGATAGTCGAGCGCGTGCAGTTCCTCCGCCGTCGCCTGATCCTTGCGCGCTGCCGCCGCCGAGGCGAGGTTGGTGTCGATCGATTCCTGCCACGAGCCGACGCGCGTGAACGTGTGCGAGGGCATGTGCAGCGCATGCGGCGCATCCGGCGCGATCCTGGCGTAGCGGCGGGCTGCGTCGAGCGCGCGCGGCGCGAGGGCGGGCACGTCCAGACTGTGGATGATGTAGTGCGCGAGCCCAGGATGTTCCGGCTGCCGCGCGAACTCCTCCTCGAGGATGGCGGCTGCCTTCAACTGGTTGGCGTAGGTCTTGTCGGTCGGCAGCGCGCTCTGGGTCAGCGACAGGGCATGGAAGATGCGCGCTTCCGCATCGTCTGGATGGCGCGCCGCCAGCGCACCGAGCGCCTGCGCGTACGCCGTCAGGCGGGCGTGCGGTGCGATCGCACCTTCCTTGAAGAGCTGCTCGACGGCGGACACATAAGCCTTCTCGCGATCGGTGCCGGCGCCGCTGGCGCGGGCCGCCGCGAGTGCGGCGCGACCATGCTCGAGCGCCTCGGCCGACCGCGACGCGGCGAACGGGTTGCCCCACCAGCTCATCGCGATGCCCCACTGCGCCATCACGCATGCCGGATCGGCCTTCAAGACCTCGTCGAACGCGCTGATGGCCGCCGAGTACCAGAACGAGTGCAGCAGCGCAACGCCCCGATCGAACGTCGCGCGCGTCTGCGGCGCACACGACGTCTCGAAGTGGACGACGCCGAGCCTGGCGCCCGGGGCCCCATGCGCATGCTGCCCGTGCGGCTGGCCCGCCGCCGGCGTGGCGGACTGCCCTGCTGCCGGCGCGGTCGTGGCCGCCAGTCCAGCCACCAGCGCCACCCCGATGCGATGACGGAACGACATCGACGCCTCCCTTGGCAAGACCCTTCCCTTTGAAACGCGACGCCCCGGCGTTTCGCACGGGCCGCCCGTGGAGATGATCAGTTGCCGGTCGGCAACCGTTCGAGGCCGACGAGTTCCCATCCGCCGGCGGTCCGGCGGAAATAGAGATGTGCGGGGACCTGCCACGCTGGCAGCCCGCCTTCGGCCCACAACTCGACCCGCACGAACGACGCCTGCCGCTCGATGGACGGCGCCTGCATCACCGGCGACGGCGACGCCGATTCGCCGAGCGGCCGGACGCCGCGCGTGTCGTTGTCGAACACGGCCCATCGCGCCCGATACCGGGCCGGCGCGGCAGCCACGCCGGCGCGCACGGCGAGGTTGTCGAACGTCAGCGCGCCCCGCTGGTCGAGGCGGGCCTCCACGACCGGCAGCACGCCTGGCAGGTACGCCCGGAGGATCGCGTCGCGGCGCTCGGTCAGGGCCTTCACGAGAAATGTCTCATCCTCGGGAACGCCGAAGCGACCTGCCGCCACTGCCGCCCGCAGCATGTCGTCGTCGATCGCCAGCAACTTGCTCGCCGCCCAGAACCGGTCGTCGGCGCGGGCCCGCAGGAACGCCGCGTTGGGCACGCGCGGCTTCCACGCGGTTGGATCGAACCGCGTGTTGTCGAGCGGCAGGCGGCCGATCGCCGGCGACTCGTGGAACGGCAGCGTCCGCCACGGCGCGATGTGGAAGCCGAAGGCCGGCAGGCCGCGCAGCAGTTCGCGGCCCTCGTACATGTATTCGAACCCTTCCCAATGCTCGCGCGGGTAGATGCCGCCCGATCCGAGCGTCGACCCGAAGTCGATCAGGTGATGGCGGACGATCTTCCGGCCGCCCTCGGCAACCAGCGTGTCGAGCGCGTTGGACGCCTTGGCGTCGACGTGGTTCAGCCAGGCGGCGAACACACCGTACCCGCGGAGCTCGCGCCGGTGTTCGTGCGGCACGACGTCGTTCGGATCGTCGGGACGGGTGCCGAAGAAGACGATGCCGCCGAGGGGTGTGCCGTCGAGGGCGCGGCTGGCGATGACGCGGTAGGTGCCGTCCGGATCGCGATCGGCGCGCGCCAGCAGGGCCGCGACGTCGCCCCTGCGCATGGCGCGGCGCGGCCCGTGCGCCGGGTGCATGGGCGCGTCGGGCGCGAGCGTCAAGCGTTTCGGATCGAGCGTGGCGACGTGATTCTCCGGCACGTGGTAGCCGAGCGCCCACATCAGTTTGGTGACCGTCACCTCGGTGCCCGTCGACATCGCGCGATGCCCCGGCGGGTCGAACTTGAGAAACCACGTGACGTCGTTCGCGTCGCGCACCGTGAAGCCCGGCGTCACGCCATCGCTCTTGGCCGAGACGACCGTCCACGTGCCTGCCGCCGGACCGGACGACCGATCGGGCCCGGTCGAGACGTCGCCCGCCGTCAATGGCCGGCGGCCCGCCCGGTTCGTGTACCAGCTCGAGTCGGGCACTTCGTCGACCGTGTTGACGTTGCGCGCGCGGACGTCCGGCGTGTCGTCGCCGGGCTTCGCGAACAGGTTCGTCGCGAGATCGGTCGTCAGGTGGATCTCGCGGTCCTTCACGCCCGCGGCGTCCTGCGTGCTGGCTTCCACCCAGTGCGGATCGTCGTCGGAGAACTTCGGACCCGGCGCGCTCTGCAGGACGACGAGCGGCGCGCCGATCGCCAGGCCGATCAGCAGCCCGCGGACGACGAAGAGGCGACGGGTGACGGGGAGCAGGCGCGACACGCTAGAACGCCGGGCTGAAGGCCAGCACCAGCCCGAAGCCTTCGTCGGTGCGCGCGAGTTCGGCACGCAGGACCGTGGCTGCCGGCGCGTGGAAGCGGATGCCGATGCCGTACGAACGGCGCAGGCCGCTCAGGTTCAGATCGCGCCGCGCCGCGGTGACCTTGCCGGCGTCGTAGAAGACCGCCATGTCGACGAACTGCGACGGTGTCCAGCGATATTCTCCAGAGACCAGGATGCGGTGCCGATCGCGGAAGCGCCACGCCGGAAAACCGCGCAGCAGATGGCCGCCGAGATCCGGCATCAGGAAGAACGGCACCGTCTCGTGGCCGCGCGTGTACGTGGTCGCGACCTCGCCGTGGAATGCCAGCACCCAGTTGGCGCGCAGGATCGGAACGGCCTGGTCCACCTGGGCGTCGAGCCGTCTGAAACTGAACGGACCGTCGTCGTGCTGCCGGTAGTCCTGGAGTTCGATCCGGTAGGCACCACCGCGGCGCGTGTAGCCGGGAGCGTCACGCCAGTCGAAGCCGGCGAAGACGCGGCCGTGCAGATAGGTCGGTGACACGCCGAGCCCAGGCAGCGCCGCCTGCGTGAACGCCGAGGCGGCGGCGCGGTCACCACGACCGGCCGTTGTCGCGACGTGGAGCAGTTCCAGCCCGCCGCCCGCTTCCGCGCGGCCGAACACGCCGCGCAACTGCCCGCCGACGCGGCGCGGCTTGAAGCCGAACTCGGCCCGGCTGTCGGGACTGCCGGTCGCACCCAGTGCGTACACGGCGACGGCCGGCGCGTCGGTCCAGCTCGCCTCCACGGTCGGCTCGATCCGTCCACGCGCCAGGGAGGGCAGCGTGGCGCGGCCGGCGATGGTCTTGTAGTTGCGAAGCGACCATCCGGCGTGGGCAGCCAGGCGGCCGCTGTCACTGAACGGCTTGTGGACCCCGACGCCAGCTGCGAAGAGTCCCCCGGGCAGGATGCTGCCAAACCACGGGTAGACCATCGGCGGGTCCAGCAGGATGTCCTCGGCGTGATCGATCAGCTTCTCGACCGTGGTGGGCTCGTACGGCGCGACGACCTTCGCCTTGGCTGCCTGCGCCTCGGCGATCGCGTCGGCGCGGGAGGCCTGCGCAGCGACGGGATCAGCACCGAGGAGCAGTGACGCGAGACAGGCTGCCGAGGCCGACGCGCGGGCGGAGTGCCGGCGCGTCCATTCATCTCGGGGCCAGGGCCACGCCAAGCGCCGCGTCATGACCGAGCAGGATAACCGCGTCGCACGTGCGACGTGTGCTGACGGGTTTGC
>CBIHOS010000213.1:0-8410 GCA_966211945.1 uncultured bacterium
GGGTGGGCGCCCCGGGCGCGCGCGGCCGCGGTGCATCGCGGCGACGCTCGACGCACGGTCGCGAAATGCAGGGAGGGCGCCTGAGAGAAGCGTCCGTACCGCGGAGATCGCCGCAGGCCTGGCCGGCCCGCGCCGGTTGGCGGACGGCTCGGGGAGCCGCCCCTACCTTTCTGACGTCGCCCTTCGCGACGTCGCATCGCCATCATCCGACGGTCGGCGAGAGGCAGGGGAAGCCGCGACGGCTTCCCTCAGGGTTCGCGCGTGAACGGCATCTCGCGCACGTCAGGCGCTCGCCAGCGACACCTGCGCGCGCAGGCCGCCGAGCGGCGATCGATCGAGCACCAGCGTGCCGCCGTACAGGTCCACCAGGCCGTGCACGATGGCCAGGCCGAGGCCCGAACCGGACGTCCGCAGATCGGCACGGACGCCGCGCTGCAGGACCCGCGTCATCAGCGCCGGGTCCAGCCCCTCGCCATCGTCGTCCACCGTGATCGCGATCAGCGCGCCGGTCCGTGACGAGGAGACGTGCACGCGACGACGGCCCCACTTGCCGGCGTTGTCGAGCAGGTTGCCGAGCATCTCGTCGAGATCGCCAGGTGCGCACCGCGCCGCGTGATCCGCCGCGACGTCGTGCGCGAACGTCAGGCCCCGATCGGCGTGCAGCCGCTCCAGCACACGGAACAGGCCGTCGACGGCCGGAGCGATCGGCGCGTGCAGCGCCGTGGCGGTGCCGGCGGCGACGACCCGCGCCTGCGAGGTGTAGTAGTCGATCTGCCGCGCCATGCGCGCCACCTGGCCGGCGATCGACGCAGCCAGAGCGGCGTCGTGCACGAGGACACGATCGGCGTCGCGTGCGAGCACCGCGAGCGGCGTCTTGAGGCCGTGGGCGAGATCGGCGGCACGGGCCGCGGCGCGTTCGACGCGGGCGGCGCGAGCGGCGAGCAGCGCGTTCAAGTCGTCCACGAGCGGCTGCACTTCGTTCGGGTACGTCCCGGCCAGCCGCTCGGTGACGCCGCCGTGGACGTCGGCCAGCCGGCTGCGCAGTACGTGCATGGCTCGCACGCTGCGCCAGATCACGGCCGCTCCGGTGGCGAGACAGGCGAGGCCGACAAGGCCGCTCACGCCGAGCGGCACGGCGATGAACCCGTGGAAGATCGCCTCGTGGGGCCGCTGGTGTGTGGCCAGGAAGGTCACGAGCGCGACCGAGCACGTCAACGTGACCCCGATCGTCCACAGCAGGGATCCGACGAGCAGGCGGGCGCGAAACGAGCCGACGATGCTCACGCGTCTTCCGCCGGCACGGGTGCGCCGGCGGCGCGGTAGCCGAGGCCACGTACCGTCTCGATGATCGGCGCGCCGACCTTGCGGCGGACACGGGCGACGAACACCTCGAGCGTGTTGGAGTCGCGATCGCACTGCTGCGCGTAGATGTGTTCGGTGAGCTCCTGGCGCGAGACGACCTGCCCGTTGCGGTGCATCAGGTACGCGAGCAACCGGTACTCGTGGCTCGTGAGCGCGATCGCGACGTCCCGTACGGTCACCCGGGCCAGGCGGGGATCGAGCAGGACGTGGCCGCAGCGCAGCTCCGGCTGCGCATGACCGTGGGCCCGCCGGATGAGGGCACGCACGCGGGCCAGCACCTCCTCGATGCGGAACGGCTTGGGCAGGTAGTCGTCGGCGCCGCTGTCGATGCCGAGCACGCGCTCGGACCAGCTGCCGCGCGCGGTGAGCACGAGCACCGGGACGGTCACGCCCGTCGCGCGCCAGGCGCGCAGCAGCGTGAGGCCGTCCACGCCGGGCAGGCCGAGATCGAGGAGCACGACGTCGTAGGTCTCGGTCCGCGCGAGGAAGTCGGCGTGCGGGCCGTCGGCGGCGCGGTCCACCGCGTAGCCGGCCGCGGCCAGCGCGTCGTGCAGCTGCTCGGCCAGCGACCGTTCGTCTTCCGCCACGAGCACGCGCACCTGGTGGTTATAGCGCGAAGCCTCCTGAACGGCACCTGAACGGCGTCTTCAGGCGCGGTTCAGCCGGCGATCGCGATCCTGCGTGCATGTTCGCCTACGACTTCGGCTATTCGTGGCTCCTGAGCTGGGGCCATCTGCTGGTGGCCGTCACGGGCGCGGTGCTCGGCCTGGTGGCCTGGCGACGAGGGTCCCGTGCCCTGCTCGCCGTGTGCGGCATCGTTGCGCTGTGGGGGGCGGCGGGCGCCGTGGCCATGCACTACGCCGTCCAGATCGCCTCGCCACACCGGCTCGCGACGCCGGCGTTCCTCGCGAGCGGTCAGCGCGAGGTGCTCGAACTCGGCGCCGGGTCCGGACGCGCGACCATCGGACTGCTGCAGGCGAGGCCGGCCGCGCGCGTGACCGCGCTCGATGCGTATGCGGGTCATTACGGGATCGACGACAACACCCCGGAGCGACTGCTGCGCAACGCTCGCGCCGCCGGCGTCGAGAGCCGCGTGCAGGTGCGCGTCGCCGACATGCGGATGCTGCCGTTCGAGGCCGGCCGCTTCGATGCCGCGTTCAGCGTCGCGGCCATCGATCACCTGCCATGGGACGGCATCACGCAGTCCCTCCACGAGACGGCGCGCGTGCTGAAGCCTGGCGGCCAGCTGTTGATCGTCAGCCTGCGGAACGACGCATGGGTGCGGGTGGCGATGCCGTGGTCGATCCACGGACATGGTTACTGGGGATCGACGCAGAGCAGACGTCGTTGGACCGAGGCGCTCGGGGCCGCGGGATTCACCGTGACCGAGACCGGCACGCGGCCCGCCACCTGGTACCTGCTGGCGACCAAGCCCGGGCAGGCCATCACGACCCGATGATGTCCCAGGCCGGCCTGGCCTGGCCTCGGACGGCCCGGCGGGCCGTCCTTACCTACGAGATCGATTCCTCGTCGAAGCCCGAGCGGTCCTCGCGCAACTCCCACGATCGCAGCGCGCCGGCGCCCGCCGCGGTCACCGCGACGATCACGTACGAATACACCGGCCAGGCGTGATCCAGGTCGAACTGCGACGGCACGGCCGGTGCGTTCGGGTGCGAGTGGTAGATGCCGACGATGTCGAGGCCGAGGCTGCGGGCATGGCGTTCGCCGCGCAGCATCTCGATCGGGCCGATGAGAAACCTGTTGTGCCGCGCCGCGTCCTCGCGGGCGTTGTCGATCGGCAGCAGGGCCGCCACCGTCTTCACGCCATCGGCGAAGGTGCCCAGCATCAGCCCGCAGCACTCCTCGGTGCGGTCCGATTCGACGTGTCCGACGATGCCGGCACGATGGACGTCGGGCAGGACGATCATGGCTGCTCTCCCATCCAGAAGCGATCGCTCAGATAGCGGCTGCCGGCGTCGCACAGCACCGTGACGACGACGGACCCGGGCGGCAGGGTGCGGGCCAGCCGCACCGCGCCGAAGACGTTGGCGCCGGAACTGACGCCCACGAGCAGGCCTTCCTCGCGCGCCAGCCGCCGCGTCATCTCCTGCGCCTCGATCGTGCCCACCGACTGGTCCTCGTCGGCCACCGACCGATCGTAGATGCCGGGCACGACCGCGCTCTCCATGTGCTTCATGCCTTCGAGTCCGTGCAGCGGCAGGTCGGGCTGCAGCGACACGCACCGGATGCGCGGGTCGTAGGTCTTGAGGCGGCGCGACGTGCCGACGAACGTGCCGGAGGTGCCCAGGCCCGCGATGAAGTGCGTGACGCGGCCGCCGGTCTGCGTCCAGATCTCGACGCCCGTGTACTCGAAATGCGCCTGCCAGTTGGCCGGGTTGTTGTACTGGTCGACGTAGAAGTAGCGATCGGGATGCCGCGTCGCCAGCCGGCGCGCTTCCTGCTGCGCGCCGTCGGTGCCCGACAGCGGATCGGTGTCGATCACCTCGCAGCCATGGATCCGGAGCATGCGCTTGCGTTCGGCACTCGCATTGGACGGCAGGCAGATGGTGACCGGGTGCCCGAGGGCGGCGCCGATCATCGCGTAGGCGATGCCGGTGTTGCCGCTGGTGGCGTCCAGAATCGTCTGGCCTGGCGCCAGGGCGCCGGAGCGGAGGCCTGCGAGGGTCATCGCCCAGGCGGCGCGATCCTTCACCGACCCGGAAGGGTTGAGGTGCTCGGCCTTGGCGTAGAGTTCGACGCCGTCGGGTACGCCCTCGGCGGCCGCTGCCACGCGGGTGAGGCGCACGAGCGGGGTGTTGCCGATGTGGTCGAGGATGGTGCCGCTGCGGGCCGGCCAGGTCGTCATCGATGGAAGCGTAGTCGCCGCGCTGTTGGTACGGCCGGCGGGCCGCCTCCGTTACCTCGAGCGTCGACGCTCGCTCAGCACTGTACACGGTGCCGGGCCCGTCGGTCGCCACGTGACACGAAGTGGTGGCCCGGGCCCTTCCGATCGCCGTCCCGGCAGGTTGGTGTAGGCGCCGCACTTTCTCAACGGCAGGGGAGAACTCAACGACTACGGCGACAGCACCCGCTGGGAGTTCTCCGGCAACATGTACACGCACAAGCCGGGCAGTCCAGCGGTGGCGGTCTGGGGGAGCGCTACTTCCTGGCCTGTCCGGACGCCCGACATTTGGCAAATGACTCCCTGAAATGGCGGGCGAGGTCGAAGGGGATGCGGTACCCGGAGCCGTGCGCGGATCGGTGTGGTCCACGTCGAGGTCGGGCGCGGCGACGAGCTCGAAGACCATGTTGGTCTGTGGCCGCCAGATGGCGTTCATCCGCTCGACCTCGTCGACCGGGTCGCAGGGACGCTTGGCGTGGAAGCGCATGACGCCGCGGCTGTCGCGCGCCGTGGCCTCGACGTAGGTGCCGGGGAAGCCTGTCTTCAGCGTGCCGAGCACCCGGAAGAACCGCGGCGACTGCCACGCCGTCGACGGCATGAACGCGACCACCGGTCGCCTGGGCCAGCAGGACACCCGGCAATCACGGCCTTCACTGGAGAGATCGCGAGCGACAGCCCGAACCCGACATCCGTCTCCAGCGGTTGGTCCCACGACCGAACCTGACTGCCGCCGCCCCCTCGGGCTAGACTGCGGCCACGATGCGCTCGCCGTCCCGCTCCGTTCCGATGCTTCTGCGTCTTCCGCCGACGATGGCCGTCCTCGCTGCGTGCATCAGCGCCTCACCCGCGGCCGCGCAGCCGCCAGCAGCGCCAGCGGTGGCGCAGCCGGCCGAAGCGGAGCCCGGCGTGACGCTCCGTGCCATCGAGGCCGACGCCCGCCTCGGGCGCTCGGCCGCGGTCGTCGTGGAGCAAGGCGCGCTCGTCCACACGGCCATCCTGTATCCGCTGGACGCGCAGGGACGGCTCCAGGGCGGCGCCGATGCCCATGCCCAGGCCGCGGCCGTGCTGGACGGCGTGGCGACCGCCCTTCGCGCCGCGGGCAGCGATCTCGATCGGATCGCGCGGCTGCACGTGTACGTGGCCGACGACAGCGTCACCCCGTCGGTCGACAGGCTGCTCGCCGAGCGGTTCACCGGCGCCGTGAAGCCTGCCGTGACGCTCGTCGAGTCGCGGATCCCTCACGCCGGCGTGCTCGTGGCGATGGATGCCGTCGGCGTGACCCGACGGTCGAAGACGGTGCCGCCCGAGCGCATCGTCGTCACCGGGCTGGCGCCGGTGCCCGGCGATGGCGCGCACGTCGCGGTGCAGGCGGACGGCGCGTTCGTGATCGTCTCGGGGCGCGCCGCGCCTGGCGCCTTCGAGGCCGCCGTGCGCGGCACGATGGAGCAGTTGCGCGGCGATCTGCGGCGCGTCGGACTTGGACTCGGTCACATCGTCCAGGTGAAGGCGTTCCTCGGCGACATCGCGCGCGCGGCGGATCTGCAGCGGATCGTCGCGAGCACGTTCCAGGGCACGGCGCCGCCGCAGGTCGTCACGGAGTGGCGCGGCGGATCGCTGCCGGTCGAGATCGAACTCGTCGCCACGGCGCCGGGCGCGACCAGTGCGGCAGAACGCCTGACGCTGGTCGAGCCCATCTCGGCGCGCTACAGCCGGATCGCCCGCGTGTTCGGCGGCCGGCCGATCTTCGTGTCGGGCCTGACGGGGACGTCCGACGACCCGGCCGCGCAGGTGCGCGAGGTGTTCGAGGAACTGCGCCGGGTGCTCGCCGCCAGCGGCAGCGACATGCGCCACCTCGCGAAAGCCACGTATTACGTGTCCGACAAGGCGGCCGACCAGGAGATCAACACGGTGCGCCCGTCGATCTACGACGCGACGAGGCCGCCGGCCGCCTCTAAGATCTCGGTGCCCGGCACCGGCCGCCCAGGGAAGCGCACGGTCATCGACATGATCGCCGTGACGACCGGCAGATGAACGCCGTCGCCGGTCGCCGCCGCGTGCTCGCGCTCGCGGCAGGCCTGCTGTCTGCCGCCGTCTCGACCTCGGCGCTGCTCGTCGCCCAGGTGGGCGATCGTGCGGCCATCGACACCGCACCGCCCCCCGCTGACTGGAGGATTCCGCCGGCGCCGGTCCGCTCGCCCGAGGAGTCGATGCGGCTGATGGATCTGCAGCCCGGCTTCCGGATCGAACTGGTGGCCGCCGAACCGCTCGTGCAGGATCCGATCGCCTTCGCGTTCGACGAGCGGAACCGCCTCTGGGTGCTCGAGTGGCCGTCCTACAACTGGCCGCTGCGCACGCTGCTGCCCGGCCTCGAGCCGCTGCCGACGCCGGCGAGCCGGCTCGTCGTGCTGCGCGACACCGATGGCGACGGCCGCCCGGATCGCCGCACGGTCTTCGCGCAGATGGACTGGCCCCGCGGCATCCAGCTCGTGGACGGCGGAGTGCTCGTCTTCGCGCTGCCCGAGGTCGTGTTCCTGCGCGACACCGATGACGACGACAAGGCCGACCAGCGCGACGTGATCAGGGGCGGCCTGCCGATTCCGGTCAATCCACACCTGGCGCCGAGCAGTCCCTCGTGGACGCTGGACAACTGGACGTACGGCCTGCAGGTCGATGAACGGATGCGGCTGTCCGGGGACCGCCGCCTCTCCGGACCCGCGGGCCGGCTGGCGGGCCAGTGGGGCATGTCGCACGACGACTACGGGCGGCTCTTCTTCAGCTACAACCAGGACCACATCCGCGGCAGTCTCGTGCCCACCGTCTACGCGACGCGCCACCCCCACTACACAGCCAGGGCCGGCATCGACGAGCGCATCGGACAGGACAACGAGGTGTGGCCGCACGCGATCACGCCCGGCGTCAACCGCCGCGCCCAGCTGCGCGACGATGGGCGGCTGCGCGTGTTCACCGCGAACGCCGCGCCGACCGTCTATCGTGGCGACCAGTTCCCGGCGGAGTTCCGCGGCAACGTCTTCGTCGGCGAGTCGGCCGGACGGCTGATCCGCCGATCGGTGCCGAGCGAACGCGACGGCATCATCACCAGCCGCAACGCCTACACCGGGCGCGAGTTCCTGTTCTCGCACGACGAGCGGTTCCGGCCTGTCTTCAGCGCCACCGGACCCGACGGCGCGCTCTACGTCGCCGACATGTACCGCGGCATCATCGAAGGCCACATCTTCCTGACGACGTTCCTGCGCAACCAGATCCTCGATCGCGGCCTGCACCAGCCGTTCCACGGCATGGGCCGGATCTATCGCATCGTCCACGAAGGCCGGCCGCTCGGGACGCCGCCGGCGGTGTCGCCGACCGACATCGCGAGCTGGGTGCCCGTCCTCGCCCATCCCAACGGACATTGGCGCGATCTGGCCCAGCGGACGCTGGTGGCGTCCAGGGCCGCATCGGTCGTGCCGGCCGTGCGCGCGCTCGCGATGACGCACGAGGACGACCGCGTGCGGCTGCACGGACTCTGGACGCTCGAGGGGCTTGGCGCGGCCGGCGACGATGTCGTGCGCGCCCGCCTCGACGATCGATCGGCGCACGTGCGCATCGCTGCGCTGCGCATCGCCGAGGGCAGGCTCACACGCGCCGCTCTGCGCCGCGCCGTCATGGCCCGCGTCGACGACCCCGAGGTCGCCGTCCGGCGGCAAGTGCTCTACACGCTCGGCGCCGACCGATCGCCCGACGCCGAGCGCGCGCGGATTCGCCTGCTGCGCCGCGACATCGACGCGCCGTTCGTCGTCGATGCGTTCATGAGCGGTGCCGCCGGGCGCGAGCTGCACATGCTGGAGACGGTGATGCGGGCCGGCACGTGGCTGGAGGATCGGGAGTCACATCGCGCGCTCGTGACGGCGCTTGCCAGTGCCGTCGGACGCGAAGGACGCACCGGGCGCATCGTCGCGCTCCGGCGCCTGACGTCGGACGCCGCGGGGCGGCCGGAGTGGCAGCGGACAGCGATTGCGGAAGGTCTCAGGGTGTCGGCGCCGGCGCCGGCCACCGCGCCGACCCCGCCGCGCGACCCCGCAACGGCCGCGCTCGTCGAGCCGGGCCGCAGCGGGTACGCGATCTGCGCGGCCTGTCACCAGGCGGATG
>CBIHOS010000214.1:0-8361 GCA_966211945.1 uncultured bacterium
TCGGGGAGGCGCCCCTACCAGCGTGATGGTAGGGGCCGTTCCCCGAACGGCCCATGAGACGACGCCGGCCGACCCGGCCGGCGTCCACCTACCGCTTCTTGACGCCCAGTTCGCCGAGCTTGGCGACCATCCGCTCGCCGGCCGTGGCCGTCGTCGGACTCTTGTCGATGTCCTTGATGCGCCCGTCAGGGCCGATGTAGAAGGTCCAGCGCGCCGCGAGTTGCTGTTCGGGCGGCCGGTCGAGGCGAATCACGCCGTACGCCTTCGCGGTGGTCTTGGCCGGATCGGCCAGGATCGGGAAGGTGACCGCGTGCTCCTTGGCGAAGCGCGTGTTGGTGTCCAGGTCGTCGACGCTCGCCATGAAGAGGGCGATGTCGTAGGTCTCGAGAATCGTGCCGCTCGCACCGAGCGACTTGCATTCGGCCGTTCAACCGCCGGTGAAGGCCTTGGGGAACCAGGCGAGCACCACGGTCTTGCCCTTGTACGCCGACAGCGAATGGGTCTTGCCGTCGGAACCCTGCAGCGAGAAAGCCGGCGCCACGTCGCCGACCTTCAAATCTGCCGAGTACTGCGGAGGCGCCGCGGGCGTCTGCGCAGGTGCAGAGGCCGGACCCTGGGCCGCCATCGTGGACACGCCGAGCCCGGCGGCCACGCAGAACGACAGGAGTCTGGTCATGGGCGAATCGTAGCACCACCGGACAATTTCAGAATTTCAGGAATGTCAGAATTTCACCGCCACCTTCGCGCTTCGAAGGTTGACGGTGGTGACGAAATTGGAAATTTTGCAATTCTGAAATTACGTCGCTGCCTTGTCCTGCGCCGTCCGCGCCGTCTTCCCCAGCTGCTCGACAATGCGCGTCGCTTCCTCGACGGCACGCGCGAGCACCGACCGGATCTTGCCGTCCTCCAGCATCAGCACGCCGCCGATCGTGCAGCCGGCCGGCGTGGTCACGTCGTCGCGCAGCGAGGCGGGGTGCCGGTTGGTCTCGAGCACCATGCGCGCCGAACCGAGCATGGTCTGGGCCACGAGCTGGAGCGCGAGGTCGCGCGGCAGGCCAACGCGGACGCCGGCATCGGCCAGCGCTTCCATCATCAGGTACATGTAGGCCGGCCCGCTGCCGCTGAGGGCCGTGACCGCATTGCAGTACGACTCGTCGACGATGCGGCAGCGTCCGACGGACGCGAAGATGCGTTGCGCGAGATCCAGGTGGGTGTCGGTTGCGGACGAGCCGCCGGCCACGACGGTCATGCCTTCGCCGACCACGCACGGCGTGTTCGGCATCGCCCGCACCCACGGGTTCGGCAGGTCGAGCAGCTGTTCGAGCCGGCTGGTCGTCACGCCGGCGAGGATGGACACCAGCAGCGTCTCGGGCCGCAGATCGGCACGGCGCAGCGCCTCGACGACCTGTGGCGCCTGCTTCGGCTTGACGCAGATCAGCAGGACGTCCGTCTCGGCGAGACGCTCGGCGTAGCTGCCGACCGGGGCGGCGCTGCCGGCGCTGGAGATCGCGGCCGGATCGCGCAGGCACGGCACGCCGAGGTCGGCGGTGACCTCGTCGCACGATTCCTGCGTGTGCGCCGAGGCCCAGGCCTGCGCCGGCGCGATCAGATGCGCGTCGAACAAGCCGCGCAGCAGCGTGCGGCCCATGACGCCGGCGCCGATGACGCCAAGTTGTCGGTCGGAAGCAAGGAGGGAGGTCATCTCGCCTACAGCCTACAGCCTGCGGGCGAGGAGACCGCCCGACCTACAATCCCTCGAGCCGCGACGAGGCGTCGCCGAAGCCGTCGAGCGTGACGCCCATCCGGTCCATCAGCGAGAGGTGCAGGCTGCACACCTTGCGGTTGGCGTCGCCCTTGTCCATGTAGTCGAGGATGCGGCCGGTCTTCAGCGACCCGCCGCCCTTGCCGGTGAGGATGATCGGCAGCTGCTCGGCGCTGTGCAGGTCGCCGTCGAAGAGGCTCGACGCGCACATCAGGATCGAGTTGTCGAGCAGCGTCGTCTCGCCTTCCGAGATGTCCTTCATGCGCTGCGTCAGGTAGGCGAACTGCGCGATGTGGAACTGGTTGGTCTTCAGGTACATCGCCTCCTTCGCCTCGACCCGCCCGTTGTGCGTGAGATCGAGGTGCAGCGCGCCCTGCACGCCGTCGACGAACCGGAAGTTCATCTGCGACAGGTCGTTGTTCAGCATCACCGAGGCGACCCGCGTCTTGTCCATCTGGAACGCGAGCACCATCAGATCGAGCATCAGCTTCATGTGCGCCGGCACGTCCTGCGGCAGTTCGTGCTTGGGGCGCGGCATGTCGGGCTTGTCGAGGGTCGGACGCCAGCCCTCGAGCCGTTCCTCCTTCGAGGCACGCTCGATCCGCTTCTCGATGTCGCGGATGCCCTCGAAGTACTCACCCAGCTTGTGGTGATCGGTGCGGCTGATGCGCGGCCTGAGGCTCTGGGCCTCGTCCTGCACCGCGTCGAGGATGCTGCGGTCGAGGGCGCGGCCGGTGCCATCGCCCACGAGCCGATCGAACGTGCGCGCCGGGTAGATCTCCTTTGTCGCCGGCCGGGTCGGCGACACCCACGACAGGCTCGAGCCGTACACCATCGAGAGACCGTCCTCGAGGCGCAGCTCGTTCGGCTCGATGCCGAGCACGAGGCTCGGCACGGCGGTGCGATCGCCGATGGCGCCGGCGATCACCTGGTCCATCGAGGTGCCGACGCGGATCACGTCCGGGTCGAGACTCACCGGCGCGCCCGACAGCAGGTTCATGCGCCCGAGGTGCGGGCTGGTCGAGGCGAGAGCCGAGTGGCTGTACAGCCCGCGGATGAAGACCATGTCCTCGCGGTGCGGCAGCATCGGCAGCGCGCCCGGCCCGAGTTCCATGGTCGCGCCGCTGCCCTTCGCCCACCAGTGCGCCGGCTCGACGCCGTTGGAGAAGTACACGATGCCCAGACGACGCGGCGGTCCGACCGCCGCCTTGCCCGCCGCAGCCTGCCCAAACGCGGGCCTGCCCGCCGAAGCCTTGGCGAAGGTGGGCATCGACTCGAGCCAGGGCAGCGCGAGGGCGACGCCCACACCGCGGAGGAAGTGCCGGCGCGACGGTGAAGACCAGGATCGACCGTGAGTCATGGAGTACCTGCCCGGGCAGACGAGGGAGCGGTGCCGGTCGGCGGATGCGCCGGCAGCGGCGCCAGCGGCTCGGCCGCCTCGGCGCGCCCCGCGCGGAAACGGAACTGCCGGCTCGTGACGATGCGCGTCACCAGGTCGGCAAACGAGGCCTCGTCTCCTGCCTCGATCATCGAGGTCAGCAGACGGCGATCGGACGCCTGCGGATTGCGCCCGAGCGCATACCCGATCATCTTGCGCGACAACGTGGTCATCACCGCCCGCTCGTTCTGCCGCAAGTGCGCCAGCAGCCCGCCCGCGCCGACGATCGTCGTCTTGTCCTTGAACTCGCCGACCTGGTCGACCGGCCGGCCGTCGGCGTAGGTCGTCCGGCTGCGGCCGACTGCATCGAACACCTCGAGCGGGAAGCCGAGTGGATCGATCCGCCAGTGGCACGACGCGCACACGGCGCGATTCTTGTGCTGCGCCAGCCTCTCGCGCAGCGTCTGTCCTTCGAAGCTCTTGTCGTCGGCCGGCAGCGTGCCGGCGTCGGCCGGAGGCGGCGGCGTCGGCGTGCCGAGGATGCGGCGCAGGATCCAGTCGCCGCGCTTGACCGGACTCGTGCGCAGCGGCGCCGACGTCGTCGTCAGCACCGCGCCGAGTCGCAACGCACCGCCGCGATCGAACGCCTTGGCGCCGTCGACGCGTTGGACCGGGCCGTTGGCCGGGAGCTTGGGCGCCGAAGCGTCGGCGAAGACGGCCTTCTCGTCGATGCCGTAGAACTTCGCGAGCGTCGCATCGAGGAACGTGTAGTCGGCGTGGAGGATCTCGCGCACCGGACGGTTCTGGCGTACCAGGTACTCGAAGGTCGAGACCGCTTCGTCGTACATCGACGTCCGCACCGCGTCGGTGAACTCCGGGAAGCGGCCCGTGTCCACGCCTCGATACCGATCGAAATGGTAGAAGCCGA
The DNA here is from genome assembly GCA_966211945.1 of uncultured bacterium. Lineage (GTDB taxonomy): Bacteria > Acidobacteriota > Vicinamibacteria > Vicinamibacterales > Vicinamibacteraceae > Luteitalea. The sequence goes on from CBIHOS010000214.1 coordinate 4,069, forward strand.
GCCACTGTCCGAAGAACTCGGTCGACAGCCGCCGTGCCTTCGGGTCGGCCGTCATCCGGCGGACCTGGCTCGCAAGGCGTGCCGGGTCGCGCAGTTCGCCGGTGCGCGCCGCACGCCGAAGCTCCTCGTCTGGAATCGACGACCACAGGAAGAAGCTGAGACGGCTGGCGAGCTCCCAGGTGTCGAGCGGCGTCTCGGTGTCGGCCGGCGACGTCTCGACGCGGTACAGGAAGGCCGGCGACATCAGGATGCGCGCAAGCAGTGCCCTGACCGCGGCGTCGTGATCCAGCTTCCTGACCTGCCGCGACGACTCGTAGAAGCCGCGCAGGCTTGCCTGCTCGCTGGCGGTGAGCGGCCGGCGCCAGGCCCGGCTCGCAAACGCGATCGCATCGCCGACGTGCCCGGGCTCACCCCGCCGCATCGCCGCCATCGTCGCGTCGTAGTGCCGGCGCAGGGCCTCGACGTGCGGACGCGCCGCCGCCGGCAGCGCCGCGACCGCCACCGGCGCCATGTCGGCGATCTTGCGGCTGGTGCCGGTGATCGCGAAGTGATCGAGCAGCATCCCGAGATAAGCGTCGTGGTACGGCCACGACCCGAACAGGTCGACCCATGCGTGATCGAGCCGCGCGCGCAGCGGCCCGTCGACGATGTTGTTGGTGAAGAAGTCGTCGGTCCGCTGGTACTTGACGCTCGTGACGAACGCGTCGTGCTCGGGACTGTTGTAGGTGTTGTCGAACGGCGCCGGCACCGGATCCTTGTCGGCGGGGTTGGCGGCGCCATGCGAGTTGGGAGGCAGCAGCGCGACGAACTCGGCGATGCCGGCGCGGAAGGCGCGATAGCCGGCGCTGTCTGGCCGGCCGAGGAACACCCGTTGCCCGGGCGCCCTCGCAACCGCCGTCGCCGAGTCCGACAGCATGACGCGGACGACCGAGTCCGGGTTGCCGGCAATCTCGGCGTCGACCAGCAACTCGGCGACGTGTTCTCCAGCGTCGAGCGTGATCGCGAGACTGGTCGCCGACGCGGTCGCGAAGTCGTCGGGGCCGAGCGCGGCGCCGTCGACCGAGCGGCCGAAGCCGAGCGCCGTCGCGGTCTGCGCGTCGACGACGGTCCGCAGCGGATGGGTGGCCACGATCGGCCCGGGCACGCGGCGGCGCGTCACGGCGACCGGCTCGTTGGGCCCGGGCGGCGGCGGCGCGGTGCGCAGCACGACGCGCGCGTTGCGCCACACCACGAGCGGCGTGCCGGCGTCCGGCTGCAGCGCGTCGACCGCAATGTGGACGGTCCACGGCGACGGAATGCGCGAGGCCGGCCGGCCGAATCGACGGTTCAGCGCGTGCCGGTACGCGTGCGTCGGCTCGACTCCGAGCGTCGTGTCGTCGAAGACGAGCGGGTTCTCGTCGCCCTGTCCGCCGGCCGCGAGGTCGCCGCGCGCGAAGAACCAGCTGGGCCAGGACACGAGCTGCTTGGTGATCGCGTCACACTCGGCCCGCACGGGCGCGGACGCGTCCCTGGCACCGGGCGCGGGCACCGGCAGCGCGCGCCAGCGATCGATCGTGACGCGGCTCGGGAAGCGCGGCGCCGGCGTCTGCATCACAGTCCACATGTGCTCGGCGAAGCGACCCGGGATGCCTTCGCGTGCCGCCAGCGCACGGAGCGTCACCCTGGGCTCGCCCAGCGCCGCTCGGTGCTTGTAGTGCCACGCCACGTACAGCGCCTTGGCGTAGCGGTCGAAACCGAACGGGCGGCCGCCCTCGCCCGACACGACGCGGAACCCGTGCGCCGCGTACAGCCGCTCGATGCGGTTGAGCGCCGACAGTTCGAGGCCGGTCTTGCCGGGATCGCTGTAGAACTCCAGCGGTCCCGCCCCGATCACGGCGTGATCGGCGACCAGCTTGGCCGCCTCGAGATAGCGCTCGACGGTCGCGTCCTGCACGAACTGGACGTCGCCGAAGTTGGCGAAGCCCTCGCCGCCGACTGCATCGCTGGACGCATCGACCCCGACCTCGATGTCGACGCCGGTGAGGTCGCGCAACGCGTACGCGTACTCGGCGCTGGTCAGGCGCCGGACCGTGACCCGCCCGGGTTCGCCGGCATGGCGCGCGTCGTAGGCATCGAGCGACGAGCGGATCCAGGCCACGGCCTCGGCCCGCTGCGCGTCGCTCGGAAAGACGTCGGCGTCCTCGGGCGGCATGTGGCGCGCCTCGATCCGGTCGGCCATCGCCAGCCAGTGCTCCCAGTTGGCCGCCACATCGTCGGGAGTCGTGCGGTCGAGGAGACGCGCGATGCTGACACCGCCTTTGGGGCGGTTCTTGCCGTGACAGTCGACGCAGAACTCAGTGAATGTGGCCGCCGGGACGGGCGCCACCGACGGTGACAGGGCGGCCGGACGCGCCGGCCTGGCCGCGGGAACCACGGCTGCGGACGCAGCGGCACCGCGCCGCGCCTGCGCGGACATGACCGACACCAGCGCCACCACGAGCAAGAGGACGGCAAGGCCCAGCTTACGTACGGACAGACTCACACGCTCCGGTGGCGGAGAGTGTAGCAGGCGAACTGCCAGGGGATCCCAACAGCACAAGGGCAAAAGTGCGAAAGGGCGAAAAGGAGGGCGCTTTGCCTTCTTGCCCTTCGTATCCAGTACCCAGTACCCGGTACCCGGTACCCGATACCCGGTACCCGGCCCTATCCCTGTTTCTTGGGCTTGTAGAAGTTCGTCGCGGTGCCGAAGTAGACCTCGGCGCTCTCCATCACCGTCTCGGTGAGCGTCGGGTGGGCGTGGATGGTCATCTTGAGGTCGGAGACGGTCGCGGCCATCTCCACCGCGAGCACGCCTTCGGCAATCAGCTCGCCGGCGTTGACGCCGACGATGCCGACGCCGAGCACGCGCTCGGTCTTGGGCTCGATGATCAGCTTGGTGAGGCCGTCGTTGCGATCCACCGTCGTCGCGCGGCCCGACGCGCCCCAGGGGAACTTGGCGATCTCGACCTGGATGCCGCGCTCCTGTGCCTCGGCCTCGGTGAGGCCGCACCAGGCGAGCTCCGGGTCGGTGAAGACGACGGCGGGAATGGCCGCCGGCTCGAACGCCACCTTGTGCCCGGCGATGTGCTCGACGGCGATCTTGGCGTCGTAGGTCGCCTTGTGCGCCAGCATCGGCTCGCCGGCCACGTCGCCGATCGCGTAGATGTGCGGCTCGGTCGTCCGGCGCTGCGGGTCGACCGTGATGAAGCCCTTCGGTGTCACCTCGACCTTCGTCGTCTCGATGCCCGGAATGTTGCCGTTGGGCCGGCGGCCGATCGACACCAGCACCTGGTCGAACACCTGCGTCTTCTCCTCGACGGCGCCCTCGAAGGTGACGTGGACGCCGTCCTCCTTCTCCTCCATGCCGACGACCTTGGTGCTGAGGAGCACCTGCTTGGTGATCTGCTTGACGCGGCGCGCCAGCACGTTCACCAGGTCGCGGTCGGCGCCCGGCAGCAGCCGGTCGAACATCTCGACGACGCTGACCTCCGACCCGAGCGCTGCGTACACGGTGCCGAGTTCGAGGCCGATGTAGCCGCCGCCGACGACCAGCAGGTTCTTCGGCACACGCGCCAGGTCGAGGGCCGACGTCGAGTCGAGCAGCCGGCCCGGACCGACCGTGACGTTGGGCAGCGCAATCGGCCGTGACCCTGTCGCGATCACCAGCTTCTCGAACTTCACCTCCTGCGTGCCGCCGGCGGTCAGCGCGACGCTCAGCGTGTGGCTGTCGACGAAGCTCGCCCGCCCCTGCACGTAGGTGATCTTCCGCTGACGCGTCAGCTGGCCGAGGCCGCCGGTCAACCGGTCGACGACGCCCTGCTTGAAGGCGCGGACCTTGTCGATGTCGATCTTCGGATCGCCGAACTCGATGCCCCACTGCGAGGCGTGCTTGGCCTCGGCGAGCAGCTTGGCGACGTGCAGCAGCGCCTTGGACGGGATGCAGCCGCGGAACGTGCAGACGCCGCCGGGATTGGCCTCCTCGTCGATCATCACGACGGACATCCCGAGATCGGCGGCGAGAAAGGCGGCGGCGTGGCCGCCGGGGCCGGCGCCCAGCACGACGAGAGGAGTAGTGTCTGCCATAGAAGGTCTTGGGCTACAGGCTTCAGCCTACGGGCTACCTGGGGCGACGGAGGACGAAAACACGCCCGTCGCCGCGATGAATAGCGGATTCATGTAGCCCGCAGCCCGTAGCCCGCGTGCGGCGGCGGGCCATGCTGTGGGCCGCCGCTACAGTGCCAACAGGAACGGCTGTTCGAGCGCCTCGGCGACGAA
>CBIHOS010000215.1:0-8331 GCA_966211945.1 uncultured bacterium
TTGTCGGACTCTGGAGGCATGCGTGACGAAACGAGTGTTGTCGTGGCTGCTCGGCGTACTGCTGGTCGTATCCGGCAGCGCCCTCCAACTGCACGCGCAAGGGCTGACGGGCCAGGTCTCGGGTTCGGTGCTCGACTCGTCGGGCAGCGCCCTGCCGGGCGCGACGGTGACGGTGAAGAACGCGGGGACACAGATTTCGCGCGAGACCACGACCGACCAGTCCGGTAACTTCGTGCTGACTGAACTGCTGGCGGGTACGTACGAGGTGACGGTCGCGCTGGCCGGCTTCAAGACGGCCGTGCAGACGGGCCTGGTGCTGTCGGCGAACGAACGCCTGGCGCTGCGCGCCATCACGCTCGAGGTCGGCGCGGTGTCCGAGGTGCTGACCGTGACCGCCGAACCCGCCCGCGTGCAGACGCAGAGCGCCGAGCGCTCCGGCCTGATCAGCCAGGAGCAGTTGAAGGAAGTGGCGCTCAAGGGCCGCGACTACATGGGGCACCTGCGGCTGATGCCCGGCGTCGTGGACACCGCCAACCGCGAAGCGCCGGGCTGGAACAACCTCGGCGGCCTGTCGATCAACGGCGGCCGCGTCAACACCATCAACCTGACCTACGACGGCGTCACCAACCTCGACACCGGCTCGAACACCGGCCCGTTCCTGGCGCCCGGGCTCGACTCGATCGCCGAGGTCAAGGTGCTGACGTCAAACTACCAGGCCGAGTACGGCCGCAGTTCCGGCGGCACGATCAACGTCATCACCAAGAGCGGCAGCCGGCAGTTCCGCGGCGGCGGCTTCTACTCGAAGCGGCACGAGTCGTTCAACGCCAACGAGTGGTTCAACAACAAGTTGAACCGGCCCAAGCCGATCTATCGCTTCGACTACACCGGCTGGCACCTCGGCGGCCCAGTCATCCTGCCCGGCTTCAACAGCGATCGCAACAAGCTGTTCTTCTTCTTCAACCAGGAGTTCCTGCCGCGCACCAATCCCGGCAACCTCGAGCGGCGCACGATGCCGACGGCGCTCGAGAGGCAGGGCGACTTCTCGCAATCGTTCGACAGCACCGGCGCGCTGATCGTCATCCGCGATCCGCAGACCGGCCAACCCTTCCCCGGCAACGTCATCCCGGCCGGCCGCATCGACCGCAACGGCCAGGCGCTGTTGAACCTCTTCCCGCAGCCGAACCTGACCGGCGATCGGCAGGCCAACTACACGTTCCAGAGCTCGTACGAGCAGCCGCGCAACGACCAGGTGCTGCGCGTGGACTGGAACATCGGGCCGAAGACGAACTTCTATTCACGCGTCAACTGGGGCTACGAGGCGTACAAGGGCGGCTGGGGCTTCGTGCTCAACAACGCCAACTGGCCGCAGCTGCCAATCGCCTACGAGATCCACAGCTACGGCGTCGTCAACACGCTGCTGCACACGTTCAGCCCGTCGCTGGTCGCCGAGCTGACGGTCGGACTCAATCACGGCAAGCAGACGGTCGAACCGCTGACCGAGGCCGATCGTGAACGCAACGACCGCAACAACGTCGGACTCGGCGGGTTGCCGAGCTTCAATCCTGCCGCCAATCCGGACCGCATCATCCCGAACGCCAGCTTCGGCGCCGGCGGCCTGAACCTGCCCAACATCGCGACGCTCGGCGTCGAGGGCCGCTACCCGTTCTTCGGCGAGAACGACATCTGGAACACGTCGATGAACATGACGAAGATTCTCGGCTCGCACAACCTGAAGGCCGGCGTGTTCATCGAGTACACGACGCGCCCGGCGGCGCGGTCCACGGTCTTCAACGGCGCCTTCAACTTCGATCGCAACACCGCCAACCCGCTCGACGCCAACCATCCGTACGCCAACGCGATGCTCGGATCGGTCAACGCCTACTCGGAGGCGACCGGTCACCCGGACGCCAACTCGCGTTTCACGAACGTCGAGTGGTTCGTGCAGGACAGCTGGCGCGTGCGGCGCAACGTGACGATCGACGCCGGCATCCGCTTCTACCGGATCGGGCCGTCGCGCAGCGTCGGCGACCAGCTGGCGGTGTTCCTGCCCGAGCAGTACGACCCGGCGCAGGCGCCGCTGCTGATCCAGCCGGTGAGCACGCCGCAGGGCCGGCGCGGCCTCAACCCGCTGACCGGTGAGATCCTGCCGGCCGTCAAGATCGGCACCTTCGTGCCGGGTTCGGGCAACGTCTCCAACGGCATCCAGGTCTACGACGAGGGCATCCTCGACACGCCGGCCATCCAGGTCGCGCCGCGCATCGGCATCGCATGGGACGTGACCGGCGACGGCAAGACCGCGATCCGCGGCGGCTTCGGCGTGTTCCCCGATCGCTTCAACGACGACATCGTGCTGCAGCACGTCGAGCTGTCGCCGCTGGTCAACACGCCGACAGCCAACTACACGACGATCGCCGAGTTGACCTCGACGCCGTTGAGCCTGAGCCCGGCGACGGCGCGCACCCTCTACGCCGACTACAAGCCGCAGTACACCTACAACTACAGCGTCGGCATCCAGCGCGACCTCGGCTTCTCGTTCGTCGGCGACATCGCCTACGTCGGGTCGAAGGGCCGCCGGCTGCTGCAGACGCGCAACATCAACGCCGTGCCGTACGGCACGAGCTTCCTGCCGTCCAGCATCGATCCCAGCACCGGCCAGCCGCTGCCGGCCAACTTCCTGCGGCCCTACCGCGGCTACGGCGACATCCTGGTCAGCGAGTTCGCCGGCTTCTCCGACTACGACGCGATGCAGACGTCGATCAACCGCCGCTACACGCAGGGGCTGCGCTTCGGCCTGTCCTACACGCTCGCGTTTGCCAAGAACGTCGGCGGCACCACGGGCACGACCAATCCGACGGTCAACCCGTTCCTCGACGTGCGGGCCCGCAACTACCGGGACGTCGGCCGTCGTCACAACCTGGCCGTCAACTATTCGTACGACATTCCCGGTATCAGCGGCGTCTGGGACAACGCGGTCGCGCGGGCCGTGTTCGACAACTGGCAGGTCTCGGGTGTGACCAGTGCGCTCAGCGGCGAGACGCTCGCGATCGGCTACGGCATCGCCGGCGTGTCGGACCTGACCGGCGGCGCCGGCTCCGGCGTGGACACGCGGGTCGACATCATCTGCGACCCGAACCTGTCGCGCGGCGATCGTTCGCCGATCCGCGCGTTCGCCACCGAGTGCATCGCGCCGCCGTCGGCCGCCACCAACCGCATCGGCACGGCCACCAACGACGAGATCATCGGCCCCGGCTACCTGAACTGGGACATCTCGCTGGCCAAGGTCATCCCGTTTGGCGGCACCCGGCGGGTGACGTTCAGGGCGGAGCTGTACAACGCGTTCAACACCGTGCAGTTCTCGTCGGTGAACACGACGGCGAACTTCACGTCGGCCGGCGTGCTGCCGGCGACGACGGAGTTCGGCCAGTACACGGGCGCGCGGCCGGCGCGGCGCATGCAGCTGACGCTGCGCGTCGATTTCTAGGAGAGCGTCGTGACGACAACGGGCCCGATGGGAAGTCCCACCGGGCCCGTGGCCGTTGTGGTGAAGAGAGGGGCCGGGATGGCCCCGACCTCTGCTTAGAACAGGATGCGCGCGCCGAAGCGGATCACGCGGCGGCCCTGGAAGTTGTCCGCCTGCAGGAACCGCGGATCGCGGAGGATGTTCCGGTTCGCGATGACCTGCTGCGTGTCGAAGCCGGAATAGACCTCCTCGTCGCTGGCAAACGGCAGCGGCGCGCGGGTTTCCGGCTTGAACACCCCGATCGTGTTCTCCGAATCGAACAGGTTGTCCACGTTGGCCTCGAGGCGGATGGCCTTGCTGCCACCCAGGCGGATGGTGTGCGAGACGTATAAGTCTGTCTGCATGTACTTCTCGGTCCGCCCGTCGCTGCCGCGGCCGAGATAGAACATCGGCGTGCTGCTCTGCACGTTCACCTGACGCGAGATCGGCGAGCCTGAACCAATGAACTGGAAGGCGCTGATCGCGGTGCCCCATGGCGCGATGTAGGTGCCATTGAGCTTCAACTGGTGCGGGCGGTCGGTTTCGAGGCGGCCGTACACTGGTTCACCGTTCTGGTCGAAGGCCATCAGCAGCGCGTCGAACAGGCGGTTGACGTTCGGCGACAGGCGGCCGTTCTCGTCCGAGCTCGCCAGGCCGGGGTAGTTCCCGTACAAGCGGCTCCAGAGGTAGCTGACTCCGCCGCGCCAGTTGTTGCTGAGGCGCTTGGTGAGGCGGGCTTCGACGGCGTCGTAGTCGCGCACGGCCTTGGGCATGTTCGGGAAGCCCTCGCCGAGGATGTCGGTGGCGGCACCGAAGCCGGGGTTGGCGATGTAGAACACCTCGCCGATGCCCGGGACCAGGACGCCGACGTCCTCGATCGCCTTGTCGATCTGCTTGTGGACGTAGCGCGTGCCGAACGACAGGTTGTTCGAGAGTTCCTGTTCGAAGCCGAGCGTGAACTCCTGCTGCCGCATCGGCTTGAGGTCCGGATCGATGGCGCCGCACTCCGGGCAGGCCGGATCGTTGGACGGGATGCGGAAGTTCACCGACTCGAGGAACGTGCCCGGGTAGTTGCCGTTGGGGCCGATGGCGGTCCAGTCGAAGCTGTCCAGCGTGTAGTAGCTCTCGATCCACTTGTCGCCGCCGAACGCGCCGCGCGGCAGCTCGAGCTTGAAGATGTCGTAGTACATCCCCCAGCTGCTGTAGATGCGCGTCTTGCCGTTGCCGAACGGATCGTAGGCCGCGCCGAGACGCGGCGCGATCTTGTCGCCGAAGCCGAACTCGATGCCCGGCAGGCCCTCGACGTACGACGGAACCTTCTCGTTCTCGAAGCGGATGCCGAGGTTCAGTGTCAGGCGATTGCTGACGTTCCACGAGTCCTGCAGGAAGAATCCGAGGTTGTCGCTCTGCGGGTTCCCCTGCGTGCCGAACTGGCGCCAGGAGTAGTAACCGTACTGGCCTCGCACCGAGCGGCCGTCGAGCGTCGTGCGCGACTGGTCCCAGCTGAACGTGAGGTGCGGCTGCTGTTCGGCGTTGAACACGTCGTTCTTGTAGCGCTCGAACGCGATGCCGCCCTTGAGCGTGTGCTGGCCGCCCGCGTTGAAGAAGTAGGTCGCGTCGCCCTGGGCCACGAGCCTGTCGTAGCGGTCGCGGACCGTGGCGCGGTTGGTCGGCACCGAGTTGAAACCGGCTGGACGCACCAGGCTGGCGGGCACGTTCGGGAAGACGCCCGGCGACCCGCTGAACGTGTACCAGAGCTCGTCGGGGATGCCGACCTGCTTGTCGTTGTAAGTCAGGTAGTTCACCGAGCCGGAGAAGAACAAGGCAGGCGTCGCCACGTAGTCGGCGCGCCCGGTCAGGCTGAGGTTCGGCTGCTTGCGGCCCTGGATGGCATAGTTGGCGGTCGCCGAGTCGGTGCCGGCCTGAGAGGGCAGCAACCCCTCGCGCTCGAAGCTGTTCGAGGTCGCCGAGAACTTGGTCCGCAGCGCGCTTGTCACCTGGGCGGTCACGTTTCCGGTCAGGTAGTGGGTGGTTTCCTTCGAGTTGAAGGTGCCTGCCGTCTGGGTGGTGCGGAACGTCACCGTGCGGTCGATGTCGCGCAGGTCGCCCGAGTAGCCGCCGTAGAACCACAGGCGGTTCTTGAAGATCGGGCCGCCGATGTCGGCGACGGGGTACAGGCGCGCGTAGTCGTCCTTCGCGTACCGGATGTACTCGGCGTTGTTGGTGCCGTCCAGCACGAGACGCAGCGTCTGGCGCTCGGCACCCTCGAGGTCGCGGCTGCTGTACTCGCTGCCGGCCATGCCGTGGAATGCGTTGGTGCCGCTCTTGGTGATCACGCTGATCGTGCCGCCGGTGGCGCCGCGGAACTCGGCGCCGTAGCCGCTCGACTTGACCTGGACTTCCTCGACGAAGTCGACGACCAGATCCTTGCCCGAGACGCCGGTGCGCAGGTTCGTGCTGTCCACGCCGTCGACGTAGAAGCGGTTCTCTGCGCCCGAGGCGCCGTCGATCTGGATGCCGCCCGCCTTGCTCTCGGGGTTGGCACCCGGCGCCAGGCGCACGACGCTCGTGAAGTCACGGCCCTTCGGCAGGGTCTCGATGACTTCCTTGGACACCGTTGCGAAGGCCGAACTCGACTTGACGTCGATGAGTGGCACTTCGGACGTGACCTGGACGGTGTCGGTCAGTCCGCCAACCTCGAGGCTGGCATTGGCGGTGATCGTCTGACCGAGTCGGACGATGACATCCGGGGTCTGCTTGGGCGAGAACCCCTGCAGCGTGAAGGTCAGCTGGTACGTGCCCGGCTGCACGGCCGGGAAGCGGTACGCTCCGGCGCCGTCCGACACCGTGGTGAGCACCCGACCATCAGCGCTTCTGGCCTCGACGGTCACGCCCGGCAGCACCGCCGAGGACGCATCCGAAACGATGCCGGTAATCACGCCCTGCTGCTCCTGAGCAAGCGCAGGGACGGCGCAGAGGACTGCGGCAAGCAGTGCCCCGAGTGCGCGACGAATCATGTCCTACCCTCCTCCAAAACCAGTACCGCTCAATGCGGTACCGCAAGAGCCGCCGCGGGCCGAACGGATGGCAAAAGTGAGCGCCATCCCAGTCGGCCCAGCGATGGGATGGACGGGCGTTTGCATGGTGTGTACCGGATCTCGTGCGTGACGGATCCGTGAATTTCACGCGGTTCTGGCCGCCGCGACCTCATGAATCCATGCTTATGGATCCATAAGATTCGGTACTTTGGATTGACCGTTGGGCTAAGACGCCGGCTCCGCGTGATGGACAGGTGATGGCGAGCGACTTACCGGCCCACGATAGGGCTGGACCATCAACTCATCAATGGCGCGCAAGGGCTCGCAGACGCTCGCGCGCCTGGGCCTTGAACGCTCGGTCCTCAGGGCCGTACTCCGGGTGTTCGGGCGCCTCGAGCACCTGCTGGAAGAAGCGCCGCGCCTCGGCCGGCCGGCCCTGGTCCTGGTACAGCTCGCCGAGGAAGAAGAGGCTGACGGTCGAGTGCGGACTGTAGGTGAGCGACTTGCGGAGGTGGCGCTCCGCCTTGGCGGCGCTGCCGCCGAACAGGCCCGGCACCTTGTGATACCAGCGTCCCAGTGCCCGATCGGCGGAGCCCTCCATGAACGCCGGGTCGATCGCGAGCACCCGTTCGAGCGCCTGCTTGATGCGCGACCGGTACTTGAGCCCCTGCCGCAGCCCATACGACTCGGCCAGCGCGCCCATCGTCGCGGCGAGCCAGAAATGACCTTCCGGCCGGGCGCCGTTCAGGCTGACCGCGTCGTTGGCCGCGGCCAGGCCCGTCTCGAGCCACATGCGGCGTTCGGCGGCCGGGCCCTGGGTGCCGAGGAAGTAGCCCGCCCGCGCCAGCTTCCACGCGCCGACGAAGTCCCGGGGGGCGGCGCGGTGGTGGGCCAGATACAGGTCGGCGGCCTGGCGCGCCGCGGCCGGATCGTCACGGCGCGCGTAGAGCGCATCGGCGCCCGGCGCCTGCACGACGCCCGGTGCGTCCAGGCCCAGGGCCACGAAGGCCGTAAGGTAGACTGAGCTGATGCAAAGTCTCATCCGGTCCCTGCTGGAGCAACTGGGAGAGGATCCTAGCAGGGAGGGCTTGCTGAAGACGCCTGAGCGCGTGGAGAAGTCGCTGCGGTTCCTGACCGGCGGCTACCGGGCCGACGTCGACGACATCCTGAACGGCGCGCTCTTCACGGTCGACTACAGCGAGATGGTCATCGTGAAGGACATCGACTTCTACAGTCTCTGCGAGCACCACCTCCTGCCCTTTTTCGGCAAGTGCCACGTCGCCTACATCCCGCGCACGCAGGTCATCGGCCTCAGCAAGCTGCCGCGGCTGGTGGACGTCTTCAGCCGGCGGCTGCAGGTGCAGGAGCGCCTCACCAACGAGATCGCCGAGTGCATCCGCGAGAAGGTGGACCCGCTCGGCGTCGGCGTCATCATGCAGGGCACCCACCTCTGCATGGCGATGCGCGGTGTCGAGAAGCAGAACTCCAGCACGGTCACCAGCGCCATGCTCGGCACGTTCCGCAGCGACGCCCGCACCCGCGCCGAGTTCCTGCAACTGGTGAAATAGAATTTCACCATTGCAGAATTTCAGAATGTCACCACCACCGCCGTGCTTCGAAGGTTGGCGGTGTTCATGAACTTCTGAAATTCCTGCAATTCTGAAATTGCCGTGTGCCGCCCCTGATGTGCACCGCGCCGGTTCGCGTGCTGTATGCTCGCCCGCGCCAGCCTGCCAGTTCGTCGAGATGCATCGATGTCTTCTCACCGGATCGTCTCGCATGCGGTTGCTGCTG
>CBIHOS010000216.1:0-8303 GCA_966211945.1 uncultured bacterium
CCGGATCGACGACCACGAGCACGTCGCGGAAGTTCTTCGCGGCCGCGCGGACCATGCCCGGGCCGCCGATGTCGATCTGCTCGATCAGCCCACCGACGTCGGTCGACGGGTCGGCGGCCGCCCTGGCAAACGGGTACAGGTTCACGACCACCAGATCGATCAGCGGAATGCCGTGCTCGGCCAGCGCCGCGAGGTGGTCGGGCCGATCGCGCCGCGCCAGGATGCCGCCGTGCACGCGTGGGTGCAGCGTCTTGACGCGGCCATCCAGCATCTCCGGAAAGCCGGTGACGTCGGCGACCTGGGTGACGGCGAGTCCTTCGCCGTCGAGGGCCTTCGCCGTGCCTCCGGTCGAAAGCAATTGGTAACCGAGTGCCGATAGACCACGCGCGAAGGGCACGAGGCCGGTCTTGTCCGAGAGGCTGATGAGCGCGAATGAAGGCATATCTTTGGAAAGTGGCAGTTTACGCGGCTTGACACTGCTGAGCCGGCGTCGTTATCCTTGCCGGCGCCGGAAATCCAGTCGAGTGAAAGTTGCAGGTTTCCGGTGTAACCGTACGCCCGGGCCGTCGGCCGGCGCGTACCTTCTGCCGGTCAGTGAACCGGTGGCGACGCAAGGCAGGGTCAGCACCATGGAACGCATCACGGGCAAGGTCAAGTGGTTCAACAACGCCAAGGGCTACGGGTTCATCGAGCGCGAATCGGGCAGTGACGTGTTCGTGCACTTCTCCGCCGTCCAGGGCGCCGGTTTCCGGACGCTCGAGGAAGGGCAGCCCGTGGAGTTCGAGATCGTCGACGGTCCGAAGGGACCGCAGGCCGGTAACGTCACCAAGGTCAGCTAGGCCCCTGCATCGATGCCGTGGGCGGGCCGCCGCCCACGGACGTTCCCTTCGTCAGCCCGTCGCGTCGTCGCTGCCATCCTTCACGGCCCTGGCGCTGACGTTCACGCGTCCCTCGCGGCGCGTCACCCGAAACCACACCTGATCGCCGGGATGGCGCTCTTTCAGCGCCCGCACCTGATCACGGATCAACGTCGCGAACTTGTGGAACGGCACGACCTCCTGCCCGTCCTCGCGTCGTGCATCCATCACCGCGTCGTAGAGATCGTGCAGCCGCTCCGACTGGCCGGCCGGATCGTCGATCCGTGTCGCGTGCAGCACGTCCTCTCGCGGCGCCGCCGCCGCGGGTTCGGCCGGCGGCCGCATGAACGGGCCTGCCCGTCCTTCCTCGCGGGCCCGCACGCCGCGATCCCAGAGGTCGCAGAACGACGAGTACCTGGCCTGGAGGCTGGAGAACTGGAAGCGCAGCGTCGGGGTCTCGAACCGGGTCCGGTCTGCACGCTTGAAGGCCCGATCGAGCGCCGCCCGGCTTTCGAACGGCGGCCGCGGCGTGCGTCCCGCGAAGTACATCGTGTACTCGGTTTCCATCTTCCGCAGCTGCACGGCGAGCGCCTGCAGTTCGCGCTCGAGGGAAGCCGGCTCGGACACCTGCGGACGCTCCTTGCAGGACGCGCGCGTCAGCGCGGCAGCAGGTACCAGGTGAGCGGCAGCCAGAGCTCCCGCGCAAAGGGGACGGGACGGTCGTCGACCAGCACTTCGCAGCCGGGATGCCGTCCGGCGATCACGAAGAGCTCACGCATCCGTTCGACGTCGGCCGGATAGAAGCGCGCGCGGATCCTGAACTGCTCGCCCTGTCCGACCTCGCGATACTCGGCCGAAGCCTTGGCGAGGGCGACGGCCCGCTCGAAGTCGGGACCGTCGAAGCGCGGGAAGACCAGCGTGAACGAGAACGGCAGGTCCGCCTGTCCGTAGAGCGCGGTTCGCAGATCCGGGTCGAGCGCCGCGAGTTCCTCGGTGGTCGGCCGCTCGGTGAGCTCGACATACGGCCAGAAGTGCTCCTCCGGCTGGTACGCGGGAAGCGCCGCGCCGGCCGGAGCGGTTCCCCGAGCTGCGCTGACACCGGCAGCGGCGGGTGGAGCTCCGGAATCGGTCGTCTTCGCGGGTGAATCGGTCATGAAGCAAGGGCCGCGGGGCGTCGCTCGACGCGCGTGCGGCGCGCGACGCGACAGGTGCCGCCCCACGAATGGTAGCATCGCCGCCATGTCGCGGGCCCGGGTGATCCCGGCAGTCGATTGGGTGCTGGGACGGCCGCCGGTACAGGCGCTGATCGACGCGCACGGACCACGCGCCGTGCGCGCCGCGCTCGAGCACGAACTCACCACGCTGCGCACCGCCCTGCTGGCGGGTCGGGCGGCGGCCGAGTCGCGCGAGGCGGCCGCGGCCCTGCTCGTCGAGGCGATGACCCGCCGGCTCCAGGCCGCCGGCACACCGGCGCCGCGCCGCGTCTTCAACGCCACCGGCGTCGTCCTGCACACGAACCTCGGCCGGGCACCACTCGCGCGCGAGGCGCTCGACGCGATGCGCGACGTGGCCGAGGACTATTGCGACCTCGAGTTCGCGCTCACGACGGGCACGCGCGGCTCGCGCCACGCCCACCTCGATCAGGCGTTGCGGGAGGCGACCGGGGCCGAAGCAGGCCTGGCCACCAACAACACGGCGGCCGGCCTCACGCTCGCCCTGGCCGCGATTGCCACCGGACGCGAGGTGATCGTGAGCCGGGGCGAACTCGTCGAGATCGGCGGCGGCTTCCGCCTGCCCGACATCATGCGGGGCTCGGGCGCGGTGCTGCGCGAAGTGGGCACGACCAACCGCACGCGCGCCGCCGACTATGCCGCCGCGATCTCGGACCGCACTGCGGCGATCCTGCGCGTGCATGCCTCGAACTTCCGGATCGAAGGCTTCACCGAACGCCCCGCTCTCGCCGATCTCGTCGGCCTGGCGCAGCGGTTCTCGATACCGATCCTGGAGGACCAGGGCAGCGGCTGGCTGGGCCTCGACGTGTTCGCCGACGAGGCGTTCCCGCCAGCCACGCGGGCTCGTCTCGCCGCGGAGCCATCGGTGCGCGACAGCGTGCGGGCCGGCGTCGACATCGTCGCGTTCAGCGGCGACAAACTGCTCGGAGGGCCGCAGGCAGGCCTGCTCGTCGGGCGGGCCGAGTGGCTCGCGCGGGTGCGGACGCATCCGCTGATGCGCGCCGTGCGCGTCGACAAGATCACCTACGCGGGGCTGCACGCGACGCTGGGCGCGTTCACGAGCGGCCGCGCGACGAGTGTGGTGCCGGTCATGCGCATGCTGGCGCTGTCGGACGTCGCGCTGCGCCTGCGCGCCGAGGCGATGGCCGCCGCGATGCGGAACGCCGGAGTGGACGCCAGCACCGCCGCCGGCTTCTCGACGATTGGCGGCGGCAGCGCACCGGGCAGCCTCCTGCCGACGACGGTGGTCCGTGTCGCCGCCGCGCTGGCGCCGGATGTCCTCCTGGCCCGGCTCCGCCAGGCCAGCACGCCCGTCATCGCCCGCATCGTCGACGATCAGGTCACGCTCGACCCGCGCACGGTGCCGGAGGAGAGTGATGGTGTGGTGGTGAGCGCGATTGTGTCAGCCGCTGGCTGACGGAACCGACCTCCGGCGCTGCTAGCCGCCGTACTGCGTGGTCACCCACTCGCGGTAGGCGCCGCTGGTGATGCGCCGTACCCATTCCTGATGATCGAGGTACCACTGCACGGTCTGGCGCATGCCGCGCTCGAACGTGTACGCGGGCTCCCACGCCAGTTCCGTCCGGATCTTCGTCGGGTCGATCGCATAGCGGCGATCGTGCCCCGGCCGATCGCGCACGAAGGTGATCTGGTCCTTGTAGCGGCTGGCCCGCGGCGCGAGTTCGTCCAGGATGTCGCACAGCGTGTGGACCACGGCGATGTTCTGCCGCTCGCTGTTGCCGCCGACGTTGTAGGTCTCGCCGACGCGGCCGGCTTCCAGCACCCGCGCGATCGCCGAGCAATGATCCTCGACGAACAGCCAGTCGCGCACGTTGAGGCCGTCGCCGTAGACGGGCAGCGGCTTGCCCGCGAGCGCGTTGTGGATGATCAGCGGGATCAGCTTCTCGGGAAACTGGTACGGCCCGTAGTTGTTCGAGCAGTTGGTCGTGACCGTCGGCAGCCCGTAGGTGTGATGGTAGGCCCGCACCAGGTGGTCGGACCCGGCCTTGGAGGCCGAGTACGGGCTGTTGGGCGCATAGGGCGTCGCCTCCGAGAACGCCGCATCGTCGGCCCCGAGCGACCCGTACACTTCGTCGGTCGACACGTGCAGGAACCTGAACGCATCGCGGTCCTCGCCCTCGAGCGCGCTCCAGTAGGCCTTCACCTCGTCGACCAGCGCAAAGGTGCCCACTAGGTTCGTCTCGACGAACGCCGCGGGGCCGTGAATCGACCGGTCGACGTGGCTCTCGGCCGCGAAGTTGACGACCGCCACGGGCCGATGCGTCCGCAACAGGTCGGCAACGATGGCGCGGTCGCCGATGTCGCCCCGGACCAGCGTGTGGCGATCGTTGCCGGCCAGCGCCGACAGGTTCTCCGGGTTGCCGGCGTAGGTCAGCTTGTCGAGATCGACGATCCGGCCGGGGCGGTGCGCCAGCCAGTAGTGCACGAAGTTGGCGCCGATGAAGCCGGCACCGCCAGTCACGAGGATGGTCGACATAGGGAATTCCCGGGCCTTGGGCCAGGGCCCTAGAAAAGCCCCTGCACGCTCTGCACGGCGAGGTCGATGACGCGCGTCGGCACCACACCCAGGTAGAAGATGGCCGCCGTGGCCAGGGCGAGTCCGGCCATCGCACTGCGCGGCACCACCGGCGCCGGGTCGACCGCCACATCGTCGGACATGTACATCAGCACGACGATGCGCAGGTAGAAGTACACCGAGACGACACTGGTCAGCACGCCTTTGTTGGAAAGCGCTAAGTAACCCTCCTGCCCGGCGGCAGCTAACACATCCCACTTCGCGACTAAACGGGCGGGCGGCGGCTGGCCGCCGAGCGACAGCAGGAAGATGGTCATCAGACCGGCCAGTACCGGCCGCCGCTGCCAGAGACCGGCGAAGTCGCGCACGTTGTCGTGCGGGTGGTCCTCGGTGGACAGCAGCGCGATCAGGCCGAATGCCGCGACGTTGGTGATGCCGTACGACGCCAGATAGAACAGGATGGCGGCCTTGCCCACCGAGTTGGCGGCGATCAGGGCGACCAGCAGGTAGCCGGCGTGGGCGATGCTCGAATACGCGAGCATCCGCTTGACGTTGCCTTGCGTCACGCCGACCGTCGTGCCCAGCACCATCGTCGCCACGGCGATGGCCGAGACGACCGGCGCCCACTCGCTGTGCAGCGGTTCGAACGCCGACAGGAAGACACGGACGAACGCGGCGAAGGCCGCGGCCTTGACGCCGGTCGACATGAAGCCGGTGACCAGCGTCGGTGCGCCCTCGTAGGCATCGGGCGTCCACATGTGGAACGGCACCGCCGACACCTTGAATGCAAACCCGACCAGCAGCAGCCCCATCGCCAGGATGACGAGCACGTCGGGCGCGCCGACCTGCGTGGCCAGGGTCGCGGCGACCTGTTCCAGGCGTGTGCTGCCGACCACGGCGTAGGTGAAGGCGACGCCGTAGAGGAAGAACGCGCTCGAGAATGCACCCAGGATGAAGTACTTGAACGCCGCCTCGGCCCCGGCCTCGCTGCTGCGCCGGATGCCGGTGAGCACGTACACCGCCAGCGACATCACCTCCAGCGCGAGGAAGATCACCAGCAGGTCGGTGGCGCCGGCCATCAGCATCATCCCGCTGATGCCGAACAGTGTCAGCGTGAAGTACTCGCCCGACGGGATGCGCTCGCGGTCGACCACCGGGCCCGAGAAGAGGATGGTGAGCAGGCCAATGGCACAGAGGGTGACGTTGATGAAGAGCGCGAAGTTGTCGGCGCGCATCACCCCGAAGCCGGTGAGGTCGCGTCCCCACAGCAGGATGGACGCCACGGCGGCGCCAGTCAGGCCGATCAGTCCGAGCCCGCCGAGCGGCACGCGCTCGCCCTTGGGCTGGAACGACTCGGCCACCATCGTCACGATCGCGGTGAGCGTGACGATGAGGATCGGCATGATCGCTTGCAGGTCGGTCATCATCGGGCTGCCTGCTCCGAGGTCAGGGATGCGCTGGCCGGCTGCGGCCCGGACGCCGCGACGGCGGGCACGGCGCGTGGCCTCGTCGTCGCGTCCACGGGCGGAGTGGCGGGGTGATCCGTCGAAGCCACCGAGGCGAACGTGGGCGTGCCCGCCGAAGCCGTCGGCGCCACCGAGGCGAGCGTGGGCGTGCCCGCCGAAGCCGTCGGCGCCACCGAGGCGAGCGTGGGCGTGCCCGCCGAAGCCGTCGGCGCCACCGAGGCGAAGGCGGGGCGTTGCGCGTGCAGGCGCTCCACCAGCCGATCGACGGCCGGCGCCATCGGCGTCAGGAACACGTTCGGCACCACGCCCATCACGACCGCCATCACGAGAACCGGGCCAATCGCGGCCCATTCACGCGGTTCGAGATCGTGCAGCCCCTTGTTCTTGGGATTTGTGAGCGGTCCGTAGTTGACCCGCTGGAACATCCACAGCATGTAGACGGCCGACAGGATCACGCCGGTGGCGGCGACCGCCGCGAGCCCGGGCCGCCAGCGGTAGGCGCCCATCAGCGCCAGGAATTCGCCGATGAACCCGTTGAGCCCCGGCATCGCGATCGACGACAGCGTGACGATCAGGAAGGCCGCGACCAGCTTCGGCGTCACGTGCTTGAGGCCGCCGTACTCGGCGATCTGCCGCGTGTGCCGGCGATCGGACAGCATGCCGACGATGAGGAAGAGCCCGCCGGTGCTGACGCCGTGGTTCAGCATCTGGTAGATGGCGCCCTGCATGCCCTGGACGTTGGCGGCGCAGATCCCGAGCACGATGAACCCCATGTGGCTGACCGACGAGTACGCCACGAGCTTCTTCATGTCCGGCTGCACCATCGCGACCAGCGCGCCGTAGACGATGCCGATCACCGCGAGCGTGCCGATGTAGGGCGCCAGCTGCAGCGCTGCGTCGGGGAACAGCGGGAAGGCGAAGCGGATCAGGCCGTAGGTGCCCATCTTCAGGAGCACGCCGGCCAGGATGACCGAGCCCGCGGTCGGCGCCTGCACGTGCGCGTCGGGCAGCCACGTGTGGAACGGGAACAGCGGCACCTTGATCGCGAAGGCCAGCGCGAACGCCAGGAAGAACCAGAACTGGGTGCGTCCGTCGATGGTGAGCTGATAGAGCTGCAGCACGTTGAAGCTGTACTGCCCGGTCGCCTGCGCATGCAGGACCGCGAGGCCGATGATGGCGATCAGCATCAGGACGCTGCCGGCCATCGTGTACAGGATGAACTTGACCGCCGCGTAGATGCGCTGGTCGTAGCCCCAGATCCCGATCAGGAAGTACATCGGGATGAGCATCGCGTCCCAGAACACGTAGAACAGGAACAGGTCGAGCGAGACGAACACGCCGAGCATGCCGGTTTCGAGCGCCAGGACGAAGAAGCTGAACTCCTTCACCTTGCGGTCGACGCCGTGCCACGACGACAGCAGCGCCAGCGGCGTCAGGAAGCCGGTGAGCACGATCAGCCACAGGCTGATGCCGTCGAGACCGAGGTGGTAGTCGATGCCGAAGGCCGGAATCCAGGGCAGGCGTTCGATCAGCTGGAAGTCGGCCGAGGTGCCGTCGAAGGCGCGCCAGACGACGAGCGTCAGCACGAAGGCGACGAGCGAGATGCCGAGCGCGAGATAGCGCACCAGGCCGTCACGGGCGCCGTCCTTGTTCGGCAGCGCCAGCAGCAGGAGGGCGCCGAGCAGCGGCGCGAAGACGGTGAGGGACAGCAGCGGAAAGGTCATCGCGCGAGGTAGTACCCCAGGACCAGCAGCACGCCGGTGAAGAGCGAGGCCGCATACACACGCACCGAGCCGGTCTGCAGCAGGCGCAGCGCGCCGGCCGCCTCGCGTACGAGATACCCGGTGCCGTTGACGGCGCCGTCGATGACGCGGACGTCGATCACCTTCCAGAGCACGGCGGAGGAACCGTCGCGCAGCGGGTGAACGATGGTGGCGTCGTAGACCTCGTCGACGTAGTACTTGTTCAGCAGCAGCCCGTGCAGCGGCGACAGGCTGCGCGCGGCGGCATCGGCGGCCTGCGGCCGCTGCAGGAAGAAGAAGGCCGCGAGTCCGATGCCGAGCAGGGCCAGCACGGTCGACACGCCCATCAGCGTCAGTTCGATGCGTGTCTTCTCGGGGTCGTCGTGACCGGCGGCGGCGGCGTGATCACCCGAAGGCGCAGCATGGGTCGTGCCGGGCCGCCGGCGCGGCGGGCCCGCCCGGCAACCAGC